>NZ_JACYVT010000004.1:0-519163 GCF_014842725.1 Pseudomonas sp. CFBP 13602 | reverse complement strand
AACCTTCTGAAACGGCCAACTCATTGATTAACAAGGAGTTTATCGTTTCGGCTGCGCCGGAAGTGGGGCGAATTATAGACACATTGAGAGGGGCGTCAACAGGTAATTTCAAAAAACTGTCACATATCCCTAAAAGCAAAGGGCGGGCCTGGCGGCCCGCCCTTTCTCGACGCTTAAAGGCTAGGGAAAGCGAACTGCGAGGCTTCGTGGCTGGCACGTTGCGGCCAGCGCTGGGTAATGGCCTTGCGTCGCGTGTAGAAGCGTACGCCATCCGGGCCATAGGCATGCAGGTCGCCGAACAGGGAGCGCTTCCAGCCGCCGAAGCTGTGATAGGCGACCGGCACCGGCAGCGGTACGTTGACGCCGACCATGCCGACTTCGATCTCGTCGCAGAACAGGCGTGCCGCTTCACCGTCGCGGGTGAAGATGCAAGTGCCGTTGCCGTATTCATGGTCGTTGATCAACTGCATGGCCTGCTCGAGGCTTTCGACACGGACGATGCACAACACCGGGCCGAAGATTTCTTCTTTATAGATACGCATCTGTGGAGTGACGTGGTCGAACAGGCACCCGCCGAGGAAGAAGCCTTCTTCGTTGCCCGATACACTCAGACCGCGACCGTCCACGACCAGCTTGGCGCCGGCCTGCTCACCGTCATCGACATAGCCTGAGACCTTGTCACGGGCCTGGGCGGTCACCAGTGGGCCCATGTCCAGACCACAAGACGTGCCGGCGCCGATCTTCAGCGACTTGATCTGCGGAGTCAGCTTGGCCACGAGGGCGTCGGCGACCTGGTCGCCGACGCACACGGCTACCGAAATGGCCATGCAGCGCTCACCGCAGGAACCGTAGGCTGCGCCCATCAAGGCGCTGACCGCGTTGTCGAGATCAGCGTCGGGCATCAACACCGCGTGGTTTTTCGCGCCACCCAGGGCCTGAACGCGTTTACCGCGACGGGTGCCTTCGCTGTAGATGTACTCGGCGATCGGCGTGGAGCCAACGAAACTCAGTGCCTTGACCTCCGGCGCTTCGATGAGCGCGTCCACCGCGACCTTGTCACCGTGCACGACATTGAGTACGCCAGCCGGGAGGCCCGCCTCCAACAGCAGTTGCGCTATATAGAGTGTAGAGCTGGGATCACGCTCGGACGGCTTGAGGATGAAGCAGTTGCCGCAGACGATGGCCAAGGGGTACATCCACAGCGGGACCATGGCCGGAAAGTTGAACGGAGTGATACCGGCAACGATACCCAGTGGCTGGAAATCGGACCAGGCATCGATATTGGGACCGACGTTGCGGCTGTACTCACCCTTGAGCACCTCAGGTGCTGCGCAGGCGAACTCGACGTTTTCGATGCCGCGCTTGAGTTCACCTGCAGCGTCTTCCAGCGTTTTACCATGCTCTTCACTGATCATCTGGGCGATCTTGGCTTCGTTCTGCTCGAGCAGTTGCTTGAAACGGAACATCACCTGGGCACGCTTGGCCGCTGGAGTCTTGCGCCAGGCTGGAAACGCGGCCTTGGCGGCGTCGATGGCCAGTTGCACGGTCTCGCGGCTGGCCAGCTGGAGTTTGCGGATGGCCTGGCCGGTCGACGGGTTGAAGACATCGGCCGTACGGTCGCCGCTGGAAACCAGATCGCCGTTGATCAAGTGTTGGATAGTGCTCATGCAATGGGCTCCTTGGGAAAAAGGTCAGTCGATCTGGTTGAGGGCTTCGCCAACAGCATCGAACAGGCGATCGAGGTCTTGCGGCTGGGCGTTGAAGGTTGGGCCGAACTGCAGGGTGTCGCCGCCGAAGCGCACGTAGAATCCGGCTTTCCATAGCTTCATGGACACCTCATAGGGGCGCACGATGGCATCGCCATCGCGTGGCGCCAGCTGGATCGCACCGGCAAGGCCATAGTTGCGAATGTCGACGATGTTCTTCGCGCCCTTGACGCCGTGCAGCACGTTTTCGAAATGCGGTGCCAGCTCGGCGACGTTCTGCACCAGGTTTTCGCGCTGCAGCAGGTCCAGCGCGGCAAGGCCGGCGGCGCAGGCCACAGGGTGCGCCGAGTAGGTATAGCCGTGGGGGAACTCCACGGCGTACTCAGGCGTGGCCTGGTTCATGAAGGTCTGGTAGATCTCGGTGCTGGCGATGACGGCGCCCATCGGAATGGCGCCGTTGGTGATCTGCTTGGCGATGCACATCAGGTCCGGCGTCACACCGAAGGTGTCGGCGCCGAACATGGCGCCAGTGCGACCGAAGCCGGTGATGACCTCATCGAAGATCAGCAGGATATTGTGCTGGTCGCAGATTTCACGCAGACGCTTGAGGTAGCCCTTGGGCGGTGGCAGTACACCTGCCGACCCGGCCATGGGCTCGACGATCAGGGCGGCGATGTTGGAAGCATCGTGCAGCTCGATGACCTTGAGCATCTCGTCGGCCAAGGCAATGCCACCCTCCTCCGGCGAACCCTTGGAGTAGGTATTGCCCGGCAGCAGGGTGTGAGGAATGTGGTCCACGTCCATCAACTGGCCGAACATCTTGCGGTTGCCGTTGACGCCGCCCAGGCTGGTGCCGGCGACGTTGACACCGTGATAGCCGCGGGCGCGGCCAATCATCTTGGTCTTGGTGGCCTGGCCTTTCAGGCGCCAATAGGCACGGACCATTTTCACGGCGGTGTCGCAGCACTCGGAGCCGGAGTTGGTATAGAAGACGTGATTGAGATTGCCGGGAGTCAGGTCGGTGATTTTTTCCGCCAGCTGGAAGGACAGCGGATGGCCGTACTGGAACGCGGGCGAGTAGTCGAGCACACCGAGCTGACGCGATACCGCTTCCTGGATTTCCTTGCGCGTATGGCCCGCACCGCAGGTCCACAGGCCGGAGAGGCTGTCGTAGATCTGCCGGCCCTTGTCGTCGGTCAGCCAGCTGCCTTGGGCCGCGACGATGATCCGCGGGTCACGCTGGAAGCTGCGGTTGGCGGTGTACGGCATCCAGTGAGCATCCAGCTTGAGCTGGCTGGTGATGCCGACAGGGGCGTTCTCGGGCATGTTCATGTGCACAGACCTCATTGAGCGATTGAAGACGCGATGACAAGCGTGTTGCCTCTACGGTGTCACGACGATAAAGTCTGGAAAACCCAACTTTTGCGATCTTCAGTCAGGCAGCTACTAAACTATGAGCCGTCGCCCCGATCCGCTCGCGCAGGTCAGTGATTTCGATATTCGCCTGCTGCGCATCTTTCGCAGCGTGGTGGAGTGCGGCGGCTTTTCTGCGGCGGAAAACGTCCTGGGCATCGGTCGTTCGGCGATCAGCCAGCAGATGAGCGACCTCGAGCAGCGTTTGGGCCTGCGCCTGTGTCAGCGTGGCCGCGCAGGGTTTTCCCTGACCGAAGAAGGCCGCGAGGTCTATCAATCGGCGCTGCAGTTGCTGGCGGCGCTGGAAAGCTTCCGCACCGGCGTCAACGGCCTGCACCAGCACCTGCGTGGCGAGTTGAACATCGGCCTGACCGATAACTTGGTGACGCTGCCACACATGCGCATCACCCATGCGCTGGCGCAACTCAAGGACCGTGGGCCCGATGTGCGCATCCAGATCCGGATGATCGCGCCCAGCCAGGTCGAGCAGGGAGTTCTCGATGGCAGCTTGCACGTTGGCGTGGTGCCGCAGTCGAGCCCGCTGTCGGGGCTCGAGTACCAGCCGTTGTACAGTGAGCGTTCGTTGTTGTACTGCGCGGTCGGCCACCCGCTGTTCTACGCCAGTGACGAGGCGCTCGATGGCGACCGCCTCAACGCACAGGAAGCCATCGCGCCGACATTTCGTCTGCCGGCCGATATCCAGGCGCGTTACCAGGTGCTCAAGTGCACCGCCAGCGCCTCGGATCGCGAGGGCATGGCGTTTCTGATTCTGACGGGACGCTACATCGGCTACCTGCCCGACCATTACGCCACTTTCTGGGTACAACAGGGGCGTCTGCGTGCGTTGAAACCGAGCGAGCGGTTCTATGACCTGACGTTGTCCTGGGTGACGCGCAAGGGCAGAAGGCCCCATCTGGTGCTGGAAAGCTTTCTGGAAAGCCTGGCGCAGACGCGCTGAAGGATCGTCGTGGTTTATCCATCAAGGCTTGTCGGATCAGGGCGGGTACGCTATCAACGCATCTGCAGTATTCAAACGATCGGTTCGGAAATCGCCCATGAGTCTCGAAGTCCCCGCGCACAGCGCCTCGGTCAGTGGCAAACCTGCCAGCCGCATCCGCCAGAAGAATGAAGAAGCGATTCTGAAGGCGGCTGAAGACGAGTTCGCCCGGCACGGTTTCAAGGGCACCAGCATGAACACCATTGCGTTGAATGCAGGCTTGCCCAAGGCCAACCTGCACTATTACTTCACCAACAAACTCGGCCTGTACATTGCGGTGCTGAGCAACATCATCGAGCTGTGGGACAGCACCTTCAATACGTTGCGCGCCGAGGATGATCCGGCGCAGGCGCTGACCCGCTACATCCGCGCCAAGATGGAGTTCTCGCGCCGCCAGCCACTGGCGTCACGGATCTTCGCGATGGAGATCATCAGCGGCGGCGAGTGCCTGAGCGAGTACTTCAGCCAGGACTACCGCAGCTGGTTCGCGGGGGGTGCCGCGGTGTTCCAGGCCTGGATCGACGCCGGCAAGATGGACCCCGTCGACCCCGTGCACCTGATCTTTCTGCTGTGGGGCAGTACCCAGCATTACGCCGACTTCGCCACGCAGATCTGCCGGGTGACCGGACAGGCGCGCCTGACGCGGCATGACTTCGAACACGCCAGTGACAACCTGATCCGCATCATTCTGAAAGGATGCGGCTTGACCCCTGCGGTGTGATCACTGCAACAGCCAAGAGATAAGCATGCCTTCTACCCTGCTGGGACCCTGCGAGTACCGCGAGGAGATTCGCAAGAGTCGATTCATCACCCTCGCCGCGCCGATAGCCAGCGTGCAGGACGCCCAGGCCTTCATCGAACAGACCAGTGACCTGGCCGCGACCCATAACTGCTGGGCGTGGAAACTGGGCGATCAGTACCGCAGCAACGACGATGGCGAGCCAGGCGGTACCGCAGGCCGACCGATCCTGGCGGCGATCGAGGCACAGGATTGCGATCAGGTGGTGGTGCTGGTGATTCGCTGGTACGGCGGCATTCAGTTGGGTACAGGAGGGTTGGCCCGTGCCTATGGCGGAGGGGCGAACAAATGCCTGCAGCAGGCGCCCAAGCGCCTGTTGATCGCGCGGGTGGCTGTGAGCTGTTCCTGCACATTCAGTGAGCTGGCCCTGGTCAAGCTTCGGGTGGCCGAGGTTCAGGGGTTGGTGACTGCAGAAGATTTCACCAGCAATGGGGTCGATCTGCAGCTGGCAGTGGCCAGTGAGGCCATCGCTACCCTGGCGCAGCAGCTTGCCGACCTTTCCAGGGGACGGATCGTGCTGCAAGCCGTCGCGTCTTGAGCGCGTCGTTGCTGACAGCGAGTGCTAGTCTGTTTCCTTTGTTCAGGAGAGTGGCAATGACAACTGCAAAGAAAGCGTTGGTGATTGGTGCATCCCGTGGCCTGGGTCTGGGGCTGGTGGAACGCTTGAGCGAAGATGGCTGGGAGGTGACGGCCACGGTTCGCGATCTGGACAAGGTGCCGCCGGCGCTGACGGCCACCGGCGCGAAGGTGGAGGCGCTGGAGATGACTCGCCTGGAGTCCATGGACGCCCTGAGCCTGCGGCTGCAGCAGCAAACCTTCGACCTGCTGTTCATCAATGCCGGGGTGTCCGGGCCGGCGGGCTACAACACCGACCAGGCCAGCGATGCAGACATCGGTGAACTGTTCGTCATCAATGCCGTGGCGCCGATCCGTCTGGCCCAGCGACTGGCGGGCAATGTCGCCGATGGCGGTGCGATCGCCTTCATGAGTTCGGTGCTGGGCAGTGTGGCGATGCCTGAAGGGTCGCCCATGGCCTTGTACAAGGCGAGCAAGGCGGCCTTGAATTCGATGACCAATACCTTCGTGACCGAGTTGGCGCGGCCGCAGTTGACGGTGCTGTCGATGCATCCGGGCTGGGTGAAGACCGACATGGGCGGCGACGGTGCCAGTCTGGACGTTGCCACCAGTACCCGTGGATTGGTGGATGTGATCACCGCGCAGCTGGGCAAGGGTGGGTTGCAGTTTCTCGATTACAAGGGCGAGAAGATCGACTGGTGAGGTCCGGGGGAAGCGGTGGTGTCAGCAGGGGCCTCTTCGCGGGCACTGCCCGCTCCTACAGGATGCGGGCGTTGCCAGGTAGACGGTGGTTTACAGGCCCAGGATCGACAGCATGATGAAGGTCGCGAACAACACGAAGTGAGTCATGCCCTCGATGGCGTTGGTTTCGCCGTCGTTGAGGTTGATCGCGCAGACCAGCAGGGTGATGAAGATCATCACTGTCTGCACCGGTGTCATTGCCATCTGGAATGGCTGGCCGCTGTACAGGGCCAGGCCTTCCATGACCGGTACGGTAAGGATCACCGTTGACAGCGAGGCACCCAGGGCAATGTTGACCACCGATTGCATGCGGTTGGCCAATGCTGCACGCAGTGCAGTCAGGATTTCCGGCGCAGCGGAAATGGCTGCCACCAGAATGGCCGTCATTACCGGTGGTGCGCCGGTGCCCTCGAGACCCAGGTCGATGGTCTTGGACATGACTTCGGCCAGGGCGCCGATGACGACGATACCGAACACCAGGGTACCCACCGACCAACCCAGGTGAACCGGCTTCTCGGGTTCGGTGGTCACGCCCTTGCGCTTCTTCTTTTCCGGATAGTTGTAGCTGAAGAAGTAACTGTGCGGCCCGACCTGCATGCGCAGGAACAAGGCGTAGAGCACCAGCATGGCGCCGATGGTAAAGCCTGAGTAGACTTTCCAGTTGCCCTCGGGGATGAACTCCGGCACCACCATGGACACACCCATGGCGGTGAGGATCATGACGCTGTAGCTGCGCGCCGAATCGTCATTGTAGGACTGTTCGCCATGCTTGAGCCCGCCCATCAGTGCCGCGAGCCCGAGAATGCCGTTGATGTCGAGCATGACCGCCGAATAGATGGTGTCGCGCACCAGGGTCGGTGATGGCTCGTTGCTCATCATGATGCCCAGTACCACTACTTCGACCAGCACCGCCGACAGGGTGAGGATCATGGTGCCGTAGGGGTCACCGAATTTTTCGGCGAGCAACTCGGCGTGCCCGGCAACTCGCACCGAGGCGAAGATGATCGCCACGACCAGGGCGATACCCGCGCCCAGTGCCACGCCTTGACCATGGCTGAGCAGGTAGTGCTCGGCCGGGAAGGCAATGCATGCGGCGATCACCGCCAGAAGTAGAAATTTTTCCTGCTTGAGTAACGCGATCATGGCCTGCCTTCGCTGATTGCTGCGACCTGTGCCGCTGAAAGTAACTGGATGTAACAAGAATCAGCGGATCAGAGTACGCGACAGCTGCAAAGGTTCAGGGGCAGACCTGTGCCTGGGCCACCAACCAGTCATGGATGGCACGTCGGGTTGGCGTATTGAGTGCGCCTTCGCGGTACGCCAGCACGTATTTCTTGCGGGCCTGGATGGGCCATCCGAACGGCACGATCAGCGAGCCTTGTTCCAGCTCATCGGTGATCAGCGCGCGACGGGCGATGGCAACACCCATGCCCATGCGCGCCGCATCGATGGTCAGGTGATTGCGATTGAAAGTGTGGCCGCGGCGCACATCGATGCCTTCGGCGCCTATCGCCGAGAGGTAGAACTCCCACTCTGCATATTCATAGCTGCCGCGCCAGGCGGTTATGTCGTGCAGCAATGGGAAGTGCACCAGCTGGCCAGGGCTGTCCAATGGCGGACGACCCTCAAGCAGAGTGGGCGAGCACACCGGGAACAGCTCCTCTTCCAGCAACGGTGTAGTGACCAGGCCTGGGTAGCTGCCATCGTTGAGGTCGATGGCCAGGTCGAAATCGTCGTCACGCAGTGAGCCGCTGCTGTCCTCGGCGATCACCCGCAGCTGGAGCTCGGGAAAAGCCCGCTCGAGGCTGGGCAACCGTGGCATCAGCCACTTGCTCAAAAAGGAAGGGATGCTGCGCAGCTTGAACACCCCGCCGATGGTGCCGGAATGCAACAGCCGCAGTTCTTCGTCGATGCGGCTGTGCACTTCGTTGGCGACCACCGCAAGGCGCTGGCCCTGTGCAGTCAATTGCAGGCCGCGACCCACCCGATGGAACAGCGCAAAGCCCAGGCGATCTTCCAATTGCTTCATCTGCTGGCTGATGGCACCGGGGGTCACATGCAATTCATCGGCGCAGCGGGTGAAGGACAGATGCCGCGCGGCGCAGGCAAACACCTGCAGCCAGGCGTGCATTTGGGCATTGAGGATCTTGCTCATCGGTGAGCCCCGCTAAACAGTGACTTAGTAAGTATCGTTTGTCTGAAATGTCTGTCAGGCCAAAGATAAGGCACGAGTGTATAGAGAGAGAATGAGGCAGACATGGCTATCAGCGTATTCGACATGTTCAAGATCGGCATCGGCCCCTCCAGTTCGCATACGGTGGGCCCGATGCGCGCCGCTGCCCTGTTTGCCAAAAATCTCACCGAACAAGGCATGGCACCGCTGGTGGAGCGGATCGAAGCCCGCTTGTATGGCTCGCTGTCCGCCACCGGCATAGGCCATGGCAGTGACCGCGCGACCCTGATGGGCTTGATGGGCGAATGGCCGGACCGGGTCGACCCGGACACCGTCGGGCCTCGAGTCGACGAAGTGATCCGGCGGCAATGCCTGCAGCTGGGCGATCACGCGATTCATTTCGACTGGCAGCGCGACATGCTTCTGCTCGATGAGAGCCTGCCCTACCACCCCAATGGCATGACCTTGGTGGCGCACCTGCAGAACGGCGAGGTGCACGAGCAGACCTACTATTCGGTTGGTGGCGGTTTCGTGGTCGATGCCGAGCAGGCTGCCAGCGGTGTGCTGGACAACGACACCACCGTCCTGCCCTACGACTTTTCCTCGGCGGCGCAGTTGCTGAGCCTGTGCAAGCGCACCGGCCTGAGCATTGCGGCACTGATGATGGAAAACGAAAAGGCCTGGCGTTCCGAAGCGCAGATCCGCGAACAGTTGGCGGTGATCTGGCAAGCGATGCAGGCCTGCGTGGACAAAGGTCTGACCGGGCAAGGCATTCTGCCAGGCGGGCTGAACGTGCGCCGCCGGGCCTATCGTCTGCACCAGAACCTGCAGGAGATCGGCAAGCCTAACGTCATTGGCTCCACCCTCAGTGCCATGGAATGGGTCAACGTCTTTGCTCTGGCGGTGAACGAGGAGAATGCCGCCGGCGGGCGCATGGTGACCGCCCCCACCAACGGCGCGGCCGGGATCATTCCGGCGGTGTTGCACTACTACATGAAGTTCTGCCCGGAAGCGTCGGCCGACGACGTGGTCCGGTTCTTCCTGGCAGCTGCGGCGGTAGGCATCCTGTGCAAGAAGAACGCGTCGATTTCCGGCGCCGAGGTGGGCTGCCAGGGTGAAGTGGGTTCGGCTTGCGCCATGGCGGCTGCCGGCTTGGCCGAGGTGCTGGGTGCCACGCCCGAACAGGTCGAGAACGCAGCGGAAATCGGCCTGGAGCACAACCTGGGGCTGACCTGCGATCCGGTCGGAGGGCTGGTCCAGGTGCCGTGCATCGAGCGCAATGCGATTGCCGCGGTCAAGGCGATCAATGCCGCGCAAATGGCGCTGCGCGGTGATGGCGAGCACTTCATCTCGCTGGATCACGCCATCCGGACCATGCGTGACACTGGCGCCGACATGCACGACAAGTACAAGGAAACCTCGCGCGGCGGTTTGGCGGTCAACCTGGTGGAGTGCTGAGTTGCACCCCTCGTTTCGAGGGTAATTCCGAAAGCGCGAAACACTCGTAAAAGAGAATGTTTTTTGATCACGACAGCCTGATATGGAATAGTACCCGCCGTTTTTGCGCGCCCGCCCAGCGCGCAGGTTCCACAGCGAAGGTATTTGTCCATGCGCAGTTCCCGCCTCACCTCGATGATCGTCGCCAGTGCCCTGGCCTTGTGCACACGACTCATCGTCGCAGCGCCCATCGATATCAATGATGGCCAGCACACCGTCCATCTGCCCCAGGCGCCGCAACGTGTGGTGGTGCTGGAGTTCTCCTTTCTCGATAGCCTGGCGGCAGTGGGCGTCACCCCGGTTGGTGCCGCCGACGATGGCGATGCCAATCGCGTATTGCCCAGAGTACGTCAGGCCATTGGTCAGTGGAGCTCGGTGGGCCTGCGCGCCCAGCCCAGCATCGAACAGATCGCGCGGCTCAAGCCTGACCTGATCATTGCCGATCTCAATCGCCATCAGGCGCTGTACGCTGACCTGGCAAGCCTGGCGCCGACCTTGCTGCTGCCTTCGCGCGGGGAAGACTATGAAGGCAGCTTGAAGTCCGCCGAGTTGATTGGCCGGGCGTTGGGCAAGAGCGAGGCGATGCAGGCGCGGATCGCGCAGAACCGTCGCAGCCTCGCCGACATCGCCGGGCAGGTGCCCGCCGGTACCAAGGTGCTGTTCGGTGTGGCGCGGGAAGACAGCTTCTCCGTACATGGACCGCACTCCTATGCGGGCAGCGTATTGGCGGCAATCGGTTTGCAGGTTCCGCCGGTACGCAGCAACGCGGCACCGACCGAGTTCGTCAGCCTGGAACAACTGCTGGCGCTGGACCCTGCGTGGCTGCTCGTCGGGCACTACCGGCATCCGAGCCTGGTCGACAGCTGGAGCCAGCAGCCGCTGTGGCAAGTGCTGGGCGCAGTGCGCAATCATCAGGTTGCAGAGGTCGACGGTGACACCTGGGCCCGCAACCGCGGGGTGATGGCGTCCGAGCAGATTGCCGAAGACGCCCTGGCCATTCTCAAGGGCGGCAAAGCCGCCATGACGCCCTGAATGAGGCGTTGGTGGGCGATGGCGCTGGGCACGGTGGTCGTCGCCGGGCTGTTCTGGATGTCGCTGTACGCCTGGTCGCCGTTCACGATCAGCCAGGCGGATGCCTTCAACGGGCTGTTCAGCCAGGGCCGTGAGGGCGGCAACATGGCCTATATCGTCGCCCAGCTGCGGGTGCCACGGGCACTTTGCGCGGCGTTGGTCGGTGCCTGCCTGGGACTGGCCGGTGCATTGATGCAGGGCATTACCCGCAACCGCTTGGCGTCGCCGTCCCTGTTCGGGGTCACGGCAGGCGCCGCGCTGGGCCTGGCGTTGTTCTCCACGGGCCTGGTGGCCCTGCCGTTCGCAGGCGGCGCGTTGCTGATGACGTGTGTGGGGGGTGCCCTGGCCTGGGTGATCGTTTTCAGCCTGGGTGGCGCCTGGTCTCCAGCGGCGGCGCAAGGCCGACTGGTGCTGGCCGGAGTGACCGTAGCGGCACTGTGTGCGGCGTTGACGCGGCTGACCGTGATACTGGTCGAGGCGCAGGCACAGAGCGTGCTCAACTGGCTGGCCGGATCGCTGGCCAACGTCGGTGCTGCGCAACTGCAACTGTTGTGGCCCTGCACTCTGATCGGTGCCCTGTGGGCACTCTTCTGCGCGCCACGCCTGAACCTGGTGAATCTGGGCGAGGATGCGGCTCGCTCGCTGGGCGTCGGTATCGCCGGCCTGCGCCTGCAGGTGTTTTTCGCCAGTCTGCTGCTGGTGGGTGCCAGTGTCTGCGCGGTCGGTCCGATCGGCTTCGTGGGCCTGATCGCGCCGAACATCGCCCGGCAATACCTGGGCAACGACTATCGCTGGCTGATTCCGGCGAGCGCCTTGCTGGGTGCGGCGATCGTGCTGGCGGCCGATCTGGTCAGCCGCGCCGTGGCCTTCCCGGCGGAGACGCCTGCCGGGGTGGTGACCGCATTGATCGGCGCACCGTTCTTCCTTTACCTTGCCAGGCGCACGCAATGATTCGGCCCTACCCTCGCCTGCTGATCCTGCTCGCGCTGTTGCTTGCGGCGTTGTGGCTGAGTTTGAGTGCAGGCACCTCATGGCTGGCGCCAAATGCAGTGTTCGAGCGTTTGCTGGCGCATGACCCGCTGGACTTCGAGGTGTGGAACCACCGCCTGCCGCGCGGGCTGATCGCGATCCTGACCGGCAGCGCCCTGGGCCTGGCCGGCGCCCTGGTGCAGGGGGTGATTCGCAACCCGCTGGCTTCCCCGGAGATTCTGGGGGTGACCCAGGGCGCCGGGCTGGCCCTGACCATTGCCATCATCGCGGTACCGCAGCTGCCCTTTACCTGGCTGCCGCTGGTGGCCGGCGTGGGCGGCGCCGGCGGCGCACTGCTGCTGGCGCTGTACAACAGCGGTGTGAGTTTTTCCGGCGTGCGCTTTGCGTTGTCCGGGGTGGCGATCGCCGTGACCCTGTCGAGCATCACCGAGTTTCTGATTCTGTCGCACCCGCTGGACATCAACACGGCGTTGCTGGCCTTGACGGGCAGCCTGTGGAGCCGCAGTTGGCATCATCTGGCGCTGGCCCTGCCGTTCGTGGTGCTGATGCCATTGGCGCTGGGCCTGGCGAAACCGCTGAACCTGATCGGCCTGGGCGACGAAGCAGCCCACAGCCTGGGTACCGCACTCAAGCGCACACGCTGGCTGGCGATGGGCGCAGCGGTGCTGTTGAGCAGCCTGGGGGTGGGCATCATCGGCCCGGTTGGCTTTCTTGGCTTGGTCGCGCCGCACATGGCGCGCCGCCTGGTGGGCGGGCATCATCAGCACCTGCTGCCGGCCTCGATGCTGATCGGTGCTCTGTTGCTGGTGCTGGCCGACACGCTGGGACGCACACTGATCGCGCCCAGCGAGATCCCGGCGGGCGTTCTGACCGCGGTCATCGGCGCACCTTACTTTCTCTGGCTGCTGGCACGCTTCAAGGGCTGACATCATGAGCATCATCAAGGCCGACAGCGTCGATATCGGCTACGGCGCCACACCTATCGTACGCAATCTCTCGTTCACCCCGCCTGCCGGGCAAGTCACCGCGCTGATCGGGCCCAATGGCTGTGGCAAGTCGACGCTGCTCAAGGCCCTGGCACGCATCATCACGCCGCAATGCGGGACGGTGAGCCTGGATGGCCAACCCTACGCGCAGCTGTCGTCGCGCGCGTTGGCGCAGCATGTGGCGTTCCTGCCGCAGGTATTGCCCATTCCCGAAGGGGTCAGCGTTGCCCAGCTGGCGGCCTATGGGCGCAGTCCGCACAACAGCTTCTGGGGGCGCCTGAGCGGCACGGACCGCAATGCCGTGGAGCAGGCCCTGCAGCGCATGGGCCTGGAATCACTGGCCGACACCGCGCTGGCGGACCTCTCCGGCGGCCAGCGGCAAAGGGCCTGGCTGGCCATGGTGCTGGCGCAGAATACGCCGGTGGTGTTGCTCGACGAGCCCACGACCTACCTGGATATCAGCCATCAGGTCGAGCTGCTCGACCTGATGCGTCAGCTTGCCGCCGAAGGCAAGACCGTGGTTACGGTGTTGCACGATATCAACCAGGCCTGCCGCTACGCCGATCATCTGGCGGTGATGCATCAAGGTCGCCTGGTGGCCGATGGTCCGCCTGGGCAGGTCGTCGATGCCCAATTGATGCAGCAGGTATTCGAGGTGCAGGTGCAGATCGTCCGTGAGCCGGTGGCGGGCACGCCGATGTGCGTGGTGGAAAAAAGCACGCGCGCCTCGACGTGAATGGCCTGGCATCCGACCGGGGCCGGCCCGCCGGGCGTCGGCACGAACCTGCCGGTTGGGCCCTCGCGGCTGCGAGTGAAGGGCAATACCTGTAGAATCGAGCACGATTGCACCTGATGAGAGAACGAAAACACCATGTACGACTGGCTCAATGCCTTGCCCAAGGCCGAACTGCACATGCACCTGGAAGGCTCGCTGGAACCCGAGCTGCTGTTCGCCCTGGCCGAGCGCAACAAGATCGCGTTGCCCTGGAATGATGTGGAGGCGCTGCGTGGAGCCTATGCGTTCAATAACCTGCAGGAGTTTCTCGACCTGTATTACCGCGGTGCCGACGTGTTGCGCACCGAGCAGGATTTCTACGACCTGACCTGGGCCTATCTGTTGCGCTGCCAGGCCCAGAACGTCGTACACACCGAGCCGTTCTTCGATCCGCAGACCCACACCGACCGCGGTATCGCCTTTGAAACGGTGCTGGGCGGCATCACTGCCGCACTGAATGACGGCCGTACCCAGCTGAACGTCGACAGCGGGCTGATCCTTAGTTTTCTGCGCCATTTGAGCGAAGACGAGGCGCAGAAGACCCTGGATCAGGCCTTGCCTTTCCGTGATGCGTTCGTTGCCGTGGGTCTGGACAGCTCCGAGATGGGCCATCCGCCGAGCAAGTTCAAGCGCGTGTTCGACCGCGCCCGCGACGAGGGCTTCCTGACAGTCGCCCACGCCGGTGAGGAAGGCCCGCCCGAGTACATCTGGGAAGCCCTGGACCTGCTCAAGATCCAGCGCATCGACCACGGCGTGCGTGCCATCGAGGACGAGCGCCTGATGCAGCGCATCATCGACGAGCAGATTCCACTGACCGTATGCCCGCTCTCCAACACCAAGCTGTGTGTGTTCGATCACATGAGCCAGCACAACATTCTCGACATGCTCGAGCGCGGCGTGAAGGTCACGGTCAATTCCGATGACCCGGCCTATTTCGGCGGCTACGTCACCGAGAACTACCACGCGCTGTACACCCATCTAGGTATGACCAAGGACCAAGCCAAACGCCTGGCGCAGAATAGCCTGGACGCTCGCCTGATCAAGCAATGAGGCCGGCGGGGTCGAACCCCGGCCTCACCCGCCCCATCACGTACCCAAGCGACCGATCTCGCTCATGCCCAGACGGGTAACCTGCAGCGTGCGGCTGTCTTCGTTGAGCTTGAGCCAGCCCGACTGCAGGAACAGGGTCAGCAACCCTGCACCCAGTGCGCCGCCGACGTGCGGGCGCTGGGTGCTCCAGTCGCAACAGCTGTGCAGCGGCTGGCGCTCGCGATTGACCAGTGCCTGCGTATAGATGCCTTGGCTGGCCAGGCGGCTGCTGCCCAGCGCCGTCACTTCGAGCCGCTGTTCATAGTGTTCGAGCCAGCCGTTCTGGACCATGCGCTGGAACAGGTCGGCCGCCAGCACGCCGCCCAGATGATCACCGCACAGCCGCACCTGATGCAGGGCCTTGGGCGAGCGCGGTTTGGGCACGCTGATGCGCGCCGCCATTCCCGCATTGGCTTGCACCAACGAGACGCTGGCCAATGCCTCCACCGCCGCCCCTACTTCAGGCTTGGCCAGACGGAAGAAACGCTTGCGCCCACGCGCTTCGAGGGTCAGCAGACCACCTGCCGACAGCCGCGCCAGATGCGCGCCTGCCGACGAGGGCGAGACACCTGCCAGCGATGCCAGCTCGTCGGCGCCTCGCGTGGTGCCGTCGATGAGCGCCCAGAGCATGGCGCTGCGCTTGGGGTCGGCCAGCAATGTGGCGATCCGGCTGATGCAAGGTGTTGGTTGCATGTGTTCACTCCCTGTGGAAACGTTCGTCAATCTGGCAATGGTTGCCGGGGTGATTATATGCACCCCGCCGTTGTACGGAATTGGACGAAAGCGCCGGGGACCAGCATCGAATGCGAGGGGTGTGCAATACCCTGTACTTGTATGGCCCGCCCTTACCGACGGCATTTTCCGGGACGCTTGCTCAAGCGCCCGCAACGCGTCGCTCTGTTGCCTGAAGACCGGTTGGATACATCATTCATTACAGGTTTGACCCCACAGCCGGGGCGGACTTTTCCCGCAATGTCCGTCCTTGCAGACCTACATGATTGTTTGGTTCGCGCTGCCTCGCCGTCAGTCTGACGGGCACCCGATGACGCTCGCACGCCCGAAATGAGGACTAAACTGGGTCCTCATCTCGAGCCCGAGGACATCGCAATGAAAGTTCTTCTTTCTGAGTTGAAGCAACCACGCGGCAGCTGCTGGCAGGTGCGTATGGACCAGCATGCGGTGTCATTCCGCAGCGAAGCCGAGGCGCGGGCCTTCATCGCCACCCTCGAAGCCCGCTTGCAGGCGCCCCACGGCCTGCCGCAGGCGCGGGGGGCCAGCGCCGGTTAGCGGGCTGTCTGCAGGTCGCGCCGCTGCTGGCAGCGGCGTGTCATTACTGCCGCACAGACGGCAAGGATGCCGCAGCCAGCGATCACCCAGGCCATCGGCATTGCCGTGCCGTCGTGCAGTAATCCGACCAACGACGCGGCGGCGGCGGCAAGACTGAATTGCAGGCACCCCAACAGCGCCGAAGCGCTGCCGGCGCGTGAGCCCTGCCCGCTCATGGCACACGCCGAGGCGTTGGGGATGATCCCGCCCAGGCTCGCCAGACAGACGAACAAAGGGATCAGCAATGGCCACAAGACCGTTGGCCGCAGCGCACTGAGTGCCAGCAGCACAGCACCCGCTGCCATGTACACCCATACGGTGCGTGACAGCAGCAACGCCGGACCGCGGCGCGACAGAAGGCGCGCATTGACCTGCGCCATCAGGATGAACCCTGCGGCATTGCTGCCGAACAGCCAGCCATAGTGTTCGGCAGGTACGCCGTAGAGCTTGATGAATACGAACGGTGACCCGGCGATGTAGGCGAACATGCCGGCCATGGCGATTCCGCCGGTCAGCGCATGCCCCATGAACACAGGGTCCAGCAACAAGCCGCCGTACAGCCTGGGGGCGCCTGCAAGGGGGCGTCTGGGTCTGTCGGCGGGCATGCTTTCCGGCAGGCCCAAGGCGACGGCCAAGGTGCAGGCGGCGCTGAACAGGGTGAGCAGGATGAAGATCCACTGCCAGCCCCAACTGTTGACCAGTACGCCACCGAGCATAGGTGCCAGGATCGGCGCCAGGCCCATGACCAGCATCAGTTGCGAGAACACCTTGGCCGAGCCGACTGCATCGCACTTGTCGCTGACGATGGCGCGGGCCAGCACCATGCCAGCGCAACCGCCCAGGGCCTGGACGAAACGGGCAACGATGAGCCAGTCCAGGGTGGGTGCGAAGGCACAGGCCAGCGAAGCTGCGGTGAACAGCGAAACGCCCACGAGCAGGGGCACCCGGCGACCGAAGCGATCGGCGACCGGGCCGTATATCAGTTGGCCGATCGACAAACCGAGGAAGTAGGCAGCCAGGGTGGTCTGGATGTGCTTTTCGTCGGTGCCGAAGGCAAGCGCCATGGCAGGGAAGCCCGGCAGGTAGAAGTCGATCGCCAGGGGGCCGAATGCGCTGAGCGCCCCCAGGATCAGAATGGTCTTGAAGTTCATCGGGTATTCACTACGTCCTGACAATACAGGCGACGTAGTCTAACCGGGTTACGCGGGTGTCGCGCTGTAGCCTTCTTCGCTGATCAGCTGGACGATTCGCTCGGGCGGCAGGTTGCTGTCGATTTCGACCTTGCCGACTGCCAGGTCGATCTGGACCTGGGCAGCCGGATCCTGAGCGGTGATTGCCTGGGTCACGGCACGTACGCAGTGGCCACAGGTCATGCCTTGCACGGTGAACTGTTGCATGGGTGATACCTCGCTGGACGGGATTGCGATCATTCTCAACCTTCCCATCGGGGCAAGGTCAAGGTAAAGATCAAGTTCTGCACGGATCGGCCGGGCTGGAATTCCCCGTGCGGCTCGTCCAAGCTGGACGCTTGCCACCCTGCCAGGAGTAACTCGATGCGCCCTACCACTGCATGGCTTTTCGGAATGTGTGCCCTGGCAGCGCAGAGCTGTTGGGCCGGTGCCAGTACCGGTCAGCCATACGGCATTCTGATCGTTTCCCGCGAGCGCCTGGAAGTCGCCACGTCCTGCGAGATCGGGGTGTACCTGCAGGACCAACTGGTCGGGCGGCTGTTTCAGGAGCAGGCCACGTCGTTCAACCTGCCGCCAGGCCCCGTGTCGGTCGGTTTGCGTCAGCTTCCGGGGCAAACGCCTGGGTGCGCGCCGGGCATGACCGAGTACAAACCGGTAATCGTGACCCTGCAGGCCGGGCAGATTCAGAAATTCCGGATCGCTGCAGGCAGCGCCGGCTTGTACTTGAAGCCCGAGCCACTGGAGTATTGACCTTGCCAGCGGGGCAAGGTTGATACTGGCGCAAACGCATCCGAGGACATTTCGAGCATGAACATTGGCCAGGCCGCCCGCGAAAGCGGCCTCAGCGCAAAGATGATCCGTTACTACGAGTCGATCGGCCTGCTCGCGCCAGCCGTGCGCAGCGACAGCGGCTACCGCCTGTATCAGGCAGCGGACGTGCACACGCTCGGTTTCATCAAGCGCTCGCGCGACCTTGGGTTTTCCCTGGAGGAAGTGGCCAGGCTGCTCACGCTGTGGCAAGACCGCAAGCGTGCCAGCGCCGACGTGAAGCAGCTGGCTCGCCGGCATATCGACGAGCTCGACCGCCGCATCGGCGAGCTGAGCAGCCTGCGCAACACCCTTGAACACCTGGTGGAACACTGTCACGGCGATGACCGCCCGGACTGCCCGATCCTTCAGGAGCTGGCATCCGGGGGCTGTTGCAGCTGACCAAGGGAAAACGGCGTCAGCTGGCAAGCAGGCCGCTTATTGCAACCAGGGCGGAGGCGGTTCTTCCGTTGGCTTGGTCGGCTGGTCATCGGCCTCGCGTGCGGCGCGTCGGCGAATGTCGTCCAGGCGCGCGGCCTCGATTTCACGCATGACCCCGCCCACATCGGCTTCCACTTCTTCCTCTGCGAACTCGCCGGTCAGCACGCTGGCCGGGTGCAGTTTGCCTTCTTCGTACAACGCCCACATTTCCTTGGCGTAGCGCGTCTGGCGAAGCTCGGGAGCGAACCTGCCGAAATAGCTGGCCATGTTGCCGACGTCACGCTCGAGCATACTGAAGGCATGGTTGTTGCCCGCCGCATCCACGGCCTGCGGCAGATCGATGATCACCGGGCCATCGGGTGTCAGCAGCACGTTGAACTCGGAGAGGTCGCCGTGCACCAGGCCTGTGCACAGCATCAGCACGATCTGGTGGATGAGGAACGCGTGGTACTCGCGCGCCTGGTCCGGTTCCAGCTCGACGTCGTTGAGACGTGGGGCTGCATCGCCGTCCTCGTCGCAGATCATCTCCATGAGCAAGACGCCCTCGAGAAAATCGTACGGCTTGGGCACACGCACACCGGCGCTGGCCAGCCGGAACAACGCCGCGACCTCGGCGTTCTGCCAGGCGTCCTCGGTTTCCTTGCGGCCGAACTTGGAGCCCTTGGCCATGGCCCGAGCCTGTCGGCTGTTGCGCACCTTGCGGCCTTCCTGATATTCGGCCGCCTGGCGAAAGCTTCGTTTGTTCGCCTCCTTGTAGACCTTGGCGCAGCGCAATTCCTTGCCACAGCGCACCACATAGACAGCTGCTTCTTTACCGCTCATCAGCGGTCGCAGCACCTCGTCCACCAGACCGTCCTCGATCAGCGGTTCAATGCGTTTTGGAGTCTTCATCAGCTTTTATTCTGGGTCCTTCGTAGCCAAACACGCGAATTCTGGCGGCATCGTCTCACAGCGAGCGCGGCTTGCCGACCCGAGCCTGTAAAAGGATGCAAACAACTCGCCAAGCGGTGGACGATCATAGCGCTTTCGCAGCTGATGGACAGCGGCGCTCACGCATTAAAGCTCGCCAGGAGTGAAACCGAACAGCGCCTTGAAAGCTGCGATGAAGGCCGATGTCGATTCATAACCGTTGTTCAATGCGGCCGTGGTCACACTGTCACCGTTTTCCAGCGCCTGCAGCGACGACAGCAGCCGCATGCGCTGCCGCCAGGCCCGATAGCTCATGCCGGTTTCGCGCTGGAACAGGCGCATCAGGGTCTTTTCCGAAGTTCCCAGGCGCCCTGCCCACTGGGTCAGCGTGGTGGCCTGATCGGGAGCAGCGATCAGCTGGTTGCACAACGCCAACAGCCGATGATCCCTGGGCAGGGGCAACGAGAACGCCACCTCGGGCAAGCCTGCCAACTGATCCAGCAATACCTGCACCAGACGTGACTGAGCGGTGTCACCGGCTGGGTAGTCATGGGGCAACTCACAGAAACCCTTGATCAGTTCGCGTGCCAGCGGGGTGACCTCAAGCACCTTGCAGTGCTCCGTGAGGAAGGGCGACTCTTCTCTGCGCACGTACAGACTGCGCATCTCGGCGCGCATCGAGGTAACGACCTTGTGTTCCACTCCCGCCGGAATCCAGATACCCCACTGCGGCGGCGCGAAGAAACTGCCTTCATCGGTGTGCACGCCGAGGACGCCACTGATGGCGTAGGAAAACTGCGCCCAATCATGTCGATGGGCGGGCGTCCACGATCCCGCACCCAGGCTTTCGGCACGCGCATACAACGGTCGAGGCAGGCTTGCCAGGGCGGGTATGGGGCGTGGTGACGATGCATGTCCGTTTGGCGGCATTGATTGGCCCTCTGTCGCAAGACGGCAATAGAGTGCCTGAGTTAGCCTGCCGTTCTCAATGTCCATCGACGCACAGGCGATTCATTCATGCACATTCTCAAACACCTCAAGCGCGTGGTAACCGATTGGTTCCTCTGCGGCATGGTGCTGGCAGTCCTACTGGCCTGGATTTTTCCGAGGTTCGGCGCCACCGGCGGTGCCATGCACGCAGGTCTGGTGACCAATATCGGCGTGTTCGTGGTGTTTTTTCTGCATGGCATGAACCTGTCCAGCGAGCAGATCCGCCACGGATTGAAAAACTGGCGCCTGCATGTGATGGTGCAGGCCTTCACCTTCGTGGTGTTCCCGCTGCTGTGGCTGGCCTGCGACAAGACCCTTGGCGCGTTCATTCCCGGCACCTTGATGGTGGGCTTTCTGTACCTTGCCGCCCTGCCCTCGACCATTTCGTCATCGGTGGCATTGACGGGCAGTGCGGGCGGCAACGTGCCAGCAGCGATCCTCAACGCCAGCCTGTCGAGCGTGCTGGGTATCTTCATCACGCCGTTTCTGTGCGCGCTGGTGGTCGGTGGCGGTTCGGGAGGCATCGACCTGGGGGAAACCCTGCTCGACCTGTGCGCCATGCTGCTGTTGCCGCTGGTGCTGGGGCAACTAATGCGGCCGTTGTTCGGCAAATTCTTCGGCCGGCACAAGCGCTACACCAACTTGATCGACAAGGCCGTGATCCTGCTGCTGGTGTATGCCGCCTTCTGCAATTCGATGGTATCGGGGCTGTGGCAGCAGCAGGGCGCATCGGTATTGGCCATGGCCGTGGGCGGCAGCGCCTTGCTGTTGGCGCTGATCCTGCTGCTGACCACACGCACCGCCAAACTGCTGGGCTTCAGCCACGCCGACAAGGTGGCCGCCGTGTTCTGCGCCAGCAAGAAGTCATTGGCGGCGGGAGCACCGATGGCGGCGCTGATCTTCGGCAGCAACCCCGGACTGGGCTTGATTCTGCTGCCGATCATGATCTATCACCCGCTGCAGCTGATCGTGTGTTCGATCATGGCGGAAAACTATGCCAACCAACTGCGTGTGGAAGCGACCAGCGTGCCCGTGGGCGCAACCGTCAGCGCTCGATGATTGCCGTGACGCCCTGGCCACCGGCTGCGCAAATCGAAATCAGGCCTCGACCGCTGCCTGCGTTGTCCAGAAGCTTGCTCAGGTTGCCGAGGATGCGCCCACCGGTGGCCGCGAACGGGTGCCCTGCCGCCAGTGAACTGCCCTTGACGTTGAGGCGGCTGCGGTCAATCGAACCCAGCGGCGCATCCAGGCCCAAGCGCGTGCGGCAGTAGTCTGCATCCTCCCAGGCCTTGAGGGTGCAGAGCACTTGTGCGGCGAAGGCCTCATGTATTTCGTAGTAATCGAAATCCTGGAGGCTCAAGCCGTTGCGCGCCAACAGCCGCGGAACCGCGTAGACCGGCGCCATCAGCAGCCCTTCCTGCCCCCCCACGAAGTCCACTGCAGCGGTTTCCCCATCGCGCCAGTACGCCAGCACCGGCAGCCCGCGCTCCCTGGCCCAGGCTTCGCTGGCCAACAGCACCACCGACGCGCCGTCGGTCAAGGGTGTGGAATTGCCTGCCGTGAGCGTGCCCTGCCGGTTTTTCTCGAACACGGGCTTGAGCGCCGAAAGTTTTTCCAGGGTCAGGTCGGGACGCAGATTATGGTCGCGGACCAGCCCGCCGAATGGCGTGGTGAGATCATCCTGCCAACCTTGCGCATAGGCGGCGGCCAGGTTCTGGTGACTGCGCAGCGCCAGCTCATCCTGTTCGTGACGCGGGATGTTCCAGTGCTGCGCCATCAGCTCGCAATGCTGCCCCATCGACAGACCGGTGCGCGGCTCGCCATTGCGCGGCAGTTCGGGCCGCAAATGCTGCGGCCGCAGTTGCAGCAATGCCTTGGCCCGTTCGCCGAGCGATTTGGCCCGATGCGTTTGCAACAGGATCTGACGCAGGCCTTCATCGACCGCGATGGGCGCATCGGATGCACTGTCGACACCGCCGGCAATGCCGCATTCGATCTGGCCCAAAGCAATCTTGTTGGCCACCAGCAGCGCGCTTTCCAGACCTGTGCCACACGCTTGCTGAACATCGTAGGCGGGCGTTTGTGCCGACAGCCGCGAGCCCAGTACGCTTTCACGGGTCAGGTTGAAATCGCGGGAATGCTTGAGCACCGCACCGGCCGCGACCTCACCCAGGCGCAGGCCGTGCAGACCATAACGTTCGATCAGGCCTTCGAGTGCGGCCGTGAGCATGGCCTGATTGCCGACTCGGGCGTAGGGCCCGTTGGCGCGAGCGAACGGGATACGATTGCTGCCAACGATGGCAACCCGGCGCACCGTATGCGTGTCTAGGTTCATGTCGAACCTCCTGGATTGAAAGGCGGAAGCGAGATTCCGGGTCGAGCATGATGCATGGCACGGGGCCCGGGCGAACGACGCGCGCCTTGCCGTGGTCCACACTTTGAACCCTTTGAACCGGAGCACGTTCCATGTCCGATCGATATATCGACTTCGCCAACTCCGACCTTGGTCGTCGCCTGGTAGGGGCCATCGGCCTGCCTTCACCGGCACGCCTGGAGCGCTGGCAAGCCGGACGGTTGCGACCGGTGGAAGGTGCTCTGTTGCTGGGCGGCGGCGGACTCGCCGACAAGGTGGCCAGCTTCGCTTCGCGCTTGACCGACACCGCGTACGGCGCCGCCGACCTGCCGAGCTGGACCGCTGGCCTTGGGCCCAAGCTCAAGGCTGTGGTGTTCGACGCCAGCGAGATCGTCAATGGTACCCAACTGGCACGCTTGCGCGAATTCTTCCAGCCGGTGATCAAGAGCCTGGACCACAACGCGCACATGGTCATTCTGGGACGCAACCCCCGCGACCTCGAAGACCCTGAAGCACACATCGCCCAGCGCGCCGTGGAAGGTTTTAGCCGGTCGCTGGCCAAGGAGTTGCGCAACGGTGGCACCTTGCAGCTGCTGTACGTCGCGCCTGACGCCGACGAACAGCTGGAAGGTGCATTGCGCTTCTTCCTTTCGCCCAAGAGTGCGTTCGTGTCGGGCCAGGCGCTGTCGCTGCAGGCCAGCGCCCGCCAGGTCACTGACTGGACCCGCCCGTTGGCAGGCCGCAAGGCGCTGGTCACCGGCGCCGCACGCGGCATCGGTGCGTCGATCGCGGAAACCCTGGCGCGCGACGGCGCCGAAGTGATCCTGCTCGATGTGCCCCAGGCACGCCATGACCTTCAAGCGCTGGCGGCACGGCTGGGCGGTCGCACGATAGACCTGGACATCTGCGCCGACGACGCTGCAAGCCAGCTGATCGCCGCGCTGCCGGAGGGAATCGACATCGTGGTGCACAACGCCGGCATTACCCGCGACAAGACCCTGGTCAACATGACACCCGACTATTGGGACTCGGTGCTCGCGGTCAACCTGCTCGCTCCGCAACGGCTGACCCAGGCGCTGTTCGACAGCGGCACGCTGCGCGATGACGGGCGCGTGGTACTGCTTTCCTCGACGTCAGGGATTGCCGGCAACCGTGGGCAGAGCAACTATGCCGCGAGCAAGGCCGGACTGATCGGCCTGGCGGAAGCGTTCGCCGCCAGGCTGGCCACGCGCGGTGCGACCATCAACGCCGTGGCCCCTGGCTTCATCGAAACCGGCATGACGGCGCAGATGCCCTTTGCCCTGCGCGAAGCCGGGAGGCGCATGAGCTCACTGGGCCAGGGTGGCCAACCGCAGGACGTTGCCGAGGCCGTTGCCTGGCTGGCGCAGCCCGGCAGTGGTGCGGTCAATGGCCAAGTGCTGCGCGTGTGCGGCCAAAGCATTCTGGGGGCCTGACATGGCAATCCACTGGCAGACTTTGGCACGCAATCCCGACTTGCCCAGCGCCTATCTGAAAGCAGCGCTCAACCGCAAGATCACTGGCGAGCGTCTGCCTGAGCTGGGCCTGCGTTGCAGTCTGTCGGCAGACCCGCGACACCTGGCGGCCTACCGCGAACTGTGCGGGTTCGGCGAAGGCGGCATGCTGCCGGCCACTTACCCGCATGTGCTGGCGTTTGCCTTGCAGATGCGCTTGATGACCGATAAAAGCTTTCCGTTTCCCCTGCTGGGCCTGGTGCATCTACGCAACCGCATTCAGGTGTTGCGGCCCTTGGGCGGGGTGGCCGGTGTACGGGTCAGCGTGCATGCGCAGAACCTGCAGCGCCATGAAAAAGGCGTGACGTTCGACCTGGTGACCCAAGTCGATGACCCCTTGGGGCCGCTGTGGCAGGAACACAGCACTTTTCTGTGTCGCCATGCCAGAATCGAAGGCCTGCAAGAGCCGGTGCACACTCCTGCCCAGCATCAGGACCAGGCTCTGATGGAGGTGCATCGCTGGTATGCGGCGGCGGACACCGGACGCCGTTACGCACGCGTCTCCGGCGATTACAACCCGATCCATCTGAGCGCCCTGAGCGCGCGTCTGTTCGGCTTTCCCACTGCCATTGCCCATGGCATGTGGAGCCTGGCGCAAAGTGTGGCAGCCCTGCGCGAACGCCTGCCGTTGAGCAATTACCAACTGGCGGTGGAATTCCACAAACCGGTACGCCTGCCCAGCGAGTTGATCTTGCGCGCCAGCGCTGCAGGGCTCGGCGGGCAGTTGGCATTGCATGGGCGCGACGAGCTGTTGCACATGAGCGGCACCTGGGGACCTCTGGTTCTGTAGCTATTGCGTTCGGCAAAGTTCGGCTTGAAGCTATGCGCCTTCAGGAGCTTTGCAATGAACCTAGACGCACTTACCCAACGCCTCCACCAGATACGCGAAAACAACGATTGGCGGCGCTTTCACAGCCCGAAGAACCTCGCCATGGCGGCCAGCGTGGAAATGTCCGAGCTGCTGGAAATCTTCCAGTGGCTGACCGAAGACCAGTCACGACAATTATCGGCCGAGCAGCTCGAACATGCCGGCCAGGAAGTCGGTGACGTGGTGCTGTACCTGTTGCTGCTGTGCAGCGAACTGGGCCTGGACATGGACCAGGTGGTACGCGCCAAGCTGGCCGACAGCGAGCGGCGGTTCGCACGATGAACGATCGCCATTTCGATCGACTGGCGACTCGCTTCGCCGAAAAGATCTATGGCGGTGCCAAGGGTGCGATCCGACTCGCCGTACTTCAGGCCGACCTGCGCGAGGCCTTGCCGCAGCGTCCTCTGCGGGTGCTGGATGTCGGCGGTGGCCTGGGACACATGGCGTTGTGGCTGGCCGAGCAAGGTCACCAGGTCACCCTAAGCGAACCGGCCGAACCGATGCTCGATGGCGCCCGCGAGCGTTTCGCCGCCGCAGGCCAGGACGCCACCTTCATCCAGGCGTCCTGGCAGCAGTTGCCCGAACTGGGGCTGCCTGCCTTCGACCTGGTGATCTGTCATGCGGTGCTGGAGTGGCTGGCCGAACCGCATGCCATTCTGCCGGTGCTGCATTCGCTGACCGCCGCCCATGGCTGGCTGTCGCTGGCGTTCTACAACCGCGACGCGCTAGTCTACCGCAACCTGCTCAAAGGCCACTTCCGCAAGCTGCACAGCAACGAGCTGGCGGGCGAGAAGCAGAGCCTGACGCCCCAGCAGCCGCTGGACCCGCGCGAACTGGCTGCGCAACTTGGAGGCGCGTGGCATGTCGAATCCATGAGTGGTGTGCGCGTGTTTCACGACTACATGCCCATCGACTTCCAGAAGCGCGCCGACCTGGAACAACTGGTGGAAATGGAGCTTGCCCATCGGCGGCATCCGGCGTTTGCCGGCCTGGGCCGTTACCTGCACTGGATCTGCCGCCCCGCTTGATCGGTATTTCGGAGACTGCCATGCGTCGCCTGTCACTTTGCGCTGTTTGCCTGGCCCTGGCGGCCTGCCAGAGCCCCAATCCCTATGTCGCCAGCTCCAGGCCCCTGCCACCTGCCCCCGCGCAGGCGGCGCAGACGTTCGATGCCAGTGCTTACCCCGCGCCTCCGCGCGACTATGCCCGGTATCGCAATTGGGCCTGGGCCAACGGGCAGCTACCGGCCGGGACCAGTTGGGCGGACTCTGCGCAGATCGCCGAAGCGGTCAGCAATGCCCTCGACCAGCGCGGCTTGCGCCCCCAGCGCAGTGGCGACAACGCCGACTTGCGGGTCGGCACCAGCCTGCGCATGGAAACCCGCCTGCAACAAACCCGCGACGATGTCGGCTACGGTGCTGGCTACGGACGCGGTTACGGCGGCTATGATCGCTACGACCGCTATGGCGGCTATGGCAGCTATCCGGTGGTACGCACCTACCAGATCCAGGTGATGGTGGTGCGCATCGACCTGTTCGACGGCAAGAGCGGCCAGCCCGTCTGGAGCGCAAGTGCTGAAACCAGCAGCCAGGGCAGCCTGAGCGATCGTAACGAGGCGTTACGCAACGCTGTGCAAAAAGCGCTGACGGCTTATCCTCCGTCCTGACCCACAGGAGATTTCACCATGTTGCGTCGCCTTGCCGTTCTACCGCTGGCGCTGTTGCTGAGCGCCTGTCAAACCCCTCGAGTCAATCATGATTTCGATGCCAGCCGTGACTTCGCGGCCTACCGCAGCTGGGCCTGGAAAGAGCCGGCGGTGCAATATCGGCCGGACGATCCACGGGTGCGCAGCGACCTCACCGAGCAGCGCATCCGCCAGGCCGTGAGCAGTCAGCTCGACCAGCGCGGACTGCGCCCAGCGGCTGCCGGTGGCCGTGCCGACGTCACGTTGCAAGCCTACTTGATCGTCGACAACCGTCAGCAGCAGGTCACGACCAATTATGGCGGTGGCTGGGGTGGGGGCTACTGGGGTCCGTATTGGGCCTCGCCCGCCATGAACGAAACGCGCAGCGTCGATTACAAGGTGGCGACCCTGCAGCTGGACATGCTCGATGCACGGGACGGCAAGCTGGTGTGGCGCGGCAGTACCGAGCAACTGGTCAACGACAATGCCGTTTCGCCGAGCGAGCGCAGCACTGTCATCCAGAAGGCGGTGAACGACATCCTGTCCACCTACCCGCCTCGCTGAGCCTGCCGCCAGCAGCAGCAGCAGCAAAAAAAGTGTCGCAGCAACCCCATCGTCAGCGTCAGGCGTCTAATCTGAAACAGAAGGTCTGTTTCAGAAGTGAGCCACTGCCGTATTCAAGTGGGTGCTGCCATGCCAAGTCTCGTTCTTCTCCTGTGGTTTACCCTGTGCGCCGAGCAGGACATCCGGCACCGGCGCATAGCCGACAAACTGACCGTCGGCGCAGGGGTGCTTGCGCTGGTGTGCCTGTTCGCTACCGGGCATACCTGGATCGGCTCGAGCATGGTCGAGGCGGCCGCAGCGCTGGTATTGAGCATGGCGTTGACCTTGCCTGGCTACCTCAATGGCCGCCTGAGCTGTGGCGAGGTCAAGCTGCTCTGGGCATTGGCGCTGGCTTCGGACAGCAGTCACCTGGTCGGCACGCTGATCGGCGGTATCGTGGCCCTGGTGCTGTGGGTCTTCGTGTCACCGATGATCTGGTACCGCTTGAGCATTCGCTATAGGCGCAAGGTGGAGTACCTGAACCCCGAGTCGGCAGCCGTGCTGCCGCTCACCCCGTTTCTGCTGGCAGGGTTCGTGCAGACATTGTTCTGGCTGAGCTGATAAGCCGGGTTGGCATCCGACAGGCTCAGTCCACCACAGTCAGCTCGGCCTTGGCAGTCTGCCCCGCCTCGTCCAGCACCGTGACCTGATAACGCCCCGCGCGCTCGAACACCGCGTTCAGGCCAATGCCCTGCGCACTGCTTTGCTGGGGCATGCCATTGATGAACCACCAACGCTGCCCCTGCCCGCCGAGTGTTTCGAGGTGTATCCGCAATGGGCCGGCGTCGGCAGCCGGGTGGCGCAGCCGATCACCGCTGCGCACGCCGACGATCGACAAGGGAGCCATGGCCGGCAACGGTGGCGCGGGGCATTGTGGATCCGAGTCCGGCACCCGCATCTGGCGATGTTCGGCCTTGGCCAGCCAGGGTTCGAGTGCGGCCGGCCACAGGGCGATGGAGCGTGCCTGGGCGCCGGGGCAGGAGGCACTGGTGCGCAGCCCTGCAGGCGAGAGCCAGACCTGTTCCTGCAGCCCGGTACCCAGCGGTTGGTCCAGCGCCTGCAAAGTGGGCGGGATGGTCTTGTCCAGTGTCCAGGCAAAGCGCTGGCGCCGACAGTTGGGGTCACGGCGATCCAGTGCTTGACCCAGCGGCCAGCATATCGCAGCCGCGCCGACGCTGGACGGTACGCGCTGGACAGGCGTCGAGATGGCCCGCTGCGCATCGCGGTTGCTCAGGACGTCGTGTACCTGCAGCATCAACGGCGCGGCCGAAGCCAGGCCGAACTGGCCGGGTACCGGGGTGCCATCCGGGCGACCGATCCATATTCCGATCAGATAACGCGGCCCGATGCCGATCGACCAGGCGTCACGAAAACCGTAACTGGTACCGGTCTTCCAGGCCAGCGCCGGACGCTGGACGAGTTCGGCGTGCAGGTCTTGATCCGGGCGTGCCTGCCCGCTGAGGATGCGCCGCACGATCCACGCCGCGCCCGCCGACATCATCGGCCGCTCGCGCAGTACATCCTGCGGTTGCCAACGCAGTGAGGCACTGTTGCCGCTGCGGGCGAAAGCACTGTAGGCGGCGACCAGATCGTCGAGCCGACTGCCCATCCCGCCCAGGATCATCGCCAGGTTGGGCTCGGCGGCCACGGGCCAGCTCAGGTGCAGGCCGCCGTTGCGCAACTGCGCGGCAAAGCGCTTGGGACCCAGCGCCTCGAGCACCTGCACCGCTGGCAGATTGAGCGACAGGGCCAGCGCCGAACTGGCCGCGACCGGACCGCTGAACCCTGCGGAAAAATTGCCGGGGCGGTAATCACCGTAGCGGCGCGGGACATCCTGCAACAGAGACTCGGAGTGAATCAGGCCGGCATCCATGGCCATGCCGTAAAGAAACGGCTTGAGCGTGGAGCCTGGCGACCTGACAGCACTGACCATGTCGACGTGACCGAAGCGCCGGTCATCGGCCAAGTCCACCGAGCCCAGGTAGGCACGCACGGCCATGGTCTGCGCATCCACCACCAGGATGGCCGCCGAGGTTCGCTCGGGCAGCCGCGCACGCCAGCCCAGCAGCAGGTCTTCCAGGCGCCGTTGCAGGCTGGCGTCGATCAAGGTGTGGATGAGCGGCGGGCTGTCGTTGCGGTTCAGGCGCCTGGCCAGCAATGGCGCCAACGCCGGCTCCTGGCGCGGGGCCAGCAACAAAGGCTCCTGTTGTGCTTCGCGTAACTGTGCAATGGGCCACACGCCGTGCTCGGCCATGCGCTTCAGCACTTTGTTGCGAGCGGCTTGCGCCTGCTGCGGATGGCGGTCGGGACGCAGGCGGCTGGGCGCTTGGGGCAACACCGCCAGCAAGGCGGCTTCGCTCCGGGTGAGCTGCGCAGGCGACTTGCCCAGATACGCCCAACTGGCCGCCGCCACACCCTGCAAGGTGCCGCCGAATGGCGCGCGGTTCAGGTACAGCGTGAGAATCTGCGTCTTGCTCAGGTGCCACTCCAGCTGCGCGGTTCGCCATAACTGATGCAGTTTGCCGGAGAAGGTCCGTGAATGCGGATCGAGCAAGCGCGCCACCTGCATCGACAACGTACTGCCGCCCGACAACACCCGACCGCCGCTGAGGTTGAGCCAGGCAGCACGAGCCAGTGCCAGCGGGTTGACCCCTGGATGCTGGTAGAACCAGCGGTCCTCGTAGGTCAGCAAAGCTTCGAGATAATAGGGCGAAACCTGGTCCACGCTGACCGGATATCGCCATACCCCTTCGGCATCGGCGAAACGCCACAGCGGTGTGCCGTCCTCGGCAAGTACCACGCGCGCCAGATCATCCCGGGGCAACGGTAGTGGCCAGAGGCGATCGGCCAGCCACAGAAGAACGACCGGCACACAAATCGCCAACAGCGCACGGCGCATGAATCTGCCTCGACGCGTTTTCGGAAAAACTGCAAAGCTGCGGCTCAAGTGCGCCAACCTTGCTGGCGCTGTCGGGAACTTGGTTCGCTGGCGCATGGCCAAAGGGGGCACAATGGCATGAATGCCACTAACCGAATCAGGACGCAACTATGCATGTAGAAGGCTTTTTCGAGTGGCTGGGGCAGGCCCTGGGCGCAATCATTCGCTGGGTGGTAGACAGCCTGAGCTGGCTGTTCAGCCTGCTCGGCAACGCGGGCGGAAATTTCGTCGACGGCCTGTCGAGGACCCTGGGCATGGACACCAATGTCGTTACCATCGCCGCGTTGATCGTCGGCTTGCTGTTCCTGTACTCCGCCGTCCGGGCTTTCATGCGTGCATCGATCATCATGGGTGTCATCTGGGCCGTACTGGGCCTGTGGTTGCTGAGCTGGATCATTCAGTGAGCCATGGGTCGAATGGCAAGGGCAGCCGTTCGCTGCCCCTGCCCGGCCTCACCTCGGGCGTACCGTCAGGTCCGCTGGCGTAGCACCGACAGCCTGCCAGTTGGGCCGGTACATCGATTCCACCTGCGGTGGCGGTACCTTGTAGATACCCGGCGTTACCGCACGCGCCAGATACAGCAGGTGGGTGCTGCCATAACCATCGAGCTTGAGTGCGGCCACGTAGCGGTCATCGCGAAACTCCTGATGCTGCAGATTGGCGTTTTGCATCGACTCACGCCACTGCCGGACGCTGCTGCTGGCGTTATCCAGGCTGGCGGCACTTTGCGCCAGGTTCTGGTTTTCGATTTCCAGGCCAGCGGGCAGCAGGTCGACGACCAGGGCATCGGGCACGCGCTGCTTGGCGCCCACCACCAGATGCACCAGCACCAGCTCGCCACTCTTGAGGGTATCGAGCTTGAGCGGCTCGCCGTCCAGGCCCAGGTATTGGCGACGGATCGACAGATTGTCTTGCTGCGGCGCCGGCGGCCGTACCGGATAGCCCGACAGCGTCACCTGCTGATACAGCGGCTGTTGTGCCTGGCTGGTAACGGTGAGCGACTCGGACAGCGCGCCGTCCGCCAGTTTCAGCGCCGGCTGGGCGTCACTCAACAGGTGACTGACGTCGGCGCTTTGTACCTGGGCAGTCCAGGCCTGCTCGGGCAAGGCCAGCGCATTGCGACCGGCCAGATACAAGGCATTGCGCTCCTGGGTCGATAGCCAACTGCTGCTGGCGAGCATATCCGAGAGGGTGAACAGGCGCTCTTCGAGTGTGGCTTTGCTCAGATCGTTCTCCTGCAGCAAGGCCAGGATCAACGCCTGGTCACGTAGCGGGCTGCCATAGTCGCCGAGCCAGTCGCTGTCGTTGCGTGCTGCCGCCAGACCGGCTTGCAGTACCTGATCGGCACGGGGCTGATCACCCATTTTCTGCAGGGCGATCGCCAATTGCACCAGTGGCAGGCCCGAGCGCGCATCGCTGCGCCGTTCGAACAGGCTGCGCAGTGCGCCTAGCGGTGCCTGTTGGCTACGCGCCAGCACCAGGCCGGCATAGGCCTGGACCGCAAAGCGGGTGTGGTCGAGATTGTCGCTGTAGTCAGCCTCGATCAAATCGCGCTCCTGCAGATAGCGCAACAGTCGCTCGCTGGCTTTCTTCACGGGCTCGGGCGGTACGGCGTAGCCCTGATCACGGGCACGCAGGAGGAAATCGGTCACGTAGGCAGTCAGCCAGTACTCTTCCTCGCCATCCGCACCCCACAGGCCGAAGCTGCCGTTGTAGCGCTGCATGCCCAGCAGCCGCTCGATACCGATGTCCATCTTGCGCGTGCGCTCGGCGTCGGTGTCGCTTTCCACACCCAGCTTTTTCAGGCTGGCGGCATCGGAATACAGCGACGGATACAGGCCACTGACGGTCTGCTCGAGGCAGCCGTAGGGGTACGCCTTGAGCGCCTTGATCTGCTCGCCGATGTTCAGCGGCGGCCGGTTCGACAGGCTGAGCAGGGCCTCGCGCCCGGCGGGCTCGAAGGGCGACAGGGCACCGGCGGGAAGCGTCCAGGGCTGATCCTTGAGCACGCTGCGCAGATGCCTGACCAGCGCCGGGTAAGCGGGGCGCACGCCCAGGGTCCAATCCCGGGTAATGGCTGGCAAGGTTTCGCCGGGCAGGTTCAGCCCGTCGATCCGTACCTTGATGTGCCCTTGGCCCAACCCGCCCGTAGCCTGTACCTGCACGTGCAGGGTCTGGCGTTGCCCCTTGGCCAGTTGCAGCGGTTGCCGGGGGGCGTCCAGCAGGGTCAACGGGCCGTCTGCGCTCACCTGCACGGTCAGGGTTTGCGCTCGTTCGGTGAGGTTGGTGATGTCGAGCGCAATGCGGGCCTGGTCGCCACCGGCCAGGAAGCGCGGCGCGGACAGTTCTGCAACCAGCGGCGCGGCGACCACCGTGCGCGCCTCGGCCATGCCGAAGCGATCATCGGTCCAGGCCTGGGCCATCACGCGCAGTTCGCCGTTGAAGTCCGGGATATCGAGGGTCAGCTGCCCCTCGCCTTGCTCGTTCAACGTCACCGGAGCGCTTTGCAACGCAACGATGGTGACGCTGGTCTGCGGGCGCTTGCCGCCCATGGCCAGATCGGCCGCGTCGCCACCGAACGCCAGGCTGGCCAGCCGGCCCTGCCCCGCTTCGATCAACTGCCCATAGATATCCAGTTGGTCGACGCCATAGCCCTTGCGGCCGAACAGCGCAGCGAAAGGATCGGGGGTGGCGTACTGGGTGATATTGAGGATACCGACGTCCACCGCCGCCAATAGCACATGGGCCTGGCGTGGGATGCTGCCGTCGCTGTTGCGGGCCGTCACCTTGACCGTGAGGGGCTGCTGCGGGCGCATGCTCGCAGGCGCGTCGAGAGTCACCGCCAGCTTGCGTGGGGCGCGATCGAGCGGCAGGTGCAGCAGGCCGACCGCACGCTTGGGGGTGACGTTGGCCTTGCGTTCGCCGGGGCGGACCACCAGCGCGCTGATGTAGAGGTCATGGCGGGCCCATTTCGGATCGACCTTGATGTCGAAGGCCTTGCCTTCGGCGGGTACGTCGATCTCCTGCCACCACAAGGGGCCCTCGGCGGACTCCACCAGCAGATAGCCGGTACCGGCTGCAGGCGGCGTCACTGTCACCCTGGCCGTATCGCCATCTGCGTAGTGGGGTTTGTCCAGGGCGAGCTTGACCTGATCGGGGCGTACCGCGCCGCCTTCGGTGTTGTCCTGCCAGCTGTAGCCGGCCCAGAAACGCAGGCTGCTGACCAGCCCGGTTTGCGGATCTTCGACCTCGACCCGGTACGGCCCCCACTCAACGGGAAAGCTGACCTTGGCGGTGCCACCCTCGGCAACTGCAACGGTTTCCTCGCTCAGGTTCAGGTATTTTTCGTTGTAGTTGTAGCTCCAGCCGTCGCTTTCGGAGTAGTTCCAGTAGTAATCGCGACGCTCGCGCACCAGGCGTACCTTGAGGGCATCGGCAGCCAGCTTGCGACCCTGGGCGTCGGCGACGAGCAATTCGAACTCGGCCGGTCCATCGCCGTCCACGTTCTTGCCTTCGAACGTTCCTCGCACACCGGGCAGGCGGTCCGCAGGCCATACCGGTTGCACCAGGCGACGGGTGATGGGCCGGCCACCGGATTCCTGCAGGCTGGCTTGCAGCACGACCTGCAGCGGGGACCTGGTTTCGCTCCAGCGGCTATCGATGGCCAGAGTCGCCCTGCCTTGCGCGTCGAGGGTGGTCTCGTCCAGCTCCAGGTCCTGACTGAGCTCGCCTTCGGTCAGCGAACCGAACTGGAACCCGGGCAGCGTCGACACCGCTTCGCGCAGCGGACGCACGTAAACCTGACCGCTCAAACGATTGCCCGCAGCCGGCGCGCCGTACAGATAGCGGCCGGTCACGTCGACAGCCAGCGCATCGGCGGGCGCGATGGGCGTGTCCGCGCCCTTGAGGTCCAGCGCCATGCGCTCGGGGAGAAAATCTTCCACCTGAAATTCGTGAACCTGAGGCTTGCCGTCGCCCAGGTCGAGCAGCAGTTGCCAGCGCCCGGTCGGCGCTTCGCCAGCCAGTGGCAACTGGTACTGATACAGGCCGGAGGCGTCTGGCTGCCAGACGAATTTGCGACTGAGCTGGTCGTCCGGGCGGCGCACCTCGACGCTTACCGGTTGCGGTTTGACCGGGTGCCCGTCGTTGTCGCGCAACAGGGCATTGAGCAGCACGGTTTCACCGGGACGGTAGAGGTCTCGCGGACCGAAGACGAAAAACTGCAACGGGTGTGCCTTGGCTCCGGCGATGTCGAACTCGGCCAGATCCAGTGCCGCAGTGTTCAGGCGCAGCAGGCTGGTCTGGTCGCCCTGATGCGCCAGCAATACTTCGGCTTTCACCGGCGAGGCGAGTTCGGCATGGCCGGAGGCGTCGGTCTTGCCTTCGCCGATGACCCGGCCCTGGGCGTCGAGCAGCTGCAGGCTGACGTCGCCCAAGGCCTTGCCGCCCTCCAAGGCCTGGGTGAATACATCCATGCGGTCGGCATAGCGATGCACGGACAGGCCGATATCGCTGAGGGTGAACAGCGTCGCCGGCTGCGCATAGTCGTAGCTGCCGGAGGCACGCATCACCGCCAGATAGACGCCTGGTTGCTGCAATGGCTTGATGCCGCCGAGGGGCAACAGCAGGGTCTCGCGGGTATTGCGTGCGGGATCGAGATCGAAGCGACCGCCGTAGACCAGTTCGGCCATGGGCAACAGCTCGCGCGATTCGTAGCTTTGCAGGCTGCTGTTGCGGCCCCAGCGGCTGAGAAAGGCCGGCAGTTGCTCGGGTCGTACGCGGAAGAACTCGACGTCGACCTTGTCGACATTCAGGGCGATGACCGGCAAGCCTTCGGCCAGCCGGGTGGGCAACAGCGAGCCGCGGCTGGCGAAGCCCACGGTGGGTTGCAGGTCTCGGGTTTCAAGACGAACGGTGTGTGGCGCAGCCAGGGTGTTCTGGTTCACGGAGAGCAGCCCGGCATCGACCGTGAGCACCAGCTTGCGCTTGGGCTCCAGGTGGCGAAAGCGCAACTCCATGAGGTTGTCGGACAGTTCCCAGGCGCCGTCCAGCTTGCCGCGGGTGCTGTCGACCAAGTGAACCTTGTCGGCGAAGTTCTGCTTGGGATCCAGCGGTGCGGTGAAGGTCACTGAAAGGGTGCTGGCACCGTCCAGCTGGACTTCGGAGGCGTCGGCTACGGCGAGTTCACGGCCCTTGTAGCGTTGCGCCAGGGCCGGCAGATCGACGCTCGCCACAGGCTTGGGCACCGCATTCACGGCAGCAGGTGGCGGGGGCTCGACAGGTTTCTCCGATGTCGATGAATCGCACCCGCCAAGCAGGGCCAGGGCGCAGGCCAGAAACAGTCCTTTGTTCAATTCGAGGTACCCAAGGCAGTGAAAAGCAAGGCTGGGAATATATATCAATATTGATGGTTTCGTGGCCGGGGTTACCGGCTGAGACAAGTGTAGTGAAGTGTGTAGGGTATACCGCGCGGATTCCTTCGCGGCCACGGACCGCTCCTACAGTGGGGTGGGCTACAATCGCGGCCCCGACTTCGGAGCTTACATGGCCATCCTACTGACCGATTGGCGCCATCGCCCTACTCACAAGAGGGTCTGGGCCCTGGCTGCGCCGATGATCCTGTCCAACCTGTCGGTGCCCCTGGTGACGCTGGTGGACAGCGCGGTGATCGGCCATCTGCCCCATGCCCACCAGTTGGGCGCAGTGGCCGTGGGGGGCAGCCTGTTCACCTTCATGGTGTCGCTGATGAGTTTTCTGCGCATGGGCACCACGGGGTTCGCCGCACAGGCTGCCGGACGCCATGATGGTCGTGCACTGCGCCAGATTCTGGTGCAGGGTCTGGCCCTCGGCCTGCTGTTCTCCTTGCTGCTATGCGTGCTGGCGCTGCCCTTCAGCCATCTGGCCCTGAGCTTCATGGCACCGTCTGCGGCACTGGAACAAGCCACCCACGATTTCTTCCAGACACGTCTGCTGGGGCTGCCTGCCGCGCTGGCCAGCTACGCCTTGATCGGCTGGTTCCTTGGTACCCAGAATGCCCGCGCGCCGTTGCAACTGCTGCTGACCACCAACCTGGTCAACATCGCCCTTAACCTGTGGTTCGTGCTCGGCCTGGACTGGGGCGTGATCGGCTCGGCGCGCGCCTCGGTGATAGCCGAATGGGTCGGCGCCCTGCTCGGCCTGGCACTTACCCGGCCCTCCCTGCGAGCGTATCCGGGAGCCATGGCCTGGGCGGCGCTGAGGTCATGGCGCAACTGGCGCCCGCTGCTGGGGGTCAACCGCGATATTTTCCTGCGCAGTCTGGCGCTGTCCGGGGTCTTTCTGCTGATCACCATCCAGGGCGCCCGCTTCGGCGATGCTACTGTGGCCGCCAATGCGCTGTTGCTCAATGGCCTGTTGATAACTGCCTATGCGCTGGACGGCCTGGCCCACGCGGTCGAAGCCCTGTGCGGCCACGCCATCGGTGCGCGCGATCGGCAGACGCTGCGCCGCTCGATGGTGGTGTCCCTGGGGTGGTCGCTGATTGCCAGCGGCGGGTTTGCCGTACTGTTTCTGCTGGGCGGGCATGTGTTCATCAACCTGCAGACCGATATTGCCAGTGTCCGCGAGGCGGCCTACCCGTTCCTGCCATACCTGGCGGTGCTGCCGCTGATTGCGGTAGGCAGCTACCTGCTGGACGGCCTGTTCATCGGCGCCACCCGCGCCCGGGAGATGCGCAATGCCATGCTGGTCAGCGTAGCGGTGATGTTGCCGATCGGCTGGTGGAGCACCGGGTTCGGGAATCATGGCCTGTGGATCAGTTTCCTGCTGTTCATGGCGCTGCGTGCGGCGACGCTGGGGTGGATTGCGTGGCGGTTGCAGCGCAGGGATGAATGGGTATCGTAGCGGATGGGTATGAACGATGTTCCACACTCCGTTCACAGCTTCTATACCTCGAACAGCACCCATATATCCCTATGGCAAGAATTTCAATACGATAAACTGACAATCAATCAGCTAAACGTTGTTGGTCAATGCCGGCACTTTCTTATAACAGGAAGAGTCAACATCCAATCTGCATAGAATACAGCAAAACTTCGCGAGATCATTACTAGAGGTAACAAGGCCTTCTCTGCACTTTCACAACTCCGCCTCCAACCAACTGTAACCATTAGTTAAAATCACGCTGACAAGCGATACATATTCATATCCTGCCTATAGACTACCCCGCCTTCCACTTCACTATCGATTGGAAATCCGTAAATAAGGAATAGGGATGCCTACACTTCGTAGTTTGTTTGCCACCACGCTTATCGTATTAACCACTGGCTGCGCGAGCGGACTCAACTCCGCCCAGCAATCCGAACTTGCCATGCTCCGCGCCAAAAACCTCGCCGTGGAAGTCAAACAACCCGTCCTCGGTGCCGGCCTTGGGCTATTGCCTGGCGGTGGGTCGTTTTATGGCCGCGCCTATGGCTGGGGCGTCGTCAACCTGCTTCTGTGGCCAGCGTCCATTCTATGGGACCCGGTCAGCGGCTACGACGCTGCCGAAACTTTGAACTATCACGCTAGCAGAGAGCATGTCGCCAGCTTGAGAAAACATGACATGAACGAGCTTGACTCCAAGCTCACCACCAATGAGATCGATCTGAAAGCCTACACACTAGAAAAGCGCAAGATCGAAGATAAATACCAGTGAGCCTTTGACCTCACAGAAAAAGCCTGCCATAGAGCGGGCTTTTTCCATATGGACTTTTGATAATAGCAGAATGCTTGGATGCTGCTTCCAAGGCTCTTGCAACTGTAAAATTCCGCCCTCACACTGAAACGCGCCAAGCTCTGGCTCAATGACCTCTGCACCCCGCACTTTCAGCATCTACCATAATAAAATCTGACAATAACGTCTGCGGCGAACCGGCAAGATTCATTTATTCGCGCAAACGGACTTCCGCTGCTCCAGGCTTGGCCTTGACGAACCGCTCGACGTCCTCCAGCACGGGTGCCAGCCAGCGCAGTGGCCAGGCAAAGGAGGCGATCAGGGTGCGGTGGTTCAGGCGCCGGTAATAGCGCTCCTGCACGGGGACGCCGGCGGCGCGCAGTCGGCGGGCCAGGCCCTCACTATTGCGCACGGGGTCGACGGTGCTGTCGTGCGTGGCGGCGATCAACAATGCCGGGGGCGAGCCTGCCAGAGACTGGTTGATGGGTTGCGATTGGGGCGGTGAATCGGGGAAGAAGAATACCGGCTTGGCTTCGGGATTCTCGATCGGCAAGAAATCATAGGGGCCGGCCAGGCCGATCCAGCCGCGCAGCGCATTGGCGGGGACCCCGGCTTTACGCAGCCACTGCGGATCCAGGGCAAGCATGGCCGCGTTATAGCCGCCGGAGCTGTGGCCCATCACGAACAGACGGCGAACGTCGCCACCGTACCGAGCAATGTTTCGATAGGTCCAGGCAACGGCATCGGCGCCGTCTTCGAGAAAGCTGGGATAGCGCACCTGTGGATAGAGGCGGTAGTCGGCGACCACCACCAGCAACCCACGGGCGGCCAACGCCTGGGCGACGAAACGATAGTCGCCTCGCTCGCCGCTGTTCCAGGTACCCCCATAGAAAAAAACCACCACCGGAGTATCCGGCAGTGGTCGAGTGGGGCGGTACACGTCCAGCTTCTGCCGCGGATCGGCGCCGTAGGCTACGCCCTGCGTGAGCTGGTAGCCGCCGGACGCCGTCACGGCATCCAGAGTGTGCAGCCCGGAACAAGCGCTTAGCAGCCCCAGCAAGGCGGCGAGCGCGAGGAGCCGGGCAACCAGACCCACTCGTTACGACGACAGGTACGAAGAACGCGTCAAGCCCAGGCGCAAGGCGTCCAGGTACTGGGTGCGCTCGCGCGCGGTGATCTTGGCGCTGGCAACCTTGTCGCGGTAATGCGTCATCAACTCTTCGGGAGACAGATGCACGTAGCGCAGCATGTCTTCGATGGTGTCGTGGGTTTCGATGCCGGCGCTGTAGACGCTGCCGTCCTGGCGCTGATAGATGTTCACCGAGTCGGTGTCACCGAACAGGTTGTGCATGTCACCGAGGATCTCCTGGTACGCGCCGACCAGGAAGATACCCAGCAGGTAATCCTCGCCCTGGTTGACGGCGTGCACCGGCAGGCTGGTTTCGATGCTCTGTTCATCGACGTACTGCTTGATCTTGCCGTCGGAATCGCAGGTCAGGTCCTGCAGTACGGCACGGCGCAGCGGCTCTTCGTCGAGACGGTGCAGCGGCAGGATCGGCAGTACCTGGCCGATGGCCCAGGTATCGGGCAGGCTCTGGAACACCGAGAAGTTGCAGATGTACTTGTCGGCGAGCTTGTCGTTGAGCTCGTCCAGCACCTGGCGATGCGAGCGCTGACGGGCCTTGAGCGAGTTGTGCAGGCGGCGGCACACAGCGAAGTAGCACTGTTCGGCCAGGGCCTTCTGCGCCAGGGTGACCTTGCCGTCGGCGTACTGCGCCGCGATGTCGCTGATGTAGTGGGTCGCGCGCCAGTAGTTTTCAGTGACCATCTCGATGTCGGTCGGACCCAGCAGATCGACCAGCCACTGCAGGGTTTCGGGCAGGCTTTGCTTGTCGACGATCTCGGGCACTTCGTCGTTGTGACGCTCGACGTCGGTGACCTGCACCACCAGCATGGCGTGATGCGCAGTCAGCGAGCGGCCACTCTCCGAGAAGATGTGCGGATGCGGCATGCCCTGGGCATCGCAGAACTCCTTGAGCATCCCCACCACGACACCGGCGTAGTCGTCCATGTCATAGTTGATCGAGCTGGCATTGCGCGAGTGAGTGCCGTCGTAGTCCACACCCAGGCCGCCGCCCACATCGATGTGATCGACCGGCAGGCCCAGCGAACGCAGCTCGCCGTAATAGCGAATGGCTTCTTTGAAACCGTGCTGGTAGTCCGCCAGGTTGGCGATCTGCGAGCCCATGTGGAAGTGCAGCAGGCGGATGCCCTGGTCCACGCCCGCTTCGCGGAAGCGCTCGACGACCGACAGCAACTGGGCGGCAGACAGGCCGAACTTGGATTTCTCACCGCCGGTGTCGGCCCACTTGCTCGAAGCCAGGGACGACAGGCGCACGCGCAGACCGATCTGCGGCTTGACCTTGAGCTCGGCCGCCTCTTCGATCACCAGCGCCACTTCGGACTCTTTCTCGATGACGATGAAGACGTTGTGACCCAGCTTCTGGCCGATCAGGGCCAGGCGGATGAATTCGCGGTCCTTGTAGCCGTTGCAGACGATGGTCCCGCCCTTGGGCGCCAGGGCCAGCACGGCCAGCAGCTCCGGCTTGGAGCCGGCTTCCAGGCCGATCGACACGCCTTCGGTGGCGATGATGTTTTCCACCACCGCTTCCTGCTGGTTCACCTTGATCGGATACAGCGCGGTGTAGCGACTCTGGTAGTCCAGGCGAGCGATGTTGGCATCGAAGGCACCGGTCAGCTGGCGTACGCGGTCTTGCAGGATATCGGGGAAGCGCACCAGCAGCGGCAGCGACAGGCCGCTCTTGCGCAGTTGGTCGACCTGCTCGTAAAGATCGATCGGCGAGCTGTCCGGGCCGTTCGGACGAACCTCGACACGGCCGGCCTCGTTGATGGCGAAATAACCAGCGCCCCAATGGCGAATGCCATAAACGCTGCGGCTGTCGGCCACGGTCCACTGGCTGCCATCGTCTTTACGTGTGCGTCGTACGGACATCGAGGTCCCCTATGAAAAAGTCGGTTGTCGCGGGCCGTCGGGCCCTGCGCAGTGTAGAAGGTAAAGATGACGATTGCTGCGCCTGCAGGGGTAGACCCCGGCGAGTACTTCAAGTTTACAAGGTGTGCGGCTCAACCACCGGACTTGCGGGCCTTGAAGCCCTGCTTGACCAGCTCGGCGAGCAGCAGCTCGACATGGTCGCCCTGGATTTCGATGACGCCGTCTTTCAACGCACCGCCTGTGCCGCAACGGCGCTTGAGGGTGGTCGCCAGTTCCTTGAGCGCATCGGCAGGGAGTGGGACACCGGTGATGGTGGTCACGGTCTTGCCGCCGCGACCTTTGCTTTCGCGCCGCACGCGGGCGATGCCGTCGCCCTCGGGCACGGCCGTTTGCTTGCAGGTGCAGGCGTCGATGGGCTGACGGCAGTCCGGACAATGCCGACCGCTGTCGGTGGAGAACACCAGGCCGCCGAGGGCGGCGAAGGATGCGGCTTTCTTGGCCACCGGCATGCCTCATGTGAAGTGGATCAGGCCGAGCAGTTTAGCGGGAAACCGGGTGCATGCTAAGTGCCTGGTGGAGGCAATTGCCGAGGATCGAATGATTTCATGAAGTGCGAGGCTGTACAGGTAATACCGCGATGCCCGTTTCACGGCCGATGACCGCTCCTACAGGGCGCAGGGGATGCACGTAGGAGCGGTCAGCGGTCGCGAAAAGCACAGCGTGGTGTATCAGGCGAGCCGCGTCGTGTGATTCACGGCCGATGGCCGCTCCTACATGATGGTGCGCGGAGTCAGGCGTTGTCCCGGCAGGTCAGGAATCGCAGCAATGCAGCCAGGGAATCGGGGCAATAGGGCTCGGTGGTGCTTTCATCCAGAGCCTGCTGGACCGGGACGAACCGGGCCTCCAGCACTTCCTCGGGCTGCAGCTCCAGTGGGCCGTCCCACACCGCGGAGAACACCGCACACCAGACTCGGTTGCCCGGCTGGTCGAACAGAAAATGCTCGTGTGCAGTCAGTTGGACGCCACGCACACCCAGTTCTTCCTCGAGTTCGCGCGCGGCTGATTCGATGTAGGTCTCGTTGCCCTGCACCATGCCACCTGCAGCCACGTCCCAGTAGCCAGGGTAGATCGCCTTGCTCAAGGTGCGCCGGTGCACGCACAGCTCGCCCTGGCTGTTGAACAGGAGGATGTAGGTGCCGCGGCCGATCAGCCCACGTTCGCGCAGCTCTGACCTGGGCAAGGTCCCCAGCAGCTGATCGGACTCGTCGACCCAGGCGATCGACTCGGCATCGGACGCTGCACGATGTTCGACCTCCTGGGTCGAGATCGGCATGTCTTCAGCCCTGCGACAGCAGTTGGCGCAGGTCGATGACGGCGGCGTTAGCCCGCGAGATGTAGTTGGCCATCACCAGCGAGTGGTTCGCCCACATGCCGAAACCGCTGCCATTGAGAATCATCGGGCTCCATACCGGTGCCTGGGACGCTTCCAGTTCACGGATGATCTGGCGCACGCTGACGGTTGCATTCTTCTTCGCCAACACATCGGCAAAGTCGACTTCGATAGCGCGCAGCAGATGCGACAGCGCCCAGGCCTGACCGCGTGCCTCGTAGAACACGTTGTCGATCTGCATCCACGGTGTCTCGACGATTTCCTCGTCGACCTGCGGCGCCTGGCCTGCAATCACGCTTTCGGTCTTGAGCGTGGTGTTCAGCTTGACGCGACCGACACTGGCAGACAAACGCTGAGACAACGAGCCCAGGCGCGTACCGACGTCGCCCAGCCAGTTGTTCAGGTTGTCGGCACGGGTGTAGAACAATGCGTTGGTCTGGCTGGGATCGGACAGCCGATTCTGGTAGCGGGTAAGCAGGTTGATGCCTTCCTGGAACTCGGACTCGCTGGAAGGCAGCACCCAGCTCTTGTTGTCGAAGTTGAAGCGCGGCTCGGCGCGGGCCAGGTCGGCGTCTTCGGCGGACTGCGACTGCGAACGAGCGAAGTCCTTGCGCAGCGCACGGCTCAGATCGCGGACCTGGACCAGTACGCCGTATTCCCAGCTGGGCATGTTGTCCATCCACAAGCCAGGCGGAAAGCGGTCGTTGGAAATGTAGCCACCCGGCTTGTTCAGCAGTGTCGATGCCACTGTCTTGAGGGTTTCCACCGTGGTGTAGCCGACCACCATCTGACGGCCGTCACGTTGTGCGGCCGACTGGGCATTCTGCTGCACCGGGAACAGTTCGGGCTCTTCGCTCCAGTACCAGCCCAGCAACAGGGTCACCACCAGATAGACAGCCAGCGCACCCAGCACGGCCTTGCTCAGCAGCAGGCTCTTGACATGGCTGCGTGGGCCGCCACTGCTGTCGGCACGCTCGCGTGCTGCGCCGTTGCCCGCACGATTCTTCCAGTCCAGCATGACTTATGTCCTTTCTATCGCGGAATTCATGGGTTCTGACCTCGCCACCCGGCTAACGTGCCTCCCATGGGCAAAGTTTTCCAGGCAAGGCAGTATCGCCACTATAAAGGATGCATCGGCATGTCGCAGTCGCGGTAAAGACATCCGGATGTGTCTGAGCGTCGAATTCAATGGCCGGTCGAAAATACAGGCCATATGCCATCTTTTTCAGGTTGAAGTCACGCGTCTGTAACAGACCGCCCCTACCTTCACGCACTGACCATTTCGCTGTTGGTAGTGCCTCCCATGCGCCTGAAACTGCTTACCAATCTGAACACCCTGCTGCTGGTCGCCGTGTGCACCGCCCTGGCGGCAACGCTGTGGTGGTCGCAACGGGCGCTGGAAAAACCCTATCTGTTGATGGAGCGCTACCTGCAACTGTCCCGGCAGTTTCAGGACGACGTCGTGCGCAACGTCCAGGATTACCTGAACAGCGGCGATGCGCTGCGCCATGCCGAAGCGACCCAGGGCTTGACCCGGCTGCGTGAGGGGCTCGCCACCTTGCCCAGTGAACTGAGCGGCCCACTGCACGGCGATGTCGATGCGCTGAGGATCTTCACTGCCGAGCAGTTGCTCGCAGCCGGCAAGCTGGCGGGCGATCCACAGGCGCTGCTGGTGCAGGCCGAGCGCGAGCTGGGCGGTACGTTGGAACAACTGGCTCGGTATGCCGCGAGCAACGGGCCCTATCAAGCGGCACTGCTGCCTGCCAGCCAGCACCTGGCAAAACTGTCCCTGGCACGCGAGAAGATGATCAGCAGCGGGCGCAGCGAACTGGCTGCGGACGTCGAGCGCGAACTCGCCGGCATCAGGGCCCAGGCCGACACGCTGCAAAGCCTGCCGCTGCTGGGGGTGGCCAGCTCCACCGCGTCGGGGGCCGATGACTTTGCGGCGCTGATGGGTTTGCAGAACGAAAACACCGGCGAGGCTCAGGATGATGGCGTGGACCTCAAGCGTGAGCTGGCCAGCTTGCTGACGCGCTATCCGGCCGAACTGGGCCGTACCCGCGAGCTGATCCAGCGGCGTACCGAACTGGCCGATGCCGCCCAGCAACGCATCGGCGCAGTCCAGCATGGCCTGGGCGAACTGGAACCGGCCGTGCGTGGGGAGCACGCCAGAATCCAGAGTGAAGTGCGTTTGCTGCAAGGGGCCATGATCGGCCTGATCCTGTTGATCGCCTTGCTCATCGACCGCATGCAGCGCCGCCTGGCCGGTGCGCTGACCCGCCTGGATCCAGCCCTGTCGACCTGGGCCGAGGGGGATTTCGCCAAGCCCGTCGCTCTGGGCCGTACCAACCATGAATTACAGGCCATCGAAGCGTCTCTGAACCGCTTGCGCCTGTATCTGGTCGCGTTGGTCGGCACCATTCGCCAGAACGCCGAGCAAGTGGCCGGCAGCAGTCACCAACTGGCCGAACTCAGCGGTGGCCTGCACCAGGGGGCACTGCGTCAGGCCGGCGATACCGCACAGATTCGCGATGCGCTGGGCGAGCTGGAGGCAACCATCGGCCAGGTAGCGGACGATGCCAGCCAGGCAGCTGCGGCCAGCCGATCGGCGGGCGAAGCGGTGGAGCATGGCCAGCATGTCATCGGGCAGAGCCTCAAAGGGCTGCATGCGCTGGTGGGTGAAGTGCAGGGCAACGCGCAGATGATCGAGCAGCTTGCCGAGGAGTCGGCCACCATCGGTGGCGTGCTGACCGTTATCCGCTCGATCGCCGACCAGACCAACTTGCTGGCCCTCAATGCCGCAATCGAAGCGGCGCGTGCCGGAGAAATGGGCCGCGGCTTCGCGGTGGTTGCCGAAGAGGTCCGTTCGCTGGCGTCGCGCACGACCGGGGCGACCCATCAGATCCAGAGCTTGATTGGCAACCTGCAGACGGCGGCGCGCGAGTCCGTGCACGGCATGCGCGCCCAAGTCGTTCATGCCCAGGCGACGGCCAGCCAGGCCCAGGCAGCGGACGGGGCGTTGGCGCAGATCGTCGCGGCCATCCAGACCATCTCTGCCACCGCCGTGCGCATCGCCGATTCAACCGCGCAGCAGAGCGGTGCCGTGGGCGAGATTCGCGAGCACGGCGAGCGCATTCATGGCTTGGGTGAAGACAACCTGCTGCGCATCGGCCAAGGGCGCGCGCAGGGCGAGCATCTGTTGCGTCTGGGTGGCGAATTGCGCACGGCGGTGCAGGCGTTCAGGGTCTAGGGCTTGTAGCGGACTGGGCGACCCTATCCGGGCGACCCTATCTGGGCGACCCATCCTGTTACATGAAATCGGGCCCTGGCGATTCGGCAGTACCGCATCGCTCCAGTATGATGCGCGCTCAATTGCTGTTCGAGAACTGTCATGCGCCGCCTGCTTTGCCTTCTGTTGTTGGTTTTCGCACTGCCCGTCGCGGCCTCCGGCCTGCTCGACGCACGGCCCAGCGCCACTCTGGGCGGTGCTTCGCTGAACAACGGCGCCGACTTCCTGCCGGTCGGCCAGGCGTTCCAACTCGAACAGGTAGAGGCTTCTGCGCAGGACATCACCCTGCGCTTCGTGATTGCCGAAGGCTACTATCTCTACCGCCATCGCTTCGAATTCAAGGCCGAGCCTGCCGACATCGCGCTGGGGGCCGCGCAACTGCCAGCCGGCGAGCAGAAACACGACGAGTATTTCGGCGATGTCGAGGTCTACCACGGCATTCTCGACGTGAAGATCCCTCGCCCCGCCGGAGACTCGCGCGCCTTCACCCTGGCTGTAAGCTTCCAGGGCTGCGCCGACAAAGGCCTGTGCTACCCACCGGAAACCCAGCGCCTTTCCGTACCTGGCATCGGCCAGGCTGCCCCGGCGGCGAGCGATGCCGGGGCCTCGGGAGGCTGGCAATGGCATGAGTTGGCGTTGTTCTTTCTGGCCGGTATCGGCCTGACCTTCACGCCCTGCGTGCTGCCTATGTTGCCAATCTTGTCCGGCGTGGTGCTGCGCGGACAGGTGGGCGGGCTGCGCGGCTTCAGCCTGTCGCTGGCCTATGTGCTGCCGATGGCCGCTTGTTTCGCCCTGTTGGGTGCGCTGATGGGCAAGTTCGGCGCCGAACTCAACCTGCAGGCACGGCTGCAGTCGATGTGGGTGCTGGTGCCGTTCGCCCTGTTCTTCGTGGTATTCGCGCTGGCCATGTTCGGCCTGTTCGAGCTCAAACTGCCGGCTGCCGTGAGCCAGCGCCTCGACCGCGTGGCCGGCAATGCCAAGGGCGGCTCGCTGTGGGGAGCCGCCGTGCTGGGGGTAGTGTCGAGCCTGCTGGTGTCGCCGTGCGTATCGGCGCCGCTGGCCGGTGCGCTGCTTTATATCAGCGCCAGCGGCGATGCCCTGGGGGGCGGACTGAAACTATTTGCACTGGGTCTGGGCATGGGCGCGCCGTTGTTGCTGGTGGCTACCGGTGGCGCGGCCTGGCTGCCCAAAAGCGGGCCGTGGCTGGTGACCGTGAAAAACGCCATCGGCGTCTTGCTGCTGGGCCTGGCCATCGCCCTGCTCGCTCGGGTGCTGCCAGGCAGCGTGACCCTGCTGCTGATCGGCCTGCTGGCAGCCGGCATCGGTGTGTTCATGGGGGCTCTGGAGTGGGTGGCCAAACCTGCGCGCCAGCGTCTGCAACAGGTGCTCGGGCTGGCCTTCGTGTTTTATGCCCTGGCGTGCTGGCACGGCGCTTTGAGCGGCCAATCCGATCCGTTCCAGCCGCTGGCGCGCCCGGCCACGACCGGTGCACCAGCGACTGCCCCGACGGCTGCGCAGGACGCCTGGCAGACGGTCACCACCACCGAAGGCTTCGAGCTGGCACTGCGCCAGGCAACTGCCGCCGGGCAACCGCTGGTACTGGACTGGTATGCCGACTGGTGCATCAGCTGCAAGGTCATCGAGCATGAAGTGCTGACCGATGCGCAGGTGATCGCAGGGCTGCAGGGTTACCGCAAGGTGCGCCTGAACATCACCCAGAGCAACGCGGAACAGCGTGCCCTGCTCGATCGCTTCAAGCTGTTCGGGCCGCCCGCATTGCTGTTCTTCGACGGCAACGGCAATGAACAGGCAGCCTCGCGTGTCGTCGGTGAAGTCGATGCGGCAACGTTCCTCGGGAAAATACCTCCCGCCGGCAATCCATGACTCGGGTGGTGACCGAAACCGACAAGCGAGTCACAAATTTTGTGCAAACATCGGACAACGTGCGGGCTATTGCGCTTAACTGGACATACGCCTGAGGTTTCCGGCATAGTTCGCCCGCTTTGCCCGTGAAGCCGAAGGCGAGACACCGCTTGAAATGGACATGACTCGACAGCTTTTCATGACCGATGTCACCCCTGACGTGACGCGCTGCTGTCGATGAGCATCCCACTGTTCGACGTGCGTATTTTTCACCGGCACGTTCGAGAATTTTCGCCGTCACTCGGCCCTTTTCAACGGCACATGAGTGTTTGCAGCCTTCTTCGAAAGGCGCATGGCAAGAACACCTACTGAACGCCCCTGACCGACCCTTGGGAGTTGATGATTGATGGATATTCGTAAAGTCAAGAAACTGATCGAGCTGCTGGAAGAGTCCGGCATCGACGAGCTGGAAATCAAGGAAGGCGAAGAATCCGTACGGATCAGCCGTCACAGCAAGACCCCGGCCCAGCAGTACTATGCACCGGCGCCGATGGCCGCGCCTGCCGCAGCGCCCGTCGCCGCTGCACCTGCCGCCCCGGCCGAGCCTGTGGCTGCCAAGCTCAACGGCACCGTGGCCCGTTCGCCCATGGTCGGCACCTTCTACCGCAAGGCGTCGCCAGCCTCGCCGGCCTTTGCCGAAGTAGGCCAGACGGTCAAGAAGGGCGATACCCTGTGTATCGTCGAAGCAATGAAAATGATGAACCACATCGAAGCTGAAACCAGCGGTGTGATCGAATCGATCCTGGTAGAAGACGGTCAGCCGGTTGAGTACGACCAGCCGCTGTTCACCATCGTTTGACCAGCGGAGAGCCTGCGATGTTGGAAAAAGTTCTGATCGCCAACCGCGGCGAAATCGCCTTGCGGATCCTGCGTGCCTGCAAAGAGCTGGGCATCAAGACCGTTGCCGTCTACTCCAAGGCCGACAAGGAGCTCATGCACCTTGGCCTGGCTGACGAGTCGGTGTGCATCGGGCCGGGGCCTGCGAACCTGTCCTATCTGCATATCCCGGCGATCATTGCCGCGGCCGAAGTGACTGGCGCCACTGCCATTCACCCAGGCTACGGCTTTCTCGCCGAGAACGCGGACTTCGCCGAGCAGGTCGAGAAATCCGGTTTCGCCTTCATTGGCCCGACTGCAGAAACCATTCGCCTGATGGGCGACAAGGTGTCGGCCAAGCACGCGATGATCGCCACGGGCGTACCGACGGTGCCCGGCTCCGATGGCCCGCTGCCCGAAGACGAGGAAGAGGCCCTGCGCATCGGCCGTGAAGTCGGCTATCCGGTGATCATCAAGGCCGCTGGCGGCGGCGGTGGTCGCGGCATGCGCGTGGTGCACAAGGAAGAAGACCTGATCGCCTCGGCCAAGCTGACCCGCACCGAAGCCGGTGCCGCGTTCGGCAACCCGATGGTGTATCTGGAAAAATTCCTGACCAACCCGCGTCACGTGGAAGTCCAGGTGTTGTCCGACGGTCAGGGCCAGGCAATCCACCTGGGCGACCGTGACTGCTCGCTGCAGCGCCGGCACCAGAAGGTGCTGGAAGAAGCACCGGCACCGGGCATCGACGAAGCAGCGCGCGAGGAAGTCCTGGCGCGTTGCGTGAAGGCCTGCATCGAGATCGGCTACCGCGGCGCCGGTACCTTCGAGTTCCTCTACGAAAACGGCCGGTTCTACTTCATCGAGATGAACACTCGCGTGCAGGTAGAGCATCCGGTATCGGAGATGGTCACGGGTATCGACATCGTCAAGGAGATGCTCAGCATCGCCGCCGGCAACAAGCTCTCGTTCACCCAGGACGACGTGGTCATTCGCGGTCACTCGCTCGAGTGCCGGATCAACGCCGAAGACCCGAAGAGCTTCATTCCGAGCCCCGGCACCGTGAAGCATTTCCACGCACCGGGCGGCAATGGCGTTCGCGTCGATTCGCACCTGTACAGTGGCTATGCGGTACCGCCGAACTATGACTCGCTGATCGGCAAGCTGATCACCTGGGGCAAGGACCGCGACGAGGCCATGGCCCGTATGCGCAATGCCCTGGACGAGATCATCGTGGACGGCATCAAGACCAACATCGCTTTGCACCGCGATCTGGTCCGTGATGAGGGTTTCTGCAAAGGCGGCGTCAACATCCACTACCTGGAACACAAACTGGCCAGCCAGAAGTGATTCGGTTGTAGACATAAAGGTATGGATGTAAAAAAGACCCGGCTCTCGAGCCGGGTTTTTTTTGGTCCTCGCGCGTCTCCTCGCGTAAACTGGCGCGCTTGTCGCAGCGACCGTGCTGCGCCCCCCGTTTAGATCGAAGGTGCCTGCCATGCCTTGGCTGCAAGTCCGTCTGGCCATCAGCCCAGAACAAGCCGAAACCTATGAAGACGCCCTGCTGGAAGTCGGTGCCGTGTCCGTGACGTTCATGGATGCCGAAGACCAGCCGATCTTCGAGCCCGAACTTAATACCACGCCGCTCTGGTCGCACACCCACTTGCTGGCGCTGTTCGAAGCCGACACCGACGCCGGCGCAGTCTTCGCCCACTTGCAGTTGTTGACCGACGCCGCCCTGCCCGAGCATCACGCCGAAGTGATCGAGGACCAGGACTGGGAGCGCAGCTGGATGGACAATTTCCAGCCCATGCGCTTCGGCCGCCGTTTGTGGATCGTGCCCAGCTGGCACCAGGCCCCGGAACCCGAGGCGGTCAACCTGCTGCTGGACCCAGGCCTGGCGTTCGGCACCGGCACCCATCCGACCACGGCACTGTGCCTGGAATGGCTGGACGGGCAGCAGCTGCAGGACACGCAGGTGCTGGATTTCGGCTGCGGGTCGGGCATTCTGGCCATCGCTGCGTTGCTGCTGGGCGCGCGTCAGGGGGTTGGCACCGACATCGATGTGCAGGCGCTGGAGGCTTCACGCGACAACGCCCAGCGCAATGGCATTGCCGACGATCGCTTCCCGGTGTACCTGCCTGCCGACCTCCCCGCTCAGCAGGCCGATGTGCTGGTCGCCAACATTCTTGCAGGTCCCCTGGTCAGCCTCGCACCCCAGCTCAGCGGATTGGTCCGGCCTGGCGGACTGCTGGCGCTGTCCGGCATCCTCGCCGAACAGGGCGAAGAAGTCGCGGCAGCCTACGCACAGGACTTCGAGCTGGATCCGATTGCCAACCGTGACGGCTGGGTACGCATCAGCGGCCGTCGCCGCTGAGCTCCATCCAGAATGTCCCCCGGCCCTACCAGGACCTGCGCATGAGCGAGAGTTTCGTCACCCAGTGCCCGCATTGCCAAAGCAGCTTCCGCGTCAGCCACAACCAGTTGAGCGTGGCGCGCGGCGTGGTTCGCTGCGGCTCCTGCCTGCAGGTCTTCAATGCGGCCCGACAGCTGCTCGAACAGAGCGCGACCCTGACCCCGGCCAATTTGCCCAGACCGCCGGAGCTGGCTCCGCGGCCGTGGACCAATGGTGACATAGACCTGGATCGGCTCGAGCTGGGTGACACTCCCAGAATGGACAGCCTGAGCGCGCGCCGGGACGACGCCGATACCGATGCGGCGGCCTTGCCACCGATCATCGAACGGCTGCCGGCACTGGACGAAGACCAAGCGCCGACACCTGCCAAGCGGACAGAGCCTTCGTTTTCCCATTCCGAGGCCCTCGACCAGGCCCACGTCGATGACGAGCCGTCGGTGGATGGCCACGGCCGGTTATCGGCACTCGACGAGCATGATCGAGACGAGCCGCCTCTTGCTGCCGCCACCAGCACTCGCAAGGGCCAGGCAACCCGCAATGAACCTGCCGTGCGGGATGAGGACGATCTGGCCGACCTGCTGGACGAGCCGATGCAACTGGCCTGGGAGAAGCCCCGCTCGCACTGGGGCAAGCGCCTGTTGTGGCTGGGCCTGGCGATCGTTGCCGCGTTGGGCCTGGGCGTGCAGTACGTGGTCTATCATTTCGCCGAACTGGCCCGTCAGGACCAGTACCGGCCGCTGTTCCAGCAGCTGTGCCCCGTTATAGGCTGCAGTGTGCCGGCCAAGGTCGATATTGCCCTGGTAAAAAGCAGCAACCTGGTGGTGCGCAGCCATCCCGAGTTCGCCGGGGCGCTGGTGGTGGATGCGATCATCTACAACCGCGCGGCGTTCTCGCAGCCTTTTCCGTTGCTGGAGCTGCGCTTTGCCGACCTCAATGGCCAGTTGATCGCCAGCCGTCGCTTCAAGCCCAGCGAATACCTCGACGGCGAGTTGGCCGGCAAGGCCGAGATGCCGCCGCAAACGCCCATCCACATTGCCCTGGACATCCTCGACCCAGGCCCTTCGGCGGTCAATTACAGCCTCAGTTTCCGCTCGCCCGAATAGCCAGATGCTCTGGGGCAAGGGTGGACTGCGCCTGTTCAAAGCTGTCCGCGCGGGCAGATAACTGTTCAGATTTTATCCAAATCTATCTTTAACCCGTCATCGAGAGCGGGTATTATGCCAACCCTTTTTCGAACTCTCATGATCCGGCCCCACAACAGGGAAGTCCTATGTCGGCGGTACGCATCGGCCCATACACCTTGAACAACTCGCTGATCCTGGCCCCCATGGCCGGGGTTACCGACCAGCCCTTTCGTCAGTTGTGCAAACGCCTGGGCGCAGGCCTGGTGGTGTCGGAAATGGTCACCAGCGACATGAGCCTGTGGAACAGCCGCAAGTCCCGTCTGCGCATGGTCCACGCGGGCGATCCCGAGCCACGCTCGGTGCAGATCGCCGGAGGGGACGCGCAGATGCTGGCCCAGGCGGCACGGGCGAACGTGGAGGCCGGGGCGCAGATCATCGATATCAACATGGGCTGCCCGGCGAAGAAGGTGTGCAACAAGGCGGCGGGGTCTGCCTTGCTCAAGGACGAAGCGCTGGTGGCGCAGATTCTGGAAGCTGTGGTGGCCGCCGTGGATGTACCGGTGACCTTGAAGATTCGCACGGGCTGGGACCGCTCCAACCGCAATGGCATCGCTGTTGCAAAGATTGCCGAGCAGTCGGGCATTGCCGCGTTGGCGGTGCACGGTCGCACACGCGCCGACCTCTACACCGGCGAAGCCGAATACGACACCATCGCTGCGATCAAGCAGGCGGTGTCCATCCCGGTCTTCGCCAATGGCGACATCGATTCACCGCACAAGGCCCGGCAGGTACTGCAGGCGACCGGTGCCGACGGCCTGCTGATAGGGCGCGCGGCCCAGGGTCGGCCCTGGATCTTCCGGGAGATCGAGCATTACCTGCGCACCGGCGAGCTGCTGCCGGCACCGCAGTTGAGTGAAGTGGAAAGCATTCTGCTGGAACATCTGCAGGCCCTGCACGCCTTTTACGGTGATGTGATGGGCGTGCGCATCGCCCGCAAGCATGTTGGCTGGTACCTGTGTACACAGCCTGGCGGGCGTGAATTTCGCAGCCATTTCAATGGGCTGCAAGAGACGCAAGAGCAATGCGCCAACGTTCGCGAGTTTTTCGGCGAGCGCTATAGAAGCCTTGGTGAAAGGGACGCGAAAGAGGTGGCCGCATGACGATGATGAGCGAGACTTTAGTGAGTGGAACAACGCCTGTGAGCGACAATGTAAACCTCAAGCAGCATCTGAACACGCCGAGCGAAGAGGGCCAGACCCTGCGCGGCAGTGTCGAGAAGGCGTTGCACAACTACTTTGCCCACCTCGAAGGCGCCTCCGTCACGGACGTGTACAACCTGGTGCTGTCCGAAGTCGAAGCTCCCCTGCTTGAAAGCGTCATGAACCACGTCAAGGGCAACCAGACCAAGGCCAGCGAGATGCTGGGCCTGAATCGAGGCACCCTGCGCAAGAAACTCAAGCAGTACGACCTGCTGTAACCGAAGCATTCAAACCAGAAAAGGCGACCCAGCGGTTCGCCTTTTTTGTTGACTTCTACGCTTTGAAGATGGAAATCGTGATGACCGACCAGACCACCCGCCTGCCGATCCGCCGCGCCTTGATCAGCGTTTCCGACAAGACCGGAATCGTTGAATTCGCCCGCGAACTGGAAGCCCTTGGCGTCGAGATCCTGTCCACCGGCGGTACCTTCAAGCTGCTGCGCGACAACGCCGTGGCCGCCGTGGAAGTGGCCGACTACACCGGCTTCGCCGAGATGATGGACGGCCGCGTGAAAACCCTGCATCCGAAGATCCATGGCGGCATCCTCGGCCGCCGCGGTACCGACGACGCGATCATGGCCGAGCACGGCATCCAGCCGATCGATCTGGTGGCGGTCAACCTCTACCCCTTCCAGGCGACGATTTCCAAGCCTGGCTGCGACCTGGCCACAGCCATCGAGAACATCGACATCGGCGGGCCGACCATGGTCCGTTCGGCGGCGAAGAACCACAAGGACGTGGCCATCGTGGTCAACGCCGGTGACTATGCCCAAGTGCTGGCCGGGCTCAAGGCCGGCGGCCTGACCTACGCGCAGCGCTTCGACCTGATGCTCAAGGCGTTCGAACATACCGCCGCGTACGACGGCATGATCGCCAACTACATGGGCACCATCGACCAGACCGGCGAGCGCCTGGGCACCGAAGGCCGCGGCGAGTTTCCGCGGACCTTCAACAGCCAGTTCGTCAAGGCGCAGGAGATGCGCTACGGCGAGAACCCGCACCAGAAAGCGGCATTCTATGTGGAGGCGCAGCCGGCCGAAGTGGGCATTGCCACGGCAACCCAGCTGCAGGGCAAGGAGCTGTCCTACAACAATGTGGCCGATACCGACGCCGCCCTGGAATGCGTGAAGAGCTTCGTCAAGCCAGCCTGCGTCATCGTCAAGCATGCCAACCCCTGCGGCGTGGCCGTGTGCCCGGACGCCGAGGGCGGCATCCGTCAGGCCTACGAACTGGCCTACGCCACCGATACCGAATCGGCGTTCGGCGGCATCATTGCCTTCAACCGCGAGCTGGACGCGGCCACTGCCAAGGCCATCGTCGAGCGTCAGTTCGTCGAAGTGATCATTGCCCCGAGCGTCAGCGAGGAAGCCCGCGCCATCGTGGCGGCCAAGGCCAATGTGCGCCTGTTGGCGTGTGGTCAATGGTCGGCCGAGCGTGCCGAGGCGTGGGACTACAAGCGGGTCAACGGCGGTCTGTTGGTGCAGAGCCGGGATATCGGCATGATCGGTGCCGATGACCTCAAGGTAGTCACGCGCCGGGCGCCCAGCGAGCAGGAAATCCATGACCTGATCTTCGCCTGGAAAGTCGCCAAGTACGTCAAGTCCAACGCCATCGTGTACGCCAGGAACCGCCAGACCATCGGCGTCGGTGCCGGGCAGATGAGCCGGGTGAATTCGGCGCGCATCGCGGCGATCAAGGCTGAACATGCCGGCCTGCAGGTGCAGGGCTCGGTCATGGCGTCGGATGCGTTCTTCCCGTTCCGCGACGGCCTGGACAATGCCGCCAAGGTGGGCATCACCGCCGTGATCCAACCGGGCGGCTCGATGCGTGATGCCGAGGTGATTGCGGCCGCTGACGAAGCCGGCATCGCCATGGTATTTACCGGCATGCGCCACTTCCGCCACTGATCTGGCGACGGCCGCATTGAAGCTGCGGCCTCCTACAGTGATGTTTCACGGGTACGCCGCCCCTGTAGCAGCGGCGCGAGCCGCGTCAGGCCGTTGCGCGGCATACCGCGAACACCCTTAGAATTCCGCTTTACCGAGGTTTTGAACCATGAACGTATTGATCATTGGCAGCGGCGGGCGCGAGCATGCGCTGGCCTGGAAAGTCGCCCAGGACCCACGGGTCCAGAAAGTGTTCGTGGCACCGGGCAATGCCGGTACCGCCACCGAGGCCAAGTGCGAGAACGTCGCTATCGACGTGCTGGCATTGGAGCAATTGGCGGACTTCGCCGAACAGAACGTTTCGCTGACCATCGTCGGCCCCGAAGTGCCGCTGGTGGCTGGCGTGGTCGACCTGTTCAGCGCGCGCAACCTGGACTGTTTCGGCCCGACCGCGGGCGCGGCCCAGCTCGAAGGCTCGAAAGCCTTCACCAAGGATTTCCTGGCGCGGCACAAGATTCCCACCGCCGATTACCAGAATTTCACCGAGATCGAACCGGCGCTGGCTTACCTGCGTGAAAAAGGTGCGCCGATCGTGATCAAGGCCGATGGCCTGGCCGCGGGCAAGGGCGTGATCGTTGCCATGACCCTGCAGGAGGCCGAAGACGCCGTACGCGACATGCTCGCCGGCAACGCCTTCGGTGACGCCGGCTCGCGGGTGGTCATCGAAGAATTCCTCGACGGCGAGGAAGCCAGCTTCATCGTCATGGTCGATGGCAAGAACGTGCTGCCCATGGCCACCAGCCAGGACCACAAGCGCGTGGGCGACGGCGACAGCGGTCCGAACACCGGCGGCATGGGGGCGTACTCCCCTGCCCCGGTGGTGACCGCCGAGGTTCACCAGCGGGTCATGGACCAGGTCATCTGGCCGACTGTGCGCGGCATGGCGGACGAAGGCAATGTCTACACCGGTTTTCTCTATGCCGGGCTGATGATCGACAAGGCCGGCAACCCCAAGGTCATCGAGTTCAACTGCCGTTTCGGCGACCCTGAAACCCAGCCGGTCATGCTGCGCCTGCAGTCGAGCCTGATCCTGCTGATCGAAGCGGCTTTCGCCCAGGCGCTGGACAAGGTCGAGGCGCAGTGGGACCCACGGCCGAGCGTCGGCATCGTGCTGGCGGCGGGTGGCTATCCGGGTGACTATGCCAAGGGTGATGCGATCGGCGGCCTGGACGCAGCGGCTGCCGAGACCGGCAAGGTGTTCCATGCCGGCACCGCGCTCAAGGACGGCCAAGTCGTCACCGCAGGGGGCCGCGTGCTGTGCGCCACGGCACTGGGCGACAGCGTCGGCGCCGCGCAGCGCCAGGCCTATGCGCTGGCCGCGAAGATCGATTGGCAGGGTTGTTTCTATCGCCATGACATCGGCTACCGGGCCATTGCCCGCGAAAGCGGCAAATAAGCGTGGTGACTGTCGGGGGCTTCAAGCCCCCGACACACGTTTCATGGCGCACGCGGCTATAATCAGGCATTCATCTACGAAGGGATTTCGCCTTGCGCTGGCTCAGGACTGCCATAGGATTCACCGCCGGCCTGCTGGCCCTGCTCTGTGTGCTCGGCGCCCAGGCAGAGTCGGTGGGCGGCTGGTCGATGTTGATGGACGAAGACGGCCGGCTGCAGTTGGGCGACGTGCGCTCCGAACGCTTCCAGAACCAGTTCGCCCCGGTGCAACTGCGTCAGGTCAACGCGGCCGGGCCCAACGGCGCGTTGTGGCTGCACTATCGCCTGCCGCCGACCGACCAGGAATTGTTGCTGCGTATTTTCTGCCCTGACCTGAAGGCCCTGGATTTCTATGTGCTCGACGCCGACACGCTGATCAGGCGTGTGTCGTCGGACACCGATGCCAACACCGAGGCGCCGCTGGCCAGCAGCGACCATCTGCTGACCTTGCCGGTGAGCCAGAAACATCTCGACGTGTACCTGCGTATCGCCTCCGAACACCAGATCCGCCCCAGCATCGTTCTGCAATCCTCTTCCGCAGCGGCCGCCGATCAACGGGAGCCGTTGCTGTTCGGGCTGCTGCTGGGCTGCGTTGCCATGCTCATCCTGCACAACCTGATGTGCTTCGCCCATCGCCGCTCCAGCAGCAGCCTGTGGCTGGCCTGCTCCCAGGCCTGCCTGCTGGCCTCGGCCCTGATCCTGTTCAACTTCACCGGGCCCTGGGTTTCGCTGTGGCCGGCAGCGCGTACACCCGCCGCCTACAGCGCACTGCTGCTGGCATCGATGACCGGGCTGATGTTCTGCCTGCGTTTCTTTGCCGTACGCGGCCATCAGCGCTCCAACCGCATCATCAAGGCCGAGGTTGCCCTGATCGCCCTGTGTGGGCTGTTGTTGCTGTTCATCGACGGCCTGCCGTTCAACTTCTTCGCCTACGGCCTGCTGGCCCTGACCAGCATGACCATGCTGATGATCGGCATCTGGCACTGGCTGCAGGGCTATCGCCCGGCACGCACCTTCTGCCTGGGGCTGCTGGTGTGCAACCTGGGTTGCCTGGTGGTGTTGCCGGCGCTGCTGGGCCTGACCCGCACACCTTCGCAGTGGCTGATTTTCACCTTGCTCGGGTTTGCCATGGTGGGCGGGGTGATCCTCAACGCCGCGCTGACCCAGCGCCTGCGCAGCATCAGCGAGGATCGCTTCAGCGCCAGCCGGCAACTGGCGGCCAGCACTGCCGAGATCAACGCCAAGGCGGAATTCCTGGCCAAGCTCAGCCACGAGATCCGCACCCCCATGAACGGCGTCCTGGGCATGACCGAACTGTTGCTGGGCACACCGCTGTCGGTCAAGCAACGCGACTACGTGCAGACCATCCACAGTGCCGGCAACGAGCTGCTCGGTCTGATCAACGAGATCCTCGACATCTCCAAGATCGAATCCGGGCAGATCGAGCTGGACGATGTGCAGTTCGACCTGCACGCCCTGATCGAAGACTGCCTGAACATCTTTCGCGCCAAGGCCGAGCAGCAGAACATCGAGTTGATCAGTTTTACCCAGCCCCAGGTTCCGCGAGTCATCAGTGGTGATCCGACACGCCTGCGCCAGGCGCTGCTGAGCCTGCTGGACAACGCGCTGAAGAAGACCGACCAGGGCGAGATCCTGCTGGTGGTGGCACTCGACCAGCGCAGCGCCACCCCGCGCCTGCGCATCGCCGTGCAGGACAGTGGCGAACCAATGCCCGGCGCCGAACGCGAAGCGCTGCTGCACACCGAATTGCGCAGTACCAACCTGCTCGACGGCAACCGCCTGAGCGGGCACCTGGGGCTGGTGATCGCCCGCCAACTGGTGCTGTTGATGAAGGGTGATTTCGGCATCAAGAGCGGCAGCGAGCATGGCAGCACCCTGTGGCTGACCCTGCCGCTGGATCCGCAACGCCTCGAGCAGACCTCTTCGGACCTCGACCTGCCGCTCAAGAACGCGCGGGTGCTGGTGGTCGACGACAACGAGACCTGCCGCAAGGTACTGGTGCAACAGTGCAGTGCCTGGGGCCTGAATGTCAGCTCCGTGCCGTCAGGCAAGGAGGCCTTGGCCTTGCTGCGAACCAAGGCGCACCTGCGTGACTATTTCGACGTGGTCTTGCTGGACCAGAACATGCCCGGCATGACCGGCATGCAGCTGGCCGCGAAGATCAAGGAAGATCCAAGCCTGAACCACGACATTCTGTTGATCATGCTAACCGGTATCAGCAATGCGCCGAGCAAGGTGGTCGCGCGCAATGCCGGGATCAAGCGCATCCTGGCCAAACCGGTGGCCGGGTACACCCTCAAGACCACCCTGGCCGACGAGCTCAGCCATCGTGGAGAAAGCGAGGCACCGCCACTCGCTGCCGCCCACCTGGCGCCTATCGATGTGCCAGGTGACTTTCGTATTCTGGTGGCCGAAGACAACAACATTTCCACCAAGGTGATCCGCGGCATGCTCGGCAAGCTCAACCTGCATCCCGACACGGCCAGCAATGGCGAGGAAGCCCTGAAGGCGATGAAGGCCCAGCGTTACGACCTGGTGCTGATGGACTGTGAAATGCCGATTCTCGACGGCTTCTCGGCGACCCGTCAGTTGCGTGCCTGGGAAATGGGCAACCAGCGCGTGCGTACGCCGGTGGTGGCGCTGACCGCGCATATTCTCAGCGAGCACAAGGAGCAGGCGCGCCAGGCCGGCATGGACGGGCATATGGCCAAGCCGATCGAAATGTCGCAATTGCGCGAACTGGTGGAGCACTGGGCCTCACAGCGCGAGGCCATCGTGCCGCCTTTGAAAACCCTCTGACCTTGCACGTGCCCCTGTAGCAGCGGCGCGAGCCGCGTCGCCGGTGGCTGCGGTGGGTCGGGACGAACGCGGTGCGGCCGGACGCGGCTTGCGCCGCTGCTACAGGGCTGACGCGAGCCGCGTCGGCGTCATACGCGGTACGTCAGGAAATGCGCGGTGCAGCCTGACGCGGCTTGCGCCGCTGCTACAGGGGGGCGTTCGGCGGCGGTTGGTGTTCGTTTGTAGATCAGGGCTTGGTGCCGTACCAGCGTGGGGTGTATACCCAGGTGCCGCCTGCGGCCTTGGCGAAGGTGCAGGTAGTGGAAGAACCCACCAGCACCATGGTGCGCATGTCCACTTGCTCAGGCGTCAGCTCGCCCAGCGTGATGACCCGCAAGGTCTGGCCGGGACGGCCGATGTCGCGGCCCAACACGACGGGGGTGGCAGGCGTGCGATGCAGGCGAACGATGTCCAGCGCCTTGCCCAGTTGCCACGGCCGCGAGCGGGAAATCGGGTTGTAGAACGCCAGGGCCAGATCAGCCTGACAGGCCAGGTCCAGGCGCTTCTCGATGATGGCCCAGGGTTTGAGATTGTCGGACAGCGACAATACGCAAAAATCGTGGCCCAGCGGTGCGCCGGCCTGGGCCGCCGTGGCCAGGGAGGCCGAGACGCCTGGCAGCATCTGCAGCTCTACCGCGTGCCAACTCGGGTCGGCGGATTCGTGCAGCGCTTCCAGCACCGCAGCCGCCATGGCGAACACGCCGGGGTCACCGGACGACACCACCACCACCGAGCGACCCTGAGCGGCCAATTCGAACGCGTGCCGGGCACGCTGCATCTCTTCGCGATTGTCGGTGCAGTGCAGCACCTGATCGGCGCGGAACGGGCCGGCCATGCGCACGTAGGTCTCGTAGCCCAGAATGTCGTTGGCACGCGCCAGCTCCGTCTTGACCGCCGGGACCATGAGGTCGGCGGCGCCGGGGCCCAGGCCGATGACGGCCAGACGTCCGCGCGGCCGGCCAATACCTGACAGGTCCAGTGGCTGCTCGGCCATGGCGACTGCCATGTGTTCGCCGATCGCCACGGGCGACGACTGCGGCACCGCGTGGCCGGCCATCTGCACCAGCGAGCCTTGCGCCGGGGCAAACCGCAGCGGCACGCCCAAGTCGGCGGCAGCATCGTGCAGCGCAGAATCGGCCATGGCACCCTCGTCCGCCAGCAGGCACGCCAGTGATGGCAGGGCAATACGACGGCCCTGCAGTGCGTCACGCACGGCCTCCGCCAAATGGGGCAACGCTGAATTCACCGCCACCAGCACGTTGCGCGGATGGATGAGCAGTTCGTGGGCAACCGGTGCCCGCGCCTCGCTGCCAACATGAATGGCCAGGCGCGCCTGTGCGTCTTCGGGCAGCCGTGAGTCGGCGAGCCAGGGCGCGGCGCCTTCGACACGCACCCGCTCACCGGCGAGCAGGTCGGAAACGAAGCGCTTGCCCAGTTCCAGATCGGCCAGGGCATAGCCGCTGGGCGGGTTCAGCAGGCAGGTACCGAAGCGCAGCTCGCCGCTGGTGGTGATCGCGGCCGCAACCCCCAGGCCTGTACCAATCTCGCGAGCCAGCACGTTGACCCCGGCCAGGCCACCCAACAGCGGCACCACCGCGCTGCCGTCTTCGGCCACGGCCAGCACCGGCGGTTCGGCGCCCTTCTCCAGCAGGAGCGGCGCCAGGCAGCGGATGACGATGCCCGCCGCGCACAGGGCAATGATCGGGGTGTTCTGCCGATACAACTGACGCAGGGTGGCGCCGAAGTCCTGATAACTGCGCTCGACACCGGTCACGCGCTCGGCCAGGCCGTGGATCAGCGCCTGTGGATAGAGTTGCTGCAGGCGCCGCGCGGTGGTCAGGGCACCGCTGCCGAGAATGACGATTGCTGGGGCGTTCATCAGCCTTGCCACCTCTCACCCGGAACGATGATCAAGGAAAAATAGGGCGACGAGGTCGGATCGACCTCAGCCAGGGGGACGATCTTCTGGTTGGCCATGGTGGCGCGCTCGACATACAGGGCGCGCTCGCCCAGGCCCAGTTCGATCAGCACCTGGCGGACCTTGGGAAAGTTGCGGCCCAGCTTCATGATCACGGCGGCGTCGGCGTCGGCCAGGCGCCGTTTGAGGTCGTCCGCCGGCAGCACGCCCGAGAGCACCGAGAGGCTCTGGTTGCGATACACCAAGGGTGCGCCCAGCACCGAAGCACCGCCGAGCATCGAGCAGACGCCAGGGATCACCTGGGCTTCATAGCGCTCGGCGAGCCGGTCGTGCAGGTACATGTAGGAGCCATAGAAGAACGGATCGCCCTCGCAGATCACTGCCACGTCGCGGCCGGCATCCAGGTGCGCGGCGACGTCCAGGCTGGCGGTGTCGTAGAAATCGCTGATGACCTGCTCGTAGGACAGCGGCGCTGGCAGCGCTTCGGTGGTCACCGGGTAGACCAGCGGCAGCAAGGTTTGCAGAGCCTGCAGGTGGCCCTCGATGATGCCGAAGGCGTTGCCCTTCTTGCCCTTGGCGACGAAATAGGCCACCACCGGCGCCTCGCGCAACAGGCGCAGCGCCTTGACGGTGATCAGTTCGGGATCGCCCGGGCCTACGCCCAGTCCCAGCAGACGGCCACGCGGTTGCATCACTCGACCTCCGTGGCCAGTGCATTGACCGCGGCGGCGGCCATGGCACTGCCACCCTTGCGGCCTTCGACGATGACGAACGGCACGCCACGGCTGTCCGCCGCCAGCATCGCCTTGGACTCGGCCGCGCCGACGAAACCGACTGGAAAGCCGAGGATCAGGGCGGGCTTGGGCGCGCCGGCATCGATCATGTCGAGCAGGTGGAACAGCGCAGTCGGCGCGTTGCCGATGACCACGACCGAGCCCTCCAGATGGGGCCGCCACAGCTCCAGCGCAGCCGCCGAGCGGGTGTTGCCCAAGGCTTGGGCCAGGGCTGGCACGCTGTCGTCCTTGAGGGTACAGATCACCTGGTTGTTCGCAGGCAGCCGGGCGCGGGTGATGCCTTCGGCGACCATGCGCGCGTCGCACAGGATCGGCGCGCCGGCGGCAAGGGCGTCGCGGCCGGCTTTGCCGGCGCCGGGCGAGAAGCGCAGGTCCTGCACGACATCGACCATGCCGCAGGCGTGAATGACCCGTACGGCGAGCTTTTCCAGGTCTGCGGGGATCTGATCCAGCTTCGCTTCGGCACGAATGATGGCGAAGGAGTTGCGATAGATCTCCTGACCATCGCGGATGTAGTCAATCATGGGTGTCGCTCCGTGAGCGGTCGCGCAGCAGGGCAGCGGCCGCATCCAGTGAAAGATGGCGCGCGAGCAGAGTCCCGAATCCGGGTCGTTCGGCGTCGCGCAGATACAGGTCATAGTGGCCGGCGCTACTGGCCAGCAGGGTCGCCGGGGCGACGTGGGCCGCAGCGCAGGAACGCGGGCAGCCACTCAGGTGGACGCTCAAGGGGGCCCGTGCAGGCAGCAAGGTGGCAAGGCGAACGGCGTCCGCCTTGGTGTCGGCCAGGCCCTTGGCACAGCCGCTGGCGCCCGTGCAGGCGATCATGGCCGCCAAGGGCTGTTGCGGCCCGGTGATGAAGCCCAGCTGGGTCAGGGCCTGGAGCACGGGTTCGGGATCGCGCAGGTCAGGTAGCAGCAGGCCCTGCCACGGGGTCATGCGCAGGGTGCCGTTGCCGTGTTCGCGAGCGAGCTGGGCGGCGCCGCGCAGCATCGCTGGGGTCAGCCGTCCCAGGGGGGCCAGGGTGCAGATGAAGCTCAGGCCCGGTTGGCGCTGTGGCTGGATGCCCAGTTTGAAGGTGGCCAGCGGCCTGCCAAGTGGTGCAGGGCAAACAGGCAGACCCAGGGTGCTGAGGAATGCCTGGGTAGTGTCAGTGGCGGCCTCTTCGCGGGCAGGGCCCGCTCCCACAGGTGCAGCAATCTTGCCTGCCTTGGCTGTGGTGGCTGGCATGCTGGTATCAGCGACGAGGATCCTGTGGGAGCGAGGCGGGCGGCTGAGCCCCTTGCCTGCGAAGAAGGCGTCGGCAAGCAGATCGCGCATTCGCGTGTGTTCAGGGCGCGCCAATTCGAGGAAGCGGTCCAACACCGCCGCCACCAAGGCATGGCCTTGGTCGAAAGGCACGGCGCCCACGGCAGGGTCGCTCCCGGGACAGCCGGCCAGGCCGAACGCCCACCAGCACTGTCCATCACGCTCGAAGGCCGACAGCCACAGATCGTGGTGATGCTCGAGCATCGCCAGGCGCTCGCCGCCGTGCAACTGCACCGCGAACTTGGCCGACAGCGCATGGAAGCGCGGCTCGGTTTCCAGGCTGTGGATGACCTGGGCCGCCAGTGGGCGCGTGTCGACGACCTGGCGGGGGTCGATGCCGGCGGTGGGGCCGAGCATGACATTGCGCACGTCGTCACCGGCCGCGTCCCGTGGACCCAAGCCAGCCTGCAGCAAGTGCTCGATCAAGGCCTGATGACGTTCACCGATACCTCGAATCTGCAGATTGCTGCGGTTGGTCGCCTCGATCGTTCCCCCAGCATACCGCTCGGCGGCTTCGGCGACGGCCTCGGCCTGGTCCGCACCCAGTTCGCCGCCGGCGAGTTTGATACGGCAGATCCCCCCGTCCAATGCCTGCACGATACGCAGCAACCCCGGACACGCCGAGGGGCGGACAACGTTCGAAGTCTTGTTCAAAGGGGCACCGGACACGCGCGAAAAACCACTGGAATGGGTAAGGCGCGGTATTATGCCTGCTTTGGCCGAAGGCATGAAAAGTCTGCCCGTCGGAATAGTTTTGTATGAGGAATATTCATGTCGGCCTGGCTGACCCTGGTAGGTATCGGTGAAGACGGATTTGCGGGCCTGGGCAAACAGGCGCGACGTGCGTTGTTGAGCGCGCGGCGCATCGTCGGCTCGCCACGCCAGCTCGAACTGCTGCCGCGCTGCATCGTCGGTACCCGCGTCGCCTGGCCCAGTCCGTTCAGCCTCGATGCGGTACTGTCCGAGCCCGGCGAGGCGGTCTGCGTGCTGGCCAGCGGTGATCCGATGCTCTATGGCGTCGGCGCGAGCCTGGCGCGGCAGGTCCCGGCTGCGCAGATGCACGTATTGCCCTCGCCGTCCTCCTACTCTCTGGCCGCTGCTCGTCTGGGCTGGGCCCTGCAAGACGTGGTGACCCTGTCGGTGGTCGCCCGTCCGGTCGCGGCGCTGGCGGCACACCTGTACAGCGGCCAGCGCCTGTTGGTCTTGAGCAACGACGGGGCAAGCCCGCAAGCCGTTGCACGGTCGCTGCGCGAGCGCGGCTTCGGTGCCAGCCGCATGACCGTGCTCGAACACCTGGGGGGGCCCGGCGAACGTCGTATCGACGGTACCGCCAACGATGATTTCAGCGAGATCGCCGCGCTCAACCTGATCGCCCTCGAATGCCAGGCAAGCCCGGACGCTCCGCGGCTGTCTCCCCTGGCCGGCCTGCCCGACACTGCCTTTCGCCACGATGGCCAACTGACCAAGCGTGACATTCGCGCGGTGACCCTGGCACGCCTGGCACCCCAGCCGGGCGAGTTGCTGTGGGACGTCGGTGCCGGCTGTGGCTCGATCGGCATCGAGTGGATGCGTGCCCACCGCAGTTGCCGCGCCATCGCGGTCGAATCCGACGAGGGCCGCCAGGCCTTGATCGAACACAACCGCGATGCCCTCGGCGTGCCAGGCCTGCAGCTGGTGCGCGGTCGGGCGCCGCAGGCCCTGGCCGGGCTGGCCACGCCTGACGCGATCTTCATCGGCGGTGGCGTCACCCGCGAAAACGTCCTGGCCGACTGCTGGACGGCGCTCAAACCCGGTGGCCGTCTGGTGGCCAACGCGGTCACGCTGCAAAGCGAACTGGCGCTGGTGCAGTGGCGCGAGCACCACGGCGGCGAACTGACCCGCCTGCACATTGCCCAGGCCTGCCCGTTGGGCGAGTTCGACACCTGGCGCCAGGCGTTGCCGATCACCCTGCTCGAAGCGGTCAAACCCCTCGATGCGTGAAGAAACAGCGGAACAGCCGGCACCACTGCGCAGCGGCCTGACCACCGGCAGTTGCGCCACGGCCACCAGCCTGGCCGCCGCGCGCCTGTTGCTCGGCGGTGGCGCCAGCGATGCGGTGCATATCGTGTTGCCCAAGGGCAAGCAGGTGTCGATGCGCCTGGAGTTCTGCCGGCTGAATGCCGACGGCGCTGAAGCCGGTACGCTCAAGGATGGCGGCGATGATCCGGATGTGACCCACGGCGCCTTGCTGTACACCCAGGTGCGTCTGCTCGATGAGCCCGGCATCCATTTCGTGGCTGGCGTCGGCGTAGGCACGGTCACCCGGCCAGGGCTGGTGCTGGGTGTCGGTGAGCCGGCGATCAATCCGGTGCCGCGGCGGATGATCGGCGAGCACCTGGCGCGCTTGGCCGAGGAACATGGCTACGGCGGCGGCTTCGAGGTCACCGTCAACGTCGAGAACGGCGCTGGCCTGGCGCTCAAGACCATGAACCCGCGCCTGGGCATCCTCGGCGGGCTGTCGATCCTGGGCACCAGCGGTATCGTGCGGCCGTTCTCGTGCGCCGCTTACATCGCCTCCATTCATCAAGGCATTGATGTGGCGACCACCAACGGCTACCGGCACATCGCCGCGTGCACCGGCAACGCCAGCGAGGACACCATGCGCCAGGTCTACGCGTTGCCCGAGATCGCCCTGATCGAGATGGGCGACTTCGTCGGTGCGGTACTCAAACATCTGCGCAAGGTGCCCGTGGACAAACTCAGCCTGTGCGGCGGTTTCGGCAAGATCAGCAAGCTGGCGGCCGGACACATGGACCTGCACAGTCGTCATTCGAGTATCGATCTGGCACAGCTGGCGGGTTGGGCCAGCGACGTCGGCGCAGGCAGTGACCTGCAAACGCGGATTCGCGCGGCCAACACCAGCCAGCAAGCCTTGGCCCTGGCCCATGCCGAGGGCGTGAAGCTGGGCGATGAGGTCTGCCGCCATGCCTGGCAATTCGCTTGCAGCGTGGTACAGGATCGGGTTCAGGTGGAGGTGTTCGCCATCGATCGCCAGGGCGGGATCGTCGGGCAGGCGGGGGTGAGTCCATGAAGCGCATCCTGCTGCTGGGTGGCGTGACCGAGGCCCTGGCGATCGCGCGGACCCTGGGGCCTGAACATGTCTACAGCCTGGCGGGCGTGGGCCGCGTGCCGACCGACCTGCGCTGTCAGGTGCGCGTCGGTGGGTATGGCGGTGCCGAAGGGCTGGCAGCCTACATTCGTGGCGAGGGCATCACGCTGCTGGTGGACGCGACTCATCCCTATGCGGCGCAGATCAGCGCCAATGCGGCGAAGGCGGCGGGCCTGGCCGGCATCGAGTGCTGGGCCTTGCGCCGTCCGGCCTGGGCGCCTCAGGCGGGTGACGATTGGAGAGAGGTGGTCGACTGGGCTGAACTGGTGCAGGCGCTGGCACCGTTCCAGCGACCGCTGTTTACCCTGGGTCGCGAACCTCTGCAGCACCTCCACGAGATCCCGCCGCATCAGCATTGGACCCTGCGGGCGCTGGACCCCTACCCAGGCACGGCGCAATGCGAGGTCATCGGCGCCCGTGGTCCCTTTTGTCTGGACGCCGAACGCGCCTTGTTCGCCCAGCGCAGCATCGACGTGCTGATCAGCAAGAACAGCGGCAGCGGCGCGACCGAACCCAAGCTGCAGGTGGCGCGGGAGATGGGGTTGCCGGTGTTGGTGCTCAAGCGCCCGGCGCTGCCCGCGGTGGATCGCATGTTCATGGATGCGGCCTCATTGCTGGTGCAGATGAATCGCGGTGCCTGATGATGCGGCTTGCGCCGATGCTACAGGGTATTGCGGTGCCTGATGATGCGGTTTGCGCGGTGGACCAGATTTATTGCGTATGCCGCCGTCGCGGCTCGCGCCGCTGCTACAATGCCGGCTTTCGTATCGGGGTGTCTGCGATGAAAAGTTTCTGGTCTGCCTGTGTGCTCATGCTGCTCGCTGCCGCCGCGCAAGGCGACGTCCGCCAATACAAGGCGGGTGACCTGCTCATCGTCGAACCCTGGTCCCAGGAACTGCCACCCGGCTCGCCGACAGCGGCGGTGTACTTCGAGCTGCGCAACCGCGGGCTCGACGACGACACGCTGACCAGCGTCGACACGCCCATCGCCGCAGAGGCGCAGCTGCATCAACACATCAACCAGGACGGCATGATGAAAATGCAGCAGGTCCAGGGTGTCACCGTTCCGGCGAGCGGCCACGCGGTCTTCGCGCCGATGGCGTTTCACGTGATGCTGCTGGATCTCAAACTGAGCAGCCCATTGCAGGCCGGCCAGCACTTTCCCGTGACGCTGCACTTTGCCAAGGCCGGTGATTTCGTGGTGGAGGTACAGGTGCTCAAGCAGGCACCCGCGCAGGACGAGGCCACCGAGCATGCGCATTGACTGAATGAATGCGCTGAGCGCCAAGCGCCCTCCTTCCACGCCGTCTGCCAAGGCGCGCGCCAGCTGGATCAGCCTGTTCGCGATGCTGATGATATTCATCGGCCCGCTGATTTCCCAATCCATGCCGATGGACCACAGGATGTCCAGTGTGGCGCTGGGCAGCGCCGTGCCCGTCATGGACATGCCCGCCATGGACCACCAGGCTCATGGCGAGCATCACGGCAGCGCCGCGGGCAGCAGCGACCTGCACGTGCTGATGGAAAAGTGCGGTTATTGCAGCCTGTTCTTCCATTGCCCAGCGCTGCCTCAGGCGCTGGCCATTGCGGGGGCGAATGCGCAGCGCCCGCACAGTGTATTCATGGCCGAGCCCCGCGCGGGGCACGCTACACAGGCGGTGTTCCTCGGCGCGCGCACGCGAGCGCCGCCTGCGTTGGTTTGAGCTTCCACGCCAAACATACACACGCTTGTGCGTTGTCAACGCGGGCCTCTTCGCGGGTAGATGGCTCGCCGCCCGCCCCGCTCCCACAGTGGGCGTTGCTGATCCTGCGAATGTCTTCGCAGGCAAGGCTCGCTCCCGCGCGGTAGCGCGGTTGACCTGTGGAAGGGAACGGGCAGCGCATGGGCCTTGTTGAGTACACGATAAGTCGGAACACGCCTTCTCCATGAAAACCTCTTTCTACAACCTTGCCTGGCGTTGGCATTTCTACGCCGGGCTGTTCGTCGCGCCGTTCATGATCCTGCTCGCGCTGACCGGAATCATCTACCTGTTCAAGCCACAGCTGGACCCTTGGATGTACCGTGACCTGCTGGTGGTGCCGGTGGCCGAACAGCGCCTGAGCGCCGATGAATTACTGGTGCGAACCCACAACGCCTACCCGCGTGGTGCCATCGGCCAGTACCTGCCGCCCAGCACCGCCGAGCGCAGCGCTCAGTTCGTGGTCCATGCCGATGGCCGCGAACTGAATGTATTCGTCAATCCCTACACCGGCGAATTGCTGGGCGCGCAGGATGCCAAGTGGAACCTGCAGGCGGTGGCCAGGGCGCTGCACGGCGAATTGATGATCGGCACCGTCGGCGACCGGCTGATAGAGCTGGCCGCCGGCTGGGGCATTGTGCTGGTGATCTCCGGCCTGTACCTGTGGTGGCCGCGCGGCACCGCGGCCAGCGGCGTGCTCTGGCCGCGCTGGCGCAGCCGTGGCCGGGCGCTGTGGCGCGACGTCCATGCGGCAGTCGGTTTCTGGGGCGCGGCGTTGCTGCTGGTCATGCTGCTCAGCGGCATGACCTGGACAGGTTTCTGGGGCAAGCAGTATGCCCAGTTGTGGAACCAGTTCCCTGCCGCCATGTGGAACGACATGCCCACCTCCGACGAGCAGGCTGGCAAACTCAACCAAGCCCACCGGCAGACCGTGCCGTGGGCCATGGAACACACGCCGATGCCACAGTCCAGCGGCGCGCATGCCGAACACATGGCTCATGGCGAGCACGTGCATGCCCCGGCGGCGCCGCAGATCAGCCTGCAGAGCGTGGTCGATACAGCGGCGCGATTGCAGGTGGAGCCGGGCTACAGCATCACCTTGCCGACCACCGCGAGCGGCGTGTTCACCGTGGCGGTATTCGCCGACGACCCACGCAACGACGCGACCCTGCACATCGATCAGTACAGCGGTCAGGTTCTGGCCGATGTGCGCTGGGCACAGTACGGCTTGGTCGCCCGTGCTACCGAAACCGGCGTGATGCTGCACGAGGGCAAGATGTTCGGCCCGGTCAATCAGCTCATCGTGCTGCTGGTGTGCCTGATGATCCTGCTCAGTTCGGTCAGCGGCCTGGTGATCTGGTGGAAGCGCCGGCCACAGGGCAAGCTCGGTGTACCGCCGCTGCGCCATGATCTGCCGCGATGGAAGGTGGCGGTCGGGGTGATGGTTGCGGTGGGCGTGCTGTTTCCGCTGGTGGGCCTGTCCCTGCTGCTGGTGTGGGTGGCGGATCGGGTGCTGCTGCGGGTGCGGCCTTCGGTCGAAGCTGTCTGAGTCATCCTGCATACATCTGCGGTGCGCCCGGACGCGGCTCGCGCCGCTGCTACAGGGGATTCGCGGCCCCCGTAGCAGCAGCGCAAGCCGCGTTGGCGGTGCACGCGATCCCGCAGCAGCGGCGCAAGCCGCGTCGGCGGTGCATGCGATCTGCCTGATGGTCGCGCACGTAGTCCGGCGCACCAATACCACTCAACCCTGCGCACCATCCTGCCAGTCGAGCACCAGCACGGTGCGCGCCGCTGCGTTGCCTAAGCTCAACCGGCACGTATTTCGCCCCTGCGCGACTCCGGCACACCCCTTGCAATACTCCAGCGAGAAGTCCCCACCTGCCGCACCGGAACGACATTCCGTACATGGAGATTGCACAATGAAGCGTCGCAGCTTGATCAAGGCGTTCACCCTTTCCGCATCGATCGCTGCCATGGGTTTGTCCTGGACGATCCAGGCTGCCGAGACCATCAAGGTCGGCATCCTGCACTCGCTGTCCGGCACCATGGCCATCTCGGAGACTTCGCTGAAAGACATGGCCTTGATGACCATCGACCAGATCAACGCCAAGGGTGGCGTCAATGGCAAGATGCTCGAGGCGGTGGTGGTGGACCCGGCGTCCAACTGGCCGTTGTTTGCCGAGAAGGCACGGCAGTTGATCACTCAGGACAAGGTGGCCGTGGTGTTCGGCTGCTGGACGTCGGTGTCGCGCAAGTCGGTGCTGCCGGTCTTCGAAGAACTCAACGGCCTGCTGTTCTACCCCGTGCAGTACGAGGGTGAGGAGATGTCGCCGAACGTGTTCTACACCGGTGCGGCGCCCAACCAGCAGGCGATCCCGGCGGTCGAATACCTGATGAGCGACGACGGTGGCGCGGCCAAGCGCTATTTCCTGCTGGGCACCGATTACGTCTACCCACGCACCACCAACAAGATTCTGCGCGCCTTCCTGCACTCCAAGGGCGTCGCCGACAAGGACATCGAAGAGGTCTACACCCCGTTCGGTCACTCGGACTACCAGACCATCGTCGCCAACATCAAGAAGTTCTCCGCCGGCGGCAAGACTGCTGTCATCTCCACCGTCAACGGCGACTCCAACGTGCCGTTCTACAAGGAACTGGCCAACCAGGGCCTGAAGGCCACCGACGTACCGGTGGTGGCCTTCTCGGTCGGCGAAGAAGAGCTGCGCGGCATCGACACCAAGCCGCTGGTGGGCAACCTGGCGGCATGGAACTACTTCCAGTCGGTGGAGAACAAGGAAAACACCAAGTTCGTTGCTGACTGGAAAGCCTACGCCAAGGCCAAGAACCTGCCGAACGCCGGCACCGTGGTCACCAATGACCCGATGGAAGCGACCTACGTGGGCATCAACATGTGGGCACAGGCCGCCAACCAGGCCAAATCCACCGATGTCGACAAGGTGCGTGAGGCCATGGCCGGGCAGACCTTCGCCGCGCCGTCGGGCTACACCCTGACCATGGACAAGACCAACCACCACCTGCACAAGCCGGTGATGATCGGCGAGATCGAGGACAACGGTCAGTTCAACGTGGTGTGGCAGACCAAGGAGCCGATCCGCGCCCAGCCATGGAGCCCGTACATTCCTGGCAACGACAAGAAGCCTGATCATGCGGTGAAGAGCAACTGATCCACGTGGCCGCGAAGGGGCGGCGCGGTGCGTCTGGTAGACCGCAGCGCTCTCTTCGCGGCCGATGACCGCTCCTACGGTGGATCGCGAGTTTTCTGTAGGAGCGGTCTATGGCCGCGAAGGGCTATCGCAGCGCAGCTGATAGACCGCAGCGTTTTTTTTCGCGGCCGATGACCGCTCCCACAAAGGGGGCGGGTGTTGCCTTCAATTCAAAGGACTTGCCATGTCCCTCATCAAATTCTTCACCGCTGTCGTTCTGCTCTTGCCCATGGTGGCGAGCGCCAACGACGCCAGTGATTTTACCGGCGCTTCATCCGCCGAGCAGGTTCGACTGCTGGAAGCCTGGGCTGCGCAGCCCGAGCCGGCGCGGATGGCTTTGCTCACCGCCCTTCAGGACGGCCGAGTGGCGGCCGATGCCGAGAAAAAACCGTTCATCGAAACCGATGGCCAGATGACCGCAGCCGACGACACTGCCGCGGCCATCGAACCAGTGCGCAAGTTGCGCCTCAACAACCGTCTGCGCGGCCTGGTGGACACCGCCCTGGCCAGCCACCAACTACTGAGCAACGATGTTCAGGTACGCTTGGCCGCCGCGCAGCAACTGCAACGCTCGGCGCAGCCCAGCCAACTGCCCCTGCTCGACCGGCAGACCGCAGGTGAACAGGACGAAACGGTGAAAACCGCCTTGACCCTGGCCCTGGCCAATCTGCAGCTGGTCGATCCCGAACCCGCCGTGCGCCTGGCTGCGGTACGCCTGCTGGGTGAAACCGGCGAGCCACTGGCGCGCACCCGTCTGGAAAACCTGTTGGCGCCCGGTGTCGAAGCGGACACGGCTGTGCGCACCGCTGCCGAGACCAGCCTGGTTCAAGTAAAGCGCAAGCTGATGATCGGCGACATCCTGGGCCAGGCCTTCAGCGGCATGTCCCTGGGTTCGATCCTGCTGCTGGCCGCCCTGGGCCTGGCGATCACCTTCGGCCTGCTTGGTGTGATAAACATGGCCCATGGCGAGATGCTCATGCTCGGCGCCTACTCCACCTACGTCGTGCAGATGCTGGTCCAGCGCCTGGCGCCGGGCGCCATCGAGTACTACCCACTGATCGCGCTGCCCGTGGCCTTCTTCGTTACCGCTGTGATCGGCATGGTGCTGGAACGCACCGTCATCCGCCACCTGTACGGACGCCCCCTGGAAACCCTGCTGGCGACCTGGGGTATCAGCCTGATGCTGATCCAGGCGATTCGCCTGATCTTCGGTGCGCAGAACGTGGAAGTGGCCAACCCGGCCTGGCTCTCCGGCGGCTGGCAGGTGCTGCCCAACCTGGTGCTGCCGTACAACCGCATCGTGATCATCGCTTTCGCCTTGTCCGTGGTGGTGCTGACCTGGCTGCTGCTGAACAAGACCCGCCTGGGCCTGAACGTGCGCGCCGTGACCCAGAACCGCAACATGGCCGCCTGCTGCGGCGTGCCCACCGGCCGCGTCGACATGCTTGCCTTCGGCCTGGGCTCGGGCATTGCCGGCCTGGGTGGCGTGGCGCTGAGCCAGATCGGCAACGTCGGCCCCGACCTGGGGCAGAGCTACATCATCGATTCCTTCCTGGTGGTAGTACTGGGCGGCGTCGGCCAACTGGCCGGCAGCGTGTCCGCCGCGTTCGGCCTGGGCATCGCCAACAAGATCCTGGAACCGCAGATCGGTGCGGTGCTCGGCAAGATCCTGATCCTCGCGCTGATCATTCTGTTCATCCAGAAACGTCCGCAAGGCCTCTTCGCACTGAAAGGACGGGTGATCGACTGATGAACCAGCCATTGATGCTCACTGCTGCGCAGAAAGCCGGGCCGAAAGTGACCCTCGCCATCGGCGTCGTGATCCTGTCGATCCTCGTCGCCCTGCCGCTGCTGTCACTGCTGCCGGCAAGCAACGGCTTGCAGGTCTCGGCCTACACCCTGACCCTGGTCGGCAAGATCCTCTGCTATGCCATCGTCGCTCTGGCGCTGGACCTGGTCTGGGGCTACGCCGGCCTGTTGTCGCTGGGCCACGGGCTGTTCTTCGCCCTTGGCGGCTATGCCATGGGCATGTACCTGATGCGTGAGGCGGCCGGCGACGGCTTGCCGGCGTTCATGACGTTTCTGTCGTGGACCGAGCTGCCCTGGTTCTGGGTGGGTACCGAGCATTTCCTCTGGGCCATGTGCCTGGCGGTATTGGCCCCAGGCTTGCTGGCACTGGTGTTCGGTTTCTTCGCCTTCCGTTCGCGGATCAAGGGCGTGTACTTCTCGATCATGACCCAGGCACTGACGTTCGCCGGCATGCTGCTGTTCTTCCGCAACGAGACGGGTTTCGGCGGCAACAACGGCTTCACCAACTTCCGCAGCATCCTGGGCTTCAGCATCACCTCCCAAGGTACCCGTGCCGTGCTGTTCCTGCTCACCGTGGCGCTGCTGGTGCTGAGTCTGTACGTGGGCTGGCGCCTGGCGCGCAGCAAGTTCGGCAGGGTGCTGACCGCACTGCGCGACGCCGAGAACCGCTTGATGTTCTGCGGTTACGACCCGCGCGGTTTCAAGCTGTTCGTCTGGGTGCTCAGCGCGGTGCTGTGCGGCCTCGCCGGGGCGCTGTACGTGCCGCAGGTCGGCATCATCAACCCCAGCGAGATGTCGCCGACCAACTCCATCGAGGCCGCCGTCTGGGTGGCCCTGGGCGGACGCGGCGCCCTGATCGGGCCACTGCTGGGTGCAGGCATCGTCAACGGCATGAAAAGCTGGTTCACCGTGGCATTCCCCGAATACTGGCTGTTCTTCCTCGGCGCGCTGTTCATCATCGTGACCTTGTACCTGCCCAAGGGCGTGATCGGCCTGCTGAAGAAAAGGGGTGAACAATGAGAATCACCGCGACCGCCGAGTTCATGCTCGAACCGGTGCTGGACCCCAACAGCGACGCCGGCACCAGCCGCGATGCCATCGGCCTGGGCCAGGCCAGCGGACCGGGGCTGAACACCCGCCACGGCACCATCCTGACGCTGGAAGACATCAGCGTCAGCTTCGACGGCTTCAAGGCGTTGAACGACCTCAACCTGTACATCGGCGTGGGCGAACTGCGCTGCATCATCGGCCCCAACGGCGCGGGCAAGACCACGCTGATGGACGTCATCACCGGCAAGACCCGGCCCACCGCGGGCAAGGCCTGGTTCGGCGAAACCCTGGACCTGACCCACATGAGCGAGGTGCAGATCGCCCAGGCCGGCATCGGCCGCAAGTTCCAGAAGCCGACCGTGTTCGAGGCCTTGAGTGTGTTCGAGAATCTGGAGTTGGCGCAGAAGACCGACAAGTCGGTCTGGGCCAGCCTGCGTGCGCGGCTGACGGGCGAGCAGCGCGACCGCATTGCCGAGGTGCTGGAGACGATCCGCCTGAGCGCGTCGATCGATCGCCCGGCCGGCCTGCTGTCCCACGGCCAGAAGCAGTTTCTGGAAATCGGCATGCTGCTGGTGCAGGACCCTCAGCTGTTACTGCTCGATGAGCCGGTGGCGGGCATGACCGATGCCGAAACCGAGTTCACCGCCGAACTGTTCAAGACCCTCGCCGGCAAGCACTCATTGATGGTGGTGGAGCACGACATGGGTTTCGTCGGCTCGATTGCCGACCATGTGACGGTGCTGCATCAGGGCAGCGTGCTGGCCGAAGGGTCGCTCGAGGCGGTGCAGGCCGATGAGCGGGTGATCGAGGTTTATCTGGGGCGTTGAGGTCCGTTCGCGGCCGCTGACCGCTCCTACGGTAATCGACCGTAGGAGCGGTCAGCGGCCGCGAAGAAGCCCGCCCGGACACTGCAAGAACAAGGACAAAACCTATGCTGCAAGTCGACCAGCTTCACCAATACTACGGCGGCAGCCACATCCTGCGCGGCCTGTCGTTCGCTGTGAACATCGGCGAAGTGACCTGCCTGCTGGGGCGTAACGGCGTCGGCAAGACCACCCTGCTCAAGTGCCTGATGGGCTTGATCCCAGCCAAGCAAGGCAGCGTGGCCTGGGAAGGCAAGCCGATCACCGCCTTCAAGCCACACCAGCGGGTGCATGCAGGCATCGCCTACGTGCCCCAGGGCCGCGAGATTTTCGGCCGCCTGACGGTCGAGGAAAACCTGCTGATGGGGCTTTCACGCTTCCCCGGCAGTGAGGCTCGCGAAGTGCCGGCGTTCATCTACGAACTGTTTCCGGTGCTGCTGCAGATGAAGCACCGCCGCGGTGGCGATCTGTCCGGCGGGCAGCAGCAGCAACTGGCAATCGGCCGGGCGCTGGCCAGCCGACCACGGCTGCTGATTCTCGACGAGCCCACCGAAGGCATCCAGCCGTCGGTGATCAAGGAGATCGGCGCGGTGATCAAGCAACTGGCCGCGCGCGGCGACATGGCGATATTGCTGGTCGAGCAGTTCTATGATTTCGCCGCCGAACTGGCCGATCAGTACCTGGTCATGTCGCGCGGTGAAATCGTTCAGCAGGGTCGGGGTGAAAACATGGAATCGGAGGGTGTACGCGGCCTGGTAACCATTTAATCTGCCGCGACCCGAACAAGAATGAAGGCCATGAATCTACCCGTCACTTCCCTGCCCTACACGCCCAGCTGGCACGCCCGGCTGGAGCTGGGGTACGCGCGGTTCGGCGACAGTACGCGACCGATCCTGCGCCGCCATTTCGGCCCGTTGCGGGTGCAGAAGCACCTTTATGCCGAAGGGCCCGAGGTGTGCCAGCACATCATCGTGCATCCGCCTGGCGGTATCGCCGGGGGCGATCGGCTGGACATCAGCGCCCAGGTGCAGGCCAACGCCTGGGCGCAATTGACCACACCGGGCGCGGCCAAGTGGTACCGCGCCAACAGCCCTGCCTGTCAAAACACTGAATTGCATGTGGCTGCGGGCGCCACGCTGGAATGGCTGCCCCAGGAGACCATCGTCTACAGTGCCGCCCAGGCCGAACTGGATACCCGTATTCACCTGCAGGGCGATGCCCGGTTGTTCTATTGGGACATCGTCGCCGTAGGGCGACCGGCGGCGGCCGAGCGTTTCGACCAGGGGCATTTTCAGTCGCGGCTGGCAATTCGCCGAGACGGCGAACTGCTGTGGCATGAACGCCAGCGCATCATCGGCAACGATGGCTTGCTCGACTCGGCCGTGGGCCTGGGAGGCAAGCCGGTGTTCGCCACTTTGCTGGTGACCGGCGAGATCGACCCGGCCCTGCTTGAACGCTGCCGGACACTGCCGACGCGCGTACGCGGCGACCTCAGCCAGTTGCCGGGGCTGCTGGTGGCACGCTGCCTGGCCGACGAGGCACTGCATGCGCGCGACTGGCTGATCGAACTGTGGAAGATGCTGCGCCCGGCCGTGCTCGGCCGCGAAGCGCTGGCCCCGCGGATCTGGAGCACCTGATTGAATCTGCCAGCCCTTTCGCGGCCGCTGACCGCTCCTACAAGCGATCTGCCGGGTACCTGCCTGCGGCAGCCGGCCACGCCCACAGGCGATCTGCCGGGTACCTGCTTGCGGCAGCCGGCCACGCCCACAGGCGATCTGCCGGGTACCTGCTTGCGGCAGCCGGCCACGCCCACAGGCGATCTGCCGGATACCTGCTTGCGGCAGCCGGCCACGCCTACAGGCGGTCCGCCGGGTAGCCGTAGGAGCGGCCAGTGGCCGCGAAGAGGCCCTCACTGCCAACCAATATTCTGAAGGAACACCCATGGACCTGACACCCCGCGAAAAAGACAAGATGCTCATCTTCACCGCCGGCCTGGTAGCCGAGCGCCGTCTGGCCCGTGGCCTCAAGCTGAACTACCCGGAAGCCATGGCGCTGATCTCCGCGGCGCTGCTCGAAGGCGCCCGCGATGGCCAGACGGTCGCGCAATTGATGCACTACGGCACCACCCTGCTCAGCCGCGAACAAGTCATGGAAGGTATTCCGGAAATGATCCCGGAGATCCAGGTGGAAGCCACCTTTCCCGACGGCACCAAACTGGTCACCGTCCATCAACCCATCGCCTGAGGCACGCCATGATTCGTGATGCAACCGAGCGCGACCTGCCTGGGATCTGCGCGATCTACAACGATGCAGTGCTCAACACCACGGCGATCTGGAACGAGAAGCCGGTCGACCTGGCCAACCGTCAGGCCTGGTTCGAGGCGCGCCAGGCGCAGGGTTATCCGATCCTGGTGGCAGAGGAACAAGGCGAGGTCACTGGCTACGCATCCTTCGGCGACTGGCGACCTTTCGAAGGCTTTCGCTACAGCGTCGAGCACTCGGTGTACGTGCGCAACGACCAGCGCGGCAAAGGTCTCGGCGCGCGGCTGATGCAGGCGCTCATCGAGCGTGCTCGCGAGGGCGGCAAATACGTCATGGTGGCCGCCATCGAAAGCGGCAACCAGGCATCGATCCATTTGCACGAGCGCCTGGGTTTCGTCACCACCGGGCAGATGCCCCAGGTAGGCATCAAGTTCGGCCGCTGGCTGGACCTGACCTTCATGCAACTGGCGCTGCAGCCAGGCGCCGAGCCGCCCCAGGCCTCAGCTTGAACCACCGTCTTTCTTCGCTTCGAGGAGCTATTTCATGATTCCTGGCCAATACCGGATCCAGCCTGGCGACATCGAGCTCAACGTCGGCCGGCGCACCCTCAGCCTGACCGTGGCCAACAGCGGCGATCGGCCCATTCAGGTGGGGTCGCACTATCACTTCTTCGAAACCAACGACGCCCTGCATTTCGACCGCCCGGCCGCTCGCGGGATGCGCCTGAACATTCCCGCCGGAACCGCCGTGCGTTTCGAACCGGGCCAGAGCCGCGAAGTGGAACTGGTGGACCTGGCCGGTCTGCGCCGGGTATATGGCTTCGCCGGGCGCATCATGGGTGACCTCTGATCCCACAGGGTCCATACACAACTGAATTCCAGGGCATACCGATGAAGATTTCCAGACAAGCCTATGCCGACATGTTCGGCCCGACCGTCGGTGACAAGGTCCGCCTGGCCGATACCGACCTGTGGATCGAAGTGGAAAAAGACTTCACCACCTACGGCGAAGAAGTGAAGTTCGGCGGTGGCAAGGTCATTCGCGATGGCATGGGCCAGGGCCAGCTGCTGGCCGCCGAAGTGGTCGACACGCTGATCACCAATGCCCTGATCATCGATCACTGGGGTATCGTCAAGGCCGACGTCGGCCTCAAGGACGGGCGCATCGCCGCGATCGGCAAAGCCGGCAACCCCGACATCCAGCCGGACGTGACCATCGCCATCGGCGCCAGCACCGAGGTCATCGCCGGCGAAGGCATGATCCTCACTGCTGGCGGCATCGACACCCACATCCACTTCATCTGCCCGCAGCAGATCGAAGAAGCGCTGATGAGCGGCGTCACCACCATGATCGGCGGCGGCACCGGGCCTGCCACCGGCACCAATGCGACCACCTGCACCTCGGGGCCGTGGCACATGGCGCGCATGCTCCAGGCCGCCGATGCCTTCGCCATGAACATCGGTTTCACCGGCAAGGGCAACGCCAGCCTGCCCGAGCCGCTGATAGAACAGGTCAAGGCCGGGGCCATCGGTCTCAAGCTGCACGAAGACTGGGGCACCACGCCGGCCGCCATCGATAATTGCCTGAGCGTGGCCGATCAATACGACGTGCAGGTTGCGATTCATACCGACACCCTCAACGAGTCGGGCTTCGTCGAGACCACCCTGGCCGCCTTCAAGGGGCGCACCATCCACACCTACCACACCGAAGGCGCCGGCGGCGGCCACGCTCCGGACATCATCAAGGCCTGCGGCTTCGCCAATGTACTGCCCAGCTCGACCAACCCGACCCGGCCGTTCACCCGCAACACCATCGACGAGCACCTCGACATGCTCATGGTCTGCCACCACCTGGACCCCAGCATCGCCGAGGACGTGGCCTTCGCCGAAAGCCGCATTCGCCGCGAAACCATTGCCGCCGAAGACATCCTGCACGACCTCGGCGCGTTTTCCATGATCAGCTCCGACAGCCAGGCCATGGGCCGGGTCGGCGAGGTGATCACACGCACCTGGCAGACCGCCGACAAGATGAAGAAACAGCGCGGCGCGCTGCCCGAGGACGCCGAGGGCAACGACAACTTCCGCGCCAGGCGCTACATTGCCAAGTACACCATCAACCCCGCCATCACCCACGGCATCAGCCATGAAGTGGGTTCGATCGAGGTCGGCAAATGGGCGGACCTGGTGCTCTGGCGGCCGGCGTTCTTCGGCGTCAAGCCGACCTTGATCCTCAAGGGTGGTGCCATCGCCGCCAGCCTCATGGGCGACGCCAACGCCTCCATCCCGACGCCGCAGCCCGTGCACTACCGGCCCATGTTCGCCAGTTTCGGTGGTTCGCGACACGCCACCAGCCTGACCTTCATCAGCCAGGCCGCGCTGGACGCAGGCGTGCCCGAGCAATTGGGCTTGAAGAAGCAGATCGCGGTGGTCAAGGGCTGTCGCTCGGTGCAAAAGACCGACCTGATCCACAACGGTTACCTGCCCGACATCGACGTCGACCCGCAGACCTACCAGGTCAAGGCCGATGGCGTGCTGCTGTGGTGCGAACCGGCGGATGTGCTGCCCATGGCGCAGCGCTATTTCCTGTTCTAAGAGGCCTGTTCTAAGAAGCCTGTTCTCAATGCGCCGTGCCGACAAGGCTGTCCCGGACAGGGCCAGCCTAACTATGTAGGCCGTAACCCCCCGGCGGATTTTCTATGGTGCAGCTCCATTCGATCCAGGAGCTCCACCATGACCGGCGCCACCCCGCTATCGGCCGAAAACGTCAGTGCCATTGCCGACCGCTACTACGCGAACTTCCCTGACCTGCGCGAGTGCGCGCGGGACTGGGGTATCAAGCTGCTCAAGTTCCATACCCACCTGGATCTGGATCCGGACACCGTCTACTGGCACGACTTCGACAACGCCCAGAACAACCCACGCGCCTTTACCGGACAGCAGCACATGGGCAAGCCCAAGGAAACGCTGACCGTCACGGAGCTGGTCCTGCGCCGGTTCAAGACGTTCTATCAAGTGAACTTCGACCTGCTCGATCAGATGTCCGGGTTCTATAACGTCCAGCAGGCCGGGATCTACAACGAAACCAATCAGGTCCCCCTGGCGCCCTCGCAGATCATGAAAGCGTTCTGGGCCACGGATTTCTCCAGCCACTACAAGAAGCGCCTGGACGCCTTCCTGCGTGATTACGCCGATGACGGCCGCGTGCTGATCAAGATCCTGTTTTTCAGCTTCAGCTGGAATGCCTACAACAGCGGAGCGCTCAGCAACCGGGAGCTGAGGCTGGTGTTCGACACTCTGGCCGGCCCCATCGCAGGACCGCCGACCCTGGAGGACCTGAAACGGCTGCACACGACTCGCACCCAGGCAACGGTCAAGAGCTTTACCCTGGGGGACCTGACCTCGTTCGACATACTGCGCATCACCACTGGCAAGGGCCCGCAGATCCTGTACATCCCTGCCGCCTGGTTCCGGGTCTTTCACAATGAACAGCAGATGTACGAGTGGGTGGCCGAAACGGCCGCCCACGAGCAAGGCCGTGAGCGCCTGATCGCTCACTTCGACACCCCCGGAGAGTCGATCCTGCCACCGCGGGGCCTGCTGCTGGCGACCCTGGAGCGCATCCGTACCACGCCATGGCAAGCCGGGCAGCGCCTGCTCAACGGCAACGCGACGACGATCGACAAGGACGTGTTCAGCCTGCTGTTCGATACCGTGGGCAAACGCCTCAAGCTCGATGCCAGGCAACTGTTGAACGGCAATCACGAACTGCGCAGGGAGCTGTTCCTCGTCGACCTGGAGGCATTCATGCGCATCGTCACGCCCATGGCACCGGCGGACCCGGCAGTGGCCCTGGTGGCCGTGGCGGCGGGTTCGATAGCCTTTGGTACGCACCTGGCTAACGCCGTGCACGGGACCTTACCCAAGGCCCGTCAAGCGGCCTTCAAGGCGGCGATCCTGGATGCACTGAACATCCTGCTGGATATGCCGCTGTTGCGCGGCGTGGGCGACGAAGCCATCGCCGAGCTGGGAAACTTCGAGGAGCTGGGCGCCGCGCTCGACCTGGACAGCACTGACCTGGCTCAGATCGACCGCGTGACTCCCGGTGGTTCGCCCCTGGACCTCATCGCCACGGATGAAGACCTGACCGGATTGCCGGAAGGCACAGGCATCTACCAGGGCGTGTTCACCAACCCAGATGGCCAGCACTACATTCGCCTGGAGGGCAAGATCTTTCAGGTCACCCACATCGACTCGCTGGAGCGCTGGGTGATCGTCGATCCGATCGCCCCCGAGCAGATCACCGGCAGCTACCCCGTGCAAAGAAGCTGGACCGGCCATTGGGAGCTGTTCACCATGACCGCCCCCGAGAACCTGGCGGCCAGCACCGACGCGCTGGCCGCATTCGACACTTCACCTGGCTTTCGTGACATCACCGCCATGCTGGTCAATCCCGGCGCACATCAGTTGATGACCGGGCCCATCGACAGCGTGCTGCGCACCGCCCGCTCACAGCTGATCGAGTTGCGCACGAACCTGGGCAAGGAAGCCGAAACCTTCTTCCTGACCTCTACCCCACAGCACAGCCCACGCCTGCCGGCGGTGAGCACCACCATGACGCCCAAAGAGTTTTTCACTCAGGTGTATGCCAACAACACCGGGGTGGTGGTCAACGAGGCCAGGAATGCCGTCGGCAGTTGCCAGCTGTTGATCAAATACATGTCCACGCTCAAGGCCCAGCAGGTCAAGACGCTGTACGTGCAAGGCCTGCTCAAGGATCTGCACCAGGACCTGCTCGACCGCTTTCACGCGACCGGGATATTGGGCCGCGATCTGGAGAAGAAGCTGCGTGACCTGCACAACCGTGGCACCACCCTGGACAGTGGTCGCTACACCCTGCGCCAGGTGCTGGTGGAAGCGCGGCGCCAAGGCATAAGCGTGAAAGCCCTGGACTGCGCCGCCAGCCTGTCCACCGACGGCCTGAGCAACCCTGCGCCTCATCTGCAGCAACGCCTGCGGGTTTACTACGCGTACAAGCGCATCGAAGCGCTACAGAGCCTCAAGCCCGATGAAAAATGGCTGGCGCTGACCGATCAGACCGTGGCCAACCACTATAGCCGCACCCCAGGCCTGGCCAATCTGATCGGAACCCCAAGCCTGCGGGTCAAGCTGGTGGACGGCGATCAGCCATTGCGCTTCGGCCTCGATACCGGGGAAGTGCTGACCCCCGGGCTGATACCGATTCGCGGCGACATCAGCCTGAAAATGCCAGCGGCCGGCAAGGGGTCCGGCATCGAGGCATAGCGGTATCAGCGTCCCCAGTTCTCGCGCGGGTCGAACTCGGCGTGCCTGGCCAGCTCGGCCCAGGCCGCGCGAGTGGATTCGTCGGCCTGCGTGGGCATCACCACTTTCAGCTGGGCGAACAGGTCGCCGCGGCCGCCAAGCTTGTTCTTCAGGCCCATGCCTTTGACACGCAGGCGCTGGCCGTTCTGGCTGTCCGGGCGAATCGTCAGGTTGATCCGCCCGGTCAGCGTAGGCACCGCGACCTTGGTGCCCAACGCCACTTCCCAAGGCGCCAACGGTACCTGGATGACCAGGTCGGGAGCGTCCACCTCGAACAGAGGGTGGGCCGCCAGACGCAAGGTCAGGAACAGATCGCCGCTGGCACCGCCCGCAACGCCGGGCGCGCCCTGGCCCTTGAGGCGCATGCGCTCGCCGTCGGCAACGCCTGCGGGAATCTTCACGTTGAGGTTCTTGACCACATCGGTCAGGCGTTGGCCAGCGGCGCTGTATTGCGGCACCTTGAAGCTGATCTTCTTCGATTCCTCGGCCAGGGTTTCCTCGAGCGACACGGTCAGCTCCATTTCCACGTCCTGACCCTTGCGCGCTGCGCTGCGCTGTTGACCGCCACGGCCGAACGGATTGCCACCGGGATCACCACGACCACCGCCGTTACCGAAGATGGTGCTGAAGAAGTCGGAGAAGTCGCCTGCGTTCTCTTCATGGAAACCACCGCCACCGCGACCCTGCCAACCGGGCGGGCCCTGGAACGGACGGCCATGCTGGCCATACTTGCGCAGCTCGTCGTATTCGGCGCGCTTGTCGGCATTGCTCAGCGCCTCATAGGCCTCACTGGCTTCCTTGAACTTGTCTTCGGCGTCCTTTTCCTTGCTGACGTCGGGGTGATATTTGCGCGCCAGCTTGCGGTAGGCGGTCTTGATCGCCTTTTCGTCCGCTGTCGGCTCGACGCCCAGAATCTTGTAATAGTCTTTGAAATCCATCTAAGCATCACCATCAATGAGCGAATGCGCGCCGCCCGCGCCTACTGGTCGGACTCGGCAACGCATGGGAAGTTTATCGGCTGCAGGCCACTGGATGTGAACAGTGGGTTGTACAGCGCGGTCGATGGCTAGAAGGTTGGGGCCGCCGGCGCGCTTTCAAGGCGGTCGCAGGCCTTGATTCTGTACGCAACTGGCATACACTGCGCGGCCGTTTTTTGAACAGACCCGCCTTGCCATGAAAAACGCATCCCCGGCCCGCGCCTGCGGCATCGACTTCGGTACTTCCAACTCCACTGTCGGCTGGCACCGCCCGGGCAGCGAGACGCTGATCGTCCTGGAAGACGGCAAGATCACCCTGCCCTCGGTGATCTTCTTCAACTTCGAAGAGCGGCGCCCAGTGTACGGGCGTCTGGCGCTGCACGAATACCTGGAAGGCTACGAAGGCCGCCTGATGCGCTCGCTCAAGAGCCTGCTAGGTTCCAAGCTGATCAAGCACGACACCAGTGTGCTGGGCACGGCGATGCCGTTCAAGGACTTGCTGGGCCTGTTCATCGGCGAGCTCAAACAGCGCGCCGAAGCCAACGCCGGGCGTGAGTTCGACCAGGTCGTGCTGGGGCGACCGGTGCACTTCGTCGACGACGACGCGGCCGCCGACCAGGAAGCCGAAGACATCTTGGCCGAGGTGGCGAAAAAGATCGGCTTCAAGGAGGTGTCCTTCCAGTTCGAGCCGATTGCAGCGGCGTTCGACTACGAGTCCACCATCGAGCGTGAGGAGCTGGTGCTGATCGTCGACATTGGCGGTGGTACCTCCGACTTTTCCCTGGTGCGCCTGGCGCCCGAGCGACGTGCGCTGGACAACCGCGTGGACGACATCCTGGCCACCGGAGGCGTGCACATCGGCGGCACCGACTTCGACAAGCAGCTCAGCCTGCAGGGCGTCATGCCGCTGTTCGGCTATGGCAGCCGGATGAAGAGCGGCGCCTTCATGCCGACCAGCCACCACATGAACCTGGCGACCTGGCACACGATCAACTCGGTGTACCTGCAGAAGGCGCAACTGGCCCTGGCCAGCATGCGCTACGACATCCAGGACACGGACGGTATCGACCGCCTGTTCAAGCTGATCGAGCAGAAAGCCGGGCACTGGTTGGCGATGGAAGTCGAGGAAACCAAGATCCAGCTGACGCAAGCTGCCGGTCGTCACCTGCCACTGGACCGCATCGAGCCGGGGCTGAGCGTGGAGCTGAGCCGGGCCTTGTTCGAGGCCGCCATCGACGGCCTGCTCGAACGGGTGCGTGGCAGTGTGTCCGAGTTGCTGAACCGGGCAGGCGTGGGCGTTGAGCAGGTCGACACGGTGTTCTTTACCGGCGGCTCCAGCGGTATCCCGGCCCTGCGCCATGGCGTGGCGGCCATGCTGCCCAACGCGCGGCATGTGGAAGGCAATATCTTCGGCAGCATCGGCAGCGGCCTGGCCATCGAGGCCCGCAAGCGCTACGGCACCGAGTAAGGCAGGTCTGGCCTCTTCGCGGGCAGAGCCCGCTCCCACAATGCCCATTCCTACAATGCCCATTCCTACAATGCCCATTTCTACAATGCCCATTCCCTCAATACCTGTGGGAGCGGGGCGGGCGGCGAGCCCTCTTCGCGGGCAGAGGCCAGTGAACCCTAGACCAACTGCGCCTGCCTCAACTCGCTTTTCAGATAGGCGTAATAGATCGGCCCCGCCACCACCCCGGGCAGCCCGAACGCTGCCTCGAATATCAGCATGGCCAGCAGCAGTTCCCATGACTTGGCGCTGATCTGACCGCCCACGATCCGCGCGTTGAGGAAGTACTCGACCTTGTGGATCAGTATCAGATAGCCCAGCGCCGCAACCGCCACCCAGATCGACAGCGACAGCCCGACAATGGTGATCAGCGTGTTCGAGATCAGGTTGCCGATCACCGGCAACAACCCGAGCAGGAAGGTCAGCACGATGAGGGTCTTGGTCAGCGGCAGCTTGATCCCGCACAGCGGCAACACCACGGCCAGGAAAATGGCGGTAAAGAAGGTGTTCAGCAGTGAAATCTTGATCTGCGCGAAAACGATGTTGCGAAAGGCTCGCACCAGCAGGGCCAGGCGGTCGAACAGCGCCGCGGCCAATGGCTTGCGGTTTTCGGGATCGGGGATCGCCTGCAGGGCGATGATGGCGCCCAGTACCATGCCTATCAGCAAGGTCACGAACATGTGCGCCGCATCCTTGCCCACCAGTTGCAGATCGCTCAGGTGCTTGCTCAGCCAGCCGCTGATAGCCACCCGAAACTCGGCGGCACTGGCCGGCAGGTAGGCATCGATGAAAGGCGGCAACTGGCCGCGGGCGCGATCCACCACGCCCATGAACTTGTTCAGCGAAGCACCAGGGTTTTCTGCCTCGTGCAGGATGAAACTGATGACGCCGGCGAACAGCAACGCCAGGCTGCTGACCACCAAGGTGCCCAGCAACGCCACCGCCACCCACCGTGCACGCCGCCCGGCAATCAGTCGCTCCAGTTGCGGCGTGAGCATGTTGACCAGTTCGAATACCAGCAGGCCAGCCAGCAAGCTCGGCAGCAAGCGCATCGGCAAGACCAGCAGAAGGCCGCCGAACACCAGAATCCAGCTGGCGATCAGCACTTGACGCGAAGAAAACATGGGCATAAAGCCTCAGAAGCGAGCGATTCGAAAGGACAGGCAGTCTGCCAGCGTTGTGAGCGAAGGGCCAGTAGGCGGACGCATGCCGAGCCCCGGCTAAATTGCGTCATTTGTTTTCCGCTACAGCCCGTCTTCAACGGCTCCGCAGACGCTTTGCTGCCTGAAAGATTTCAGAACTATCGCGCGGTCGATGCGCTCAAAGCATCACGGGGCCACTCACGGCCCATCGAAGGAGCGACTCCCCATGTACAAGCAATCCTTGGCAGCACTCTTTGCCGTAGCCGCGCTGGCTGGCTGTTCATCGAACACCACCGTGCAGAACCCGGTGGACTTCGTGACCTACCGTGACGCGCCTCTGGTCAAGCAGGTCGAGAAAGGCATGACCATGCAACAGGTGCTGGCCATCGGCGGCACGCCTTCGACCGTCGTTGCCGGCACTGCGAACTCCATGTACGGCACCTGCAATAACTACATCCTGACCCGTGAAGGCCATCAGCAGCCTTACTACGTGAGTTTCGACAGCTCTGGCCACGTCGCCACCAAGGGCTTCATGACTTGCGAGCAACGCAAGCTCAACGAAACCGCACCGTAACCCTGCCCCAGGCGGCTGACGAAAGGCCCTCCCCGGGCCATTTGTAATAAAACTTTTCGTCGCCGCCACGACTCACATCTGTGTAGCGAGACTTCTGTACCGATCCCGCCGGGCCCCGAATTCGGGGCAACAGAGCGCGACGGCCAAAACCGTATAGCTGGAGACGAACATGATCGACCTAGAAACTTCCAAATTGACTCCCGTCGATGTACTGCGTGCCCGTGCGCGCCAAGGTGTCGAGAACGGCGCGGTCACCGAAGGCTACGATGCCAACCGCGAAGAGATCATCAAGCTGCTCAACAGCTCGCTGGCGACAGAGCTGGTATGCGTGCTGCGCTACAAGCGCCATTACTTCATGGCCAGTGGTTTGAAGGCCAGCATTGCGGCCGACGAGTTCCTCGAGCACGCCAAACAGGAAGCCGAGCACGCCGACAAGCTGGCTGAACGTATCGTGCAGCTGGGCGGCGAGCCGGAGTTCAACCCGGACCTGCTGAGCAAGAATTCCCACGCCCAGTACGTGGCTGGCAACAGCCTGAAGGAAATGGTCTACGAAGACCTGGTGGCCGAGCGGATCGCCGTCGACAGCTACCGCGAAATCATCCAGTACATTGGCGACAAAGACCCTACCACTCGCCGTATCTTCGAAGACATCCTGGCTCAGGAAGAAGAACACGCCGATGACATGGCGGACATCTACGGCTCGCTGTAACAACCTGCCGCAAGTCCCAAGCCAGAACTCAGGTTCTGGCTTTTTTGTGCCTGACGGCCGCGTCAGCGGAGATGTGTTTCAACTGATACACCGCAGGGCCCGTTTCGCGGCCGATGACCGCTCCTACAGGAATACCGCGCCTGCTTGTAGGAGCGGTCCGTGGCCGCGAAGGGCGCGCCTCAATTCACCTGATACACCGCAAGGCCCGTTTCGCGGCCGATGACCGCTCCTACAGGAGTACCGCAATCCCATGTAGGAGCGGTCCGTGGCCGCGAAGGGCGCGCCTCAATTCACCTGATACACCGCAAGGCCCGTTTCGCGGCCGATGACCGCTCCTACAGGAGTACCGCGCCTGCTTGTAGGAGCGGTCCGTGGCCGCGAAAACACGATTCGGCTCAACTGACACAACGCGGCGACTGCTTCGCGGGCAGAGCCCGCTCCCACACAGGTGCGGGTCATTCCGGGGGAGCCGCCTTCCAACCGAGCCTCAGGAAGCAGGCACGGTCTTGGGCGCCTTGCCCGACTTCATCTGTTCGAGCAATGGCGTGCACTGGTTCGGCTCACCGCCACTAGGCGCGACCAGTGCCAGCAACCCGGCCGCCGGCCCGATGGTAGCGCCCAGCGCAATCATGCCCGCGCCGCGCAGCAGCAGTGGCACGGCTTGCACCCCGGCATTGGGCTTGGCGAACGGGCCGCGCACATACAACGGCGAGCGCAGCGACAGCAGGCGGAAGCCCTTCGATTCCGGCGATATTTTCAGGTCCAGTTGTTCCTGCTTGAAATTCACCGTGCCGTCGACGTAGATGATCGCGTTCTCGGTATCGAAAACGAACAGATCGGTGCTGGCCAGCCCGTTCTTGATGCCCAGCGAGGCCGCCGCACAGTTGATTTCCACTTCCTTGTCGCCGAAAATCTTGCCCACCAGGTAGTTACCGACATTGAGCCCGGCAATTTCCATCAGGTCGCGGCTCACGGCGCCATCATTGACCAGCATCTTCAAATTGCCATCTGCCGAACCCAGTAGCGCTGCGACTGAATTACCGGTACCGGTGATGTCGGCATCGCCGTTGAGCTGGCCGAAGCTGGTGCGCATGGGTTCGAACGTGGGAAACAGCTGCTTGAGCTGAAACCCGCGGGCGGTCAGTTTGGCCCTGCCCTGCAACGGCGTAGTGCGCCCGTTCAGCGAGATCTGTGCATCCAGCTTGCCGCCGGCCACGCCAAAGCGCAGAGGTTCCAGGCGCAGGTTGCCGTCGTTCAACACCACATGGGTGTACAGATCGGTGAACGGCAACTCTTCGCTGTGGACGATCTTGCGTCCGGTAAATTCGACATCGGCGTCCATGGCACGCCAGCGGTCGGTCTTGAACTCTTCGACTGGCAACACCTTGCCGGTGGGTTGCTTGCTTGCGCCGCCACGAGCCTTCTGCTCGGTATTGGAGTCAGCGCCGATCAAAGGCTTGAGGTCGGCAAACAGCAACTGGTTCGAGACCAGCGCGCCGCTCAGCTTGGGCCTTGGCTGACTGGCGACGAAGCCCAGATCACCATGGATGTCGCTGTTGCCGATCTTGCCGTTGAAGCCTTCATAGCGGAACGACGCGCCGCCGGGCTCGTGCAGTTTGACCAGCAAGTGCCCGTCGGTTTCGTACGCAGGCGAATCCGGCAGGGTCACCCCGGTCAGTGGATACAGGTTGCCCAGGCTGCTGCCACTCAGGCGCAGGCGCAGGTCAAGGGCACCGAGATTGCGTGGGTCGGTCAGGGTACCGGCAACCGCTGCGCGGGTATCGGCAATGCGCACGTCGACCTGCACTGGAAACGGTCGCGTTGCATCCTGCAGCGCCAGCAGCCCGCCGATCTTGCCCGACCCCGACAGCGGCAGGTCCTTGTAGCGGCCATCGACCTTGAAGCCGAAGGCATAATCCTGGGCACTGGCGCCCTGGTCGGCGACTTTCTTGGCCGCACCGCTGCCGACGATATCGCTGAACGCGATGGGCTTGCCCAATGGATCGATCAACACCTTGACCGAGGTCTTGAGCGTCTGGTCGTCGAAAGCCACCACGCCTTTGTCGAAGCCGATGGCACCGATGTCCATGACCCACTTGGAGGGCTCGGCATCGGGGTCTTTTTCGTCGAACTGAAAGGTCCAGTTGGCGCGTCCATCCGCCAGGCGCTGCAGGGCTACGTCGGGCCCGGTCAGGTCGATACGCGGTATGACCACCCGCTGGGCCAGCAAAGGCAGGGGCGAGAGACGAAACTCGACCTTCTGCAGGCTCGCCATCTGGGGCTTCTGCGACCAGTCGGGGTTGCCCAGGGTGATGTCCTGGGCGACGAAGCGCGGCCATGGCACCCAGGCACGCCAGCCGCCCTCATCCGTTTCGCGCTGCCAATGCACAGCCAGGTCGCCATTGATGGCGAAAGGGCGATGCAGGGCCTCGGACACTTTTTCGTTGAGCGTGGGCTTGATTCGATTCCAATCGAAGGTGGCGATCACCACCACCAATATCACCAGCAGGACCAACAGGCTGCCCAGGGTCCAGGCGATGATTTTACGTGGGCGCGTCATTGCGGGCTCCTTGAGACTGCGTGCTCCCGCGAGCACAGGGGGTGCTACCTAACAAGGGTAGGACTGATAAACGCCTCGAGGGTTTAGTTTTTGGCTTTTTCGAGCCCGGACGCGAGCCGCTTCAACGGCGGATGCGTTGTGCCTGATGCAATGCGATGAACCCGGACGCGGCTTGCGCCGCTGCTACAGGGATCGCGGTCTACTCCCTGTAGCAGCGGCGCAAGCCGCGTCAGCGGTGCATGCGATCTGCCTGATACAACGCGGTCAACCAGGACGCGGCTCGCGCCGCTGCTACAGGATTTCAGCGTCGCTCCTTCATCGACGTTACCGATGGTGACGCTCGACAACGGTGCTCAGGGCCCGAGAATTCACTGTGCTGGTGCACTGAAACCCTCGATCTAGAGCCCTCGCGGCAAAACATCATTTTCGTTGATTGTTACCATTGCCTTTATGAACTTTTCTATCGAATTTCAAAGAGTAGCATTGGCTCTGTACCCAATTACTGCCCTCCCAAGGAGCGCCACCATCATGAAACGCCAATTGCTGCTTTCCCTGACTCTCTCGGTCCTCGCTGCCAACGCCTTCGCCATGCCAGCCGCCGATCAAAGTGTTTCCGCCGAACTGCGTTCCAGCGCTGCCAGCTTCAGCCAGCCCTACCTGGCGGAAGACGGTTCCGACCGCACCCCACAAGGCGCTGTCGCCGAGAACGGCTCCGATCGCACGCCACAGGCTACTTTCGCCGAAGACGGTTCCGACCGCACCCCACAAGGCACCTTCGCCGAGAACGGCTCCGACCGCACGCCACAGGCCACGTTCGCCGAAGACGGTTCGGATCGCACTCCACAAGGCACCTTCGCCGAGAACGGCTCCGACCGCACGCCACAGGCTACTTTCGCTGAAGACGGTTCGGATCGCACCCCACAAGGCACCTTCGCCGAGAACGGCTCCGACCGCACGCCACAGGCCACTTTCGCTGAAGACGGTTCGGATCGCACCCCACAAGGTACCTTCGCCGAGAACGGCTCGCAGCGTCTGCTCGATCGTCAAGACCAAGCCAACGCATGAGGCAGCGGTTTGAGGTATCCGACGAAGCCCGGCCTCCCCAAGCCGGGCTTGCCACCTCCGCGTAATCCATCGCTGCACCCGCTTGGTTCGACGCCCCGCCTGTCAATTTGCTAGAGTTCTGCGCTGTCCTTCACAGAAGCTCCGTCGATGTTGCCTCGCGCCGAACAGAAACAGCAGACCCGTCTCGCCCTCCTCGAAGCTGCACGCCAACTGATGGCGGCCGGTCGAGGCTTCGGCAGTATCAGCCTGCGCGAAGTCGCCAAGGCTGCTGGCATCGTACCCACCGGTTTCTATCGCCATTTCGACGACATGGATCAGCTCGGCCTGGCCCTGGTCAACGAAGTCGACGCCACGTTCCGCGCCACGCTGCGCCTGGTTCGTCACCATGAAATAGTGGTCGGCGGCCTCACGGCGGCTTCCGTCCGCATCTTTCTCGACGGAGTGGCTGCCAATCGCCCGCAATTCCTGTTCCTCGCCCGCGAGCAATACGGAGGGTCCCTGCCCGTGCGCCAGGCCATTGCCACTTTGCGCGCCGGCATCAGCGCCGACCTGGCCACCGATCTGGGGTCCATGCCCAAATGGCAGCACCTGAGCAGCGCGTCACTGCAGGTGATGGCCGACCTTGTCGTCAAGGCCGTGTTTGCCACGCTTCCCGAACTGATCGACCCACCCGCTGCCGACCTGCCAGCCCACCTGACCCCCGAGGCGAAGATCAGCCAGCAACTGCGCTTCATTTTCATCGGCGCCAAATACTGGAAAGGCCTCAACCAATAACTCGCTCGCCTCGAATTGGTGCACCTCACGCCGCTACGCACCGCACCAGTGCATTGCGCCGAGCCTCGTTCATCCTGATCCCGCAGCCCCGTTAGCTCACTACCGGTTGGCAAGACACTTGCTCTGCATTGGCCACTGCCCTTCAATGGAAACGTCCAATGCTGGTTATCCATCGCAGAATCGCGCCCGCAAGCCAATGGGCAGCCGAACTGCACCTCAACTTCGAAGCCCGCAGCAAGAGTCGCCTGCGCTGTTTCAGTGCCGAAGGTGAAGACGTCGGCCTGTTTCTGGAACGCGGTCAACCTCCGTTGCACGACGGTGAATGCCTGCAGGCCGAGGACGGCCGCGTGGTGCGGGTCTGCGCGCGTCCCGAGGCGCTGCTTCATGTCACCTGCAGCAGCGCCTTCGAGCTGACTCGCGCCGCCTACCATCTGGGCAACCGCCACGTGGCCCTGCAAGTGGGTGACGGCTGGCTGCGCCTGCTCGACGACTACGTGCTCAAGGCCATGCTCGAACAACTCGGCGCCCAGACCCAGCCCCTGCTGGCACCTTTTCATCCCGAACATGGCGCCTATGGCGGTGGTCATCACCACTCGCGCCATGGCGAGGAAGACTTCAACTACGCGCCCAAACTGCACCAGTTCGGCGTGCGCACGTGAACAACGCCTGGGCCCTGCTGCGCCTGGCCAGCCCGCAACTGCCGATCGGTGGCTACAGCTACTCGCAGGGCCTGGAGATGGCCGTGGAAAACGGCACGGTGACCGATGCGCAAAGCGCCCATCGCTGGATCGCCGACCAACTGCTGCTCAACCTGGCCCGTTTCGAGGCGCCCCTGCTGCTGGCCCACTGCGTGGCTGCCGCCGAAGAGGACTGGGGACAACTGCTGGAGCTAGATGCCGAACATCGCTCGAGCCGCGAAACCCGCGAGCTGCAACTCGAAAGCCGGCAAATGGGCTATTCGCTCAAGCAACTGCTGCTCGGCCTTGCCGAACTGGACATTACGGCCCGCCACTATCTGGCTCAGATCGAAGAGCCCCACCTGGCCCTGGGCTGGGCACTGGCCGCGCGCGCCTGGAACATCCCTGCGCAGGACGCCCTTGCGGCCTGGCTGTGGAGTTGGCTGGAAAACCAGTTGGCGGTGCTCATGAAGACCCTGCCCCTGGGCCAGCAGGCTGCTCAGCGACTTACCACACAACTGCTGCCGACGCTGCAGCAGGCCCAGTTCGCAGCCACCGAACTGGATCCCCGACACTACGGCAGCGCCGCTTTCGGCCTGTCATTGGCGAGCATGGCCCACGAGCGCCAGTACAGCCGCCTGTTCCGTTCCTAGGAGAGTCACCATGAATACCCAACCCCTGCGTGTCGGTATCGGAGGCCCGGTAGGCTCTGGCAAGACCGCGCTGACCCTGGCCTTGTGCCTGGCCCTGCGCGAGCGCTACAACCTGGCCGTGGTCACCAACGATATCTACACCCGCGAAGACGCCGACTTCCTGGTACGCAACCAGGCCCTGGCGCCCGAGCGCATCATCGGTGTGGAAACCGGTGGCTGCCCGCACACCGCCATCCGCGAAGACGCCTCCATCAATCTGGAAGCCGTGGACCAGCTCAACCGGCGCTTTCCGGGCCTGGACCTGATCCTCGTGGAATCGGGTGGGGACAACCTGTCCGCCACCTTCAGCCCGGAGCTGTCGGACCTGACCATCTACGTGATCGACGTGTCCGCCGGCGACAAGCTGCCGCGCAAGGGCGGCCCTGGCATCTGCAAGTCCGACCTGCTGGTGATCAACAAGATCGACCTGGCGCCGCTGGTAGGGGCCTCGTTGGAAATGATGGACAGCGACACCCGACGCATGCGCGGCGACAAGCCGTTCGTCTTCAGCAACCAGAAGACCGGTCAGGGCCTGGAACAGATCATTGCCTTCATCGAACGCCAAGGCCTGCTCGACGCCGCCTGAACCCAGCGCACCCTTGCCCGCAACTACCGTGAACACGACGATAAGGAACAGACCCGCATGACCTTCAAGACGCTTCTCACCTGCGCAGCCCTGCTGCTGACACCGGCGGTGGCCTTCGCTCATCCGGGACACGGCGACAATGGCCTGCTGGCCGGCATCGGTCACCCCCTGGGTGGCCTCGACCACCTGCTGGCCATGCTCGCCGTCGGCCTGTGGGCGGCGCAGCAGCAAGGCGCGGCACGCTGGGCTCTGCCCTGCACCTTCGTCGGCACCATGCTGATCGGTGGCCTGCTGGGTTTTGCCGGCCTGCAACTGCCTGCACTGGAAAGCGGCATTGCCGCCTCGGTACTGGCCCTGGGCCTGGCCGTGGCACTGGCCGTGCGGCCACCGTTAGCCTTGGCGGTGGTGGCCACTGCGCTGTTCGCATTGTTCCACGGCGTCGCTCACGGCCTGGAATTGCCGGAGATGTCCAGCCCGGTTGCCTATGCTGCCGGTTTCGTCATGGCGACCGCAGCACTGCACGCGGCGGGTTATGCCGTCGTTCGGTTCCTGCCAACGGCAGCCGCGCCACTGGTACGCGTGGCCGGTGCTCTGTCGGCCATGACCGGCGCATGGCTGCTTACCGGCTGATCGCGCCAGGCCCCCTGCCCAGGGGCCTTGTCTTGGGCGCCGTGGCCGACACCTGCTACCATGTCGCGCAAAACGCCTCCGATGATCCCGCCAATGCCCGACCCAACGCTGCACGCCGCCCTGGCGGCCACCCAAGCGCACTTTCGCGAAATCGTATTGCCGTTGTGGCAAGGCGCTGGCTTCGATAGCGAACTCGGCCTGCCGTTCGAAGCGGTGAGCGCTGCCGGCCAGCCGTTGCCGGTGCAGCGCTACCGCGCCATGGCCTGCGCCCGCCAACTGTATGTCTTTTCCAGCCTGATCGAGCAACCCGGTGCGCGCGAACACGCCGCCACCCTGTTCCGTTCCCTGCAACGGCATTTCCACGACGCCGAACACGGCGGCTGGTTCTACAGCATCGACGCCCAGGGCCGCCCGCTGGATCGACGCAAGGATCTCTACACCCACGCATTCATTGTCTTCGCCTGTGCGCACTACTGGGCCAAGGTGCGCGAACCGCTGGTGGAATCGGTGCTCAATGCCGCCCTCGAGGTCATCGCCACGCGCTTTTCCACAGATGATGGGCTCTACGAAGCCGTGCTCGGCGAAGGCTGGGCCAACCTGGGCACCGGCCCACTGCAGAACCCCTTGATGCACCTGGCCGAGGGCTTCCTGGCAACCCTGGCAGTGCGTGACGACCCACCCACGCAGAGGGCGCTGCAGGCCCTCTGCGAAGCGATGCAGGCGCGTTTCGTGGAGCCCGAACACGGGATCATGCTGGAGAAGCCGCGCGGAGCGGTGGATAACTGGTTCGAGCCCGGTCATCAGTTCGAATGGCTGTTCCTCGTGCAGACCTCACCGCTGTTGCAGGGCAGTGCGCTGCACCTCTCCCTGCAGCGCGCCTTCACCCATGCGCAACGCACGGGCGTTCGGGACGGCGTGGTCATGAGCATGCTCACGCTCGACGGCCAGGTGCTGGACGCCACCCAGCGTATCTGGGCACAGGCCGAATACCTGCGGGCGCTGACCTTGCAGCCCGGTGCGGCGGTGGCCGCGCAGTTGCAGGTGCTGCGCGAGCGCTTCCTGCACCCCGGCGGCTGGCACGAATGCCGCGATGGCACCGGGGTGGTCAGCCGCACGGACATGCCATCGACCACCCCCTACCACCTGCTGACCTGCTACCAGGGCCTGCAGGCGTTCCTCTGACGCCAGGGCCGATCAAGCCTTGCCTGGACGCTCCACGGCGAAGCCGGCCCACGATTGCGTGACCGGCATCACTTCCAGACTGTTGATGTTGATGTGCGCCGGCTGGGTCAGAATCCAGTGGATGGTTTCGGCGATGTCCTGCGGCTGGATCGGATTGGCGCCGGCATAGGTGGCGTCGTAGCGTGCCTGGTCGCCGCCGAAACGCACCAGTGAGAACTCGCTTTCGCACATCCCGGGTTCCAGGTTGGTGACGCGCACGCCGGTGCCCTGCAGGTCACAGCGCAGACTCAACGAGAATTGCCCGACGAAGGCCTTGGTGGCGCCGTACACATGGCTGCCGGGATACGGGTAATTGCCCGCCACCGAACCCAGGTTGACGATGGTAGCCCCCTTGCCGTGGGCAATCAGGCGCGGCAGCAACAGCCGCGTCGCGTAGATCAGGCCCTTGACGTTGGTATCGACCATGGTGTCCCAGTCGTCCAGGTCGCACTTGGGTGCAGGATCGGCACCCAAGGCCAGGCCGGCGTTGTTGACCAACCCGCTGATGCTGGCGAACTCCTCAGGCAACCCGGCAATCGCTGCCTCCATGGCCTTTCTATCGCGCACATCGAGCACCAGCGGATGCACCCGCGTCTTTGCCGACAGCTCTTCGCTCAGCGCCATCAGGCGCTCTTCGCGACGGCCGGTGAGAATCAGCGACCAGCCTGCCTCGGCGAAACGTCGCGCGCAGGCTTCGCCAAATCCGGACGTGGCGCCAGTGATGAATACCGTGGAAGTCATGCGGGTCTCCTGCGGGGATAGCCACGGAGCGTGCCCACGCAATGCGCAGGCCGTTCGAATCGTCGCCACCGTGAATGGGGTTTTGCAGAATGCCCGGCGTACGGGCCGTATGCAACTGATCAATAATCGAACAGCGCCCGCAGACCCTCGTGGTTGCGGGTCCCAGTGCGGTTACCCGCAACTTATCCACAAGCCGTTCCACAGAGATTGGGGGCAACTCCCTTCTGCACGGCAACCCCGGAGGCCAGGCTGGCCGGGAGCCATTAGAATTTTTTGGCTTGACCGGTGGGGTGTATTGCGCATGTACGTACGGCACTATGTCTGCAGTGGTCATACGACCAAAGGCGCAACGCCAGTGAAACCGCCACTTTTAGAAGTATTTCCAAGGCTTGTTCACAGACTTATCCACAGCCTGTGCGGGTGCTGTCACTCTGATTGGCACGGTGGATAAAACAGTTGACAAAGCCCGTTCGCACGACTGCCCAACCTGCTGTACGATTTTTGATCAGCTGACTGAAGGCCCCGTATACCGTGGCCTGCAGAGGTATACCACCAACTTGTCCACAACCGGTTCCACAGCAATTGGGGACAAGCGTGCATTGTGGCATTTCGGTGACCAACAGTGGTTTTATGTCGCACATTGACGCTGCAGCGAATTTGTTTTCCACAATTGGGCAGGGTCACGAAAAACGCCCCTGACGGGGCGTTCGGCAAGCCTTTCACGTCTGCTCAGTGCCCGCCCAGATACGCGTTGCGCACCTCGTCGTTGCTCAACAACTCACGCCCCGTGCCGGTCAGACGGATCTCGCCGTTGACCATCACATAGGCACGGTCGGAAAGCCGCAGGGCGTGGTTGGCGTTCTGCTCGACCAGGAAGATGGTCATGCCGCCCTGGGCCAGCTCGCGCAGGGTCGAGAAGATCTGCTTGACCACGATCGGCGCCAGCCCCAGCGACGGCTCGTCGAGCAGCAACAGCTTGGGCCGGCTCATCAGCGCGCGCGCGATGGCCAGCATCTGCTGCTCGCCGCCGGACATGGTCATGGCGCGCTGATTGCGCCGTTCCTTGAGCCGTGGAAACAGCTCGAACATGCGCTGCATGTCTTCGCTCGAGTGCTTGTCGCCGATGGGGATGGTACCCATCATCAGGTTTTCTTCCACCGACATGTCGGGAAACACCCGACGGCCTTCCGGCGACTGGGCAATGCCGTTGGAAGCGATGTAGTGGGACGACTTCTGGGTGATGTCGGTACCCCGGTAGATGATCTGCCCCGCACTGGCGCGCGGCTGGCCGAAAATCGACATCAACAGCGTCGACTTGCCCGCGCCATTGGAACCGATCAGGCTGACCGTCTCGCCCTCGTTGATGTGCAGCGAGACTTTCTTCAGCGCCTGGATCGGGCCGTAGTGAACGTCGATCTCCTTCATTTCGAGGATGGGCGTACTCATACCAGCTCCTCCTCTTCGGCACCCAGGTAGGCGGCGATCACCTTGGGGTCGTTGCGGATCTGCTCCGGCCCGCCCTTGGCGATCACATTGCCATGGTCCAGTACCACGATGTCGTCGGAAATGCTCATCACCATGCCCATGTCGTGTTCGATCAGCACCACCGTCATGTCGTGCTCGTCACGCAGCAGGCGGATCATGCCGCTCAGGGCCTCGGTTTCCTGCGGGTTGAGGCCCGCCGCCGGTTCGTCCAGGCAGATCACCTGGGGCCGCGTGCACATGGCCCGGGCGATCTCCAGACGCCGTTGCTGGCCGTAGGAAAGCTCACCGGCCAAGCGGTTGGCGCAGTTCACCAGGTCCACCACTTCCAGCCAGTAGAACGCGGTCTTGATAGCGTCCTCTTCGGCCTTGCGATAACCACGGGTGTTGAGGATGCCTGCCAGCATGTTGCGGTTGACCCACATGTGCTGGGCGACCAGCAGGTTTTCCAGCACCGACATTTCCTTGAACAGCCGAATGTTCTGGAAGGTCCGGGCCAGCCCGGCGCGGTTCACCAGGTGAGTCCCGCCGAACATCTTGTACCAGACACGGCTGGCGAAGCTGCGTGGCGAGACGAAATCGGTGGCCTGGAACGGCTCGCCCAGCAACTTGATGACATTGGTCTTCTGGCCGCGAGCGTTCAGTTCGATACGTCCACCGGTGGCCTTGTAGAACCCGGTGAGACAGTTGAAGACGGTGGTCTTGCCGGCGCCGTTGGGGCCGATCAAGGCGAAGATCGAGTTGCGCCGGACCTGCAGGCTGACATCGCTCAAGGCCTTGATGCCACCGAAATGCATCATCAACTTCTCGACCGACAGAATGACTTCGTTACTCATGGCGTAGTCCCCTTGGCGTCGATCAATGCGCCCTTGACTGGCTTGATGCCGGTACGGCTGATACGGATCAGGCCACGTGGCCGCCAGATCATCATCAGTACCATCAATACGCCAAACAGCAATACTCGGTACTCGGAGAAACTGCGCAGCAGCTCCGGCGCCACGGTCAGTACGAAGGCAGCAATCACCACACCCACGGTGGAGCCCATGCCGCCCAGCACGACGATGGCAAGGATCAGCGCCGACTCGAAGAAGGTGAACGAGGTCGGGTTGACGAAGCCCTGGTAGCTGGCGAAGAACACCCCGGCCAGGCCTGCGGTGGAGGCACCGATGGTGAAGGCCGAAAGCTTGACCAGCACGTGGTTCAGGCCCATCGAGCGGCAGGCGATCTCGTCCTCGCGCAGGGCTTCCCAGGCACGCCCTACCGGCATGCGAGTGAGTCGATGCTTGACGTAGAGAACGGCCAGTACCACCAGGAACAGCACGGCGTAGATGAACAGGAATTTCAGGTCGGGGTTGTATTCGAAGCCGAAGTACTCGTGGATCGGCACCCCGCCGTCACGGGCGCGACGACCGAACTCCAGGCCGAAGAAGGTGGGCGAAGGTACCGGCACACCATTGGGACCGCCGGTGAACGACAACCAGTTGTTGAGCACCAGGCGAATGATTTCGCCGAAGCCCAAGGTCACGATGGCCAGGTAGTCCCCGTGCATTCGCAGCACCGGGAAACCCAGTATGCACCCCGCCAGCGCCGCCGCGATCGCGGCCAGCGGCAACGCCGACCAGAAGCCCAGGCCCAAGTACTGGTAGCCCAATGCGAGGCCGTAGGCGCCGATGGCATAGAACGCCACGTAGCCCAGGTCGAGCAGACCGGCCAGCCCGACCACGATGTTCAGGCCCAGGCCCAGCAACACATAGATCAACCCGAGAATGACCACGGTGAGGATGTATTTGTTGGCGAAGATGGGGAACACGATGGCGATCACGATCAGCGCTGGAATGATGAAGCGCAGCCGCGACTTGTAGTCCGGCGGCAGCACGTGCACGCCCGACCCCGAGCTTTCGAAGCTCTGGGAAATGCTGCGGCCACGCGGCGTCTGCAGGAACAGGCTGAGCAGGAAGCGCCCGGCCATCACCGCTGCCACCAGCCAGGCGACGCGGGCCGGTTGCAGGTTGAAGCTGTAGCCGTCGAGCACGATGCCGACGATGGGGCCGAACACGATCAGCGCCAGCAGGCCGGCAATGACCATGTCGACCAGGCTTTTCTTGATATCGATAGGTTTGGCAGTAGGTGCGGACATACTTATACCTTCGCCACGAGTGGGCGACCCAGCAGGCCTTGGGGACGGAAGATCAGAATCAGCACCAACAGGCCGAAGCTGAACACATCCTTGTAGTCGGAGTTGATCAAGCCGGAGAACTGCGATTCGGCAACCCCCAGTATCAGGCCACCGAGCATGGCGCCGGGCAATGAGCCGATGCCGCCCAGTACCGCTGCGGTGAACGCCTTGATGCCGATGATGAACCCGGCATAGAAGTCGAACGTGCCGTAGTTCATGGTGATCAACACGCCGGCCAGCGCCGCCATGGCCGCGCCGATGATGAACACATAGGAAATGACCCGGTCGGTGTTGATGCCCAGGATCGAGGCCATCTTGCGATCCTGCTGGGTGGCGCGGCACATGCGCCCAAGTTTGGTGAACTTGATGATGTAGGTCAGCACGCCCATGCCCACGAAGGCGGCAATGAGGATGAAGATCTTGGTGTAGGTGATCTGCACGAAACCGGTGCCCACTTCAAGGCGCCAGGCCCCTTCGAGCAGGGTCGGGACGCCTTGCTGGCGAGCGCCCTGGCTGATCTGCGCGTAGTTCTGCAGGATCAGCGATATGCCGATGGCGCTGATCAGCGGCGCCAGCCGGGTCGAGTTGCGCAGCGGCTTGTAGGCCACGCGCTCGATCACGAAGCCGTACACACCGGTCACCACGATGGTGAACACCAATGTGCCGAGGATCAGGAACGGAAAGGATTCGAGGCCGAAGAACGACAGCACGGCCAGGCCTATGGCGGCCAGGTAGGCGCTGATCATGTAAACGTCGCCGTGGGCAAAGTTGATCATGCCGATGATGCCATAGACCATGGTGTAGCCAATGGCGATCAAGCCGTACACCGACCCCAGGGTCAGGCCGTTGATCATTTGTTGCAGGAAGATACCGTCCATCATGCACTCTCACGAACGTCTGGAACCGCGCACCGCGCAAGGTGCGGACAGGCCTCGGCCCGCCCGCCACCTGTCAGGCGGTATTGAGGGAAACGTGGGCCATCCCAAGGGCGGCCCGGACTGGCATGCGCCAGTGCAAACGTCCTACTTCTGCTGTTCCAGCTGCTTGTACTTGCCCTCGGCGTTCCACTGGTAGACCACGTAGTCGGACACTTTCAGGTCACCCTTGGAGTCCCAGGCCTTCTCGCCCATGACGGTCTTGACCGGGTTGGCCTTCAGCCATTTGGCAGCCTCTTCGCCCTTGTTCGACTTGGCGCCGTTGAAGCCTGCAGCCAGGGCCTGCAACGAAGCGTAGGCGTACAGAGTGTAGCCCTCTGGCTCGTAGCCGGACTTGCGGAACTCCTCAACCACCGCCTTGCTGTCGGGCAGCATGCGCGGATCGGCGCCGAAGGTCATGTACACGCCGTCGACGTATTGCGCACCGCCAGCGGTGGTGACCAGTTCGTCGGTGACGATGCCGTCGTCGGACATGAACTTGACGTCCTTGAGGCCCTGTTCGCGCATCTGCCGAACCAGTGGCCCGGCTTCGGGGTGCAGGCCGCCGAAATACACCACATCGGCGCCGGTGGAGCGGATCTTGGTGACCAGGGCGCTGAAGTCTTTCTCGCCGCGGGTCAGGCCTTCTTCCAGCACCGGCTTGACACCGCGCTTGGTCAGCTGTGCCGAGGTGGCGTCGGCCAGGCCCTTGCCGTAGGTGTCCTTGTCGTTGATCACTGCGACTTTCTTGCCCTTGAGCACGTCGACGATGTAGTCGCCGGCCACGATGCCCTGCTGGTCGTCGCGACCGCACATGCGGAATACCGCCGGCAGGCCACGTTCGGTCACGGTCGGGTTGGTCGAGCCAGGGGTGATCATCAGCACGCCGGCGTCTGCATACACCTCGGATGCCGGAACGGTGGACGAGGAACAGAAGTGCCCCACCACCCCTGCGACCTTGTCCTGATCGGCCAGCCGGTTGGCGACGGCCACGGCCTGCTTCGGCTCGCAGGCGTCATCACCGGCAACCAGGACGATCTTTTCCCCATTCACGCCGCCGGCCTTGTTGATGGCATCGGCTGCCGCCTGTGCACCCTTCATGTACTGCTGACCGAACGATGCGTTGGCACCGGTCATCGGCCCTGCTACGCCGATCTTGATGTCGGCTTGAACAATCGACGAAGCGCCCAGCGCAGCTGCCACTGCGAGAGCCAGAAAACCTTTCCTGTAGAACGTCTGCGACATGAGTGGTGCTCCTGAATTTTTTTGGTTGGCACTACAGCTTCAGCGCATTGCTCAGAGCAAGGGCCGTGCCAGCGCATTTGCCCAGCTTGCGCAGTTTTCATTTTCAGGAGCACTTCACTGCGCCGGAACCATTTTCTACAGGTCGTGCAACCGTCTGGCACGGGAATGGTGGAACCCGCAAAGAGTGCGGGTACAACCCGTATGCGCCATCATTGCAACCCCACGCAGCGCCCGTGGGCAACCACGCTGTAACCGCCGACGTAACCGAAGTGCACACTGTCGGTGCATAACCGCTACACCGCGCACCACAGGATCCTCCTGCAGTGCCGGGTGCAGGCCACTTCGCGTCTCTCTTCGCGGGCCCGCGCAGGGCACTGGCACGGGTCGCGCAGGGGAAGGCACGTCACATCCACCCGCACTCCAAAAAGCTGGCAGAATGTGCCCCTACTGTGCGCCACCGCCGTTCCAAATGAGGCACGCGGTTCTGGAGACCCTGATGAGCGAGAGCGTATTCGCCGATCGCATCGTGCAAAACCTGCTCGACACCGATCTTTACAAGTTGAGCATGATGCAGGCTGTACTGCACAACTACCCCAACGTCGATGTCGAGTGGGAGTTTCGTTGTCGCAACGGCGAAGACCTGCGGCCCTACCTGAACGACATTCGCGAACAGCTCGAGCAGCTCTCCGAATTGAGTCTGGGCCCGGACCAGCTGAGCTTTCTGGAAGGCATCAATTTCATGAAGCCCGACTTCCTGCGCTTCCTGGGTCTGTTTCGCTTCAACCTGCGCTACCTGAGCATCGGCATCGAGAACGACCAGCTGTTCATTCGCCTTCGCGGGCCGTGGCTGCATGTGATCCTGTTCGAAGTGCCACTGCTGGCCACGGTCAGCGAGGTACGCAATCGCATTCGCTATCCCGATGTGCTGCTCAGCCAGCCGCGGGAAAAACTCTACCGCAAGTTCGAATGGCTGCAGGCCAATGCCAGCAGCGAAGAGCTGGCCGAATTGCAGGTGGCCGACTTCGGCACTCGTCGACGCTTTTCCTACAAGGTGCAGGAGGAAGTGGTCACGGTGCTCAAGCACGAGTTTCCGGGGCGCTTCGTCGGCACCAGCAACATGCACCTGGCCCGTCAGCTGGATCTCAAGCCGCTGGGCACCATGGCCCATGAGTGGATCATGGCTCACCAGCAACTGGGGCCACGCTTGATCGACAGCCAGATCGCCGCACTCGATTGCTGGGTGCGCGAGTACCGTGGCCTGCTTGGCATCGCGCTCACCGACTGCATCACCATGGATGCGTTTCTGGGGGATTTCGACCTGTACTTCGCCAAGCTCTTCGATGGCTTGCGCCACGACTCGGGTGACCCGGTGGTCTGGGCGGAAAAGGCCATCGCCCACTACCGCAAGCTGGGCATCGATCCGATGACCAAGACCCTGGTGTTTTCCGATGGGCTGGACCTGCCCAAGTCCCTGCAGATATTTCGCGCACTGCGCGGGCGCATCAATGTGAGCTTCGGCATCGGCACCAACCTGACCTGCGACATTCCAGGCGTGGAACCCATGAACATCGTGCTGAAAATGACCGACTGCAACGGCCAGCCGGTGGCGAAGATTTCCGACGAAGCCGCCAAGACCCAATGCCGCGACCCCAATTTCGTCGCCTACCTGCGCCACGTGTTCAAGGTGCCTGCTTGAAGCCAGTACACGCAATGGCGGACGTCCTGTAGGAGCGGTCCGTGGCCGCGAAAAGGTCAACGCGGTGAATCAGGCATACCGCGTCGCCTGCTTCGCGGCCGATGACCGCTCCTACGTGGTCGAAGCGAACACTCAATCGACCAGGGTCACCGCCCCCTTCATCATGGCCAGGTGACCCGGGAACGAGCAGAAGAACAGGTATTTCTGGTCTGCCGACAGTTTCGACACGTCGAACGACACCGAATCCTTCTCCCCGGCGCCGATGACCTTGGTGTACGCAATCACGCGCTCGTCGCCTTTCTTCAGGTAGCTGTTGTCGATGCCGGCACTCATGCCGTCCATGGCGATGCCGCGGGCATCGTCTTCCTTGCTCAGGACCCAGTTGTGGCCCATGACTTCCTTGGGCAGGCTGCCGGAGTGGGTCAGATTGACCGTGAACGTCTTGCAGCTCTTGCTGATCTCGATAGCCTTGCTGCCGAAGGTCATCTGGTCGGTCGAATCGACGGTGGTCGAGCACTCGGCCGCCAGCAACTGACCGCTGGCCAGGGCAAGCACCGATACCGCTACAGCTTTTGCAAACATGTGAGTCTCCAGGCAGGGGAAATGGCTACGGCGGCAATCATTTCACGATTGGCCGCAGGCTGCAGCACTCTGCCAGCAGTCAGACATTCGCTGTAAACATTCGGCTCAAACCATCGGCAGAACGGTCACGCGCACTTCGGGATCGTGCCCACCACCGCCCAGAATCACCCCGCGCAAGGGCGACACGTCGCTGAAATCACGCCCCCATGCCAGGGTGATGTGTTCCAGCCCCGGTTGAACGTTGTTGGTGGGGTCGAAATCGACCCATCCCAGCACCGGGCAGAACACCGACACCCAGGCATGCGACGCATCCGCGCCGATCATTCGCGGCTGCCCTGGCGGTGGCTGGGTCAGCAGGTAGCCGCTGACGTAGCGTGCCGCCAAACCGCGCGAGCGCAGGCAGGCCAGCATCAGGTGGGCGAAGTCCTGGCAGACGCCCCGACGGTTCTCCAACACCTCGACCAGCGGCGTCGCCACCTGGGTAGCCATGGCATCGAAGGTGAACTCGCTGAAGATCTTCTGCATCAAGGCCTGGGCACCCTGCAGCATCGGCCTGCCGGACGGAAAGCAACTGGCGGAAAACGCCACGAAGCTTTTCTTCAGGCGCACGTAGGGGGATTCGAAGCGGTAGCGACAGGCTTGCAGCACCTGCGCGGCGACTGGCCGGCCGCTATAGCACAGGGCATCGCGGGTCGACTCCCAGGCCGGCGACCGGGCAAGCACGACCGGCGCTCGTGGCAGCACCTCGACATGCAGGCGCGCGCCAACCTTGAGTTCATCGTGGGGGCGCTCGAACGCCAGCCGCGTCAGCGGATTGCCGAACACATCGAGCTCATCGGTACGCCGGGTCGGTTCGGGGCTGATCTGCAGTGCGTGCTCATGGCACACCTGCCAGGCGCAAGGCCTCGGCCACAGGTGCGCCAGCTGCTTGGCCAGCGACACTGGGCTGTCGTAGCAGTAACGGGTGTCGTGAACGATCTGGTAATGCGCACTCATCACACCGACACCGTTTGCTGGCTGACATCGTCGACATGGACGAAATGGCGCAACGCCAGGCGGTCCGATACCTGCACGCTGACACTGGCGATATCCTCCAGCAGGCTGCGCAGGCCGTCGAGCACGGCGCGCACGCTGGCTTCACCGAACAGCGCGTTTTCCAGGGTACCCAGATCAAAGCGCGCCACGCGCTCGATCAGTGGCTCCAGGGCGCGATCCACCGGCAGGTCGAATTCATCGCTCAGGCGGCGTACGGCCCGCGCCACCAGCTTGAGCTGGAACAACACGGCATGGGGGTTCTGGGCGTCGAGCAACAGCAGGTCCAGCACCGGAATCAACTGCGGCACGGCGAGGTAGCGTGAACGATAGGTGATGCTGCTGTTGCCCAACTCGAGCAGCCAGTCCAGGCCAGCCTGTTCGTCCAGCGCATCGCTTGCCAGAAACGCCGACAAGCCATTGCTGAGAAACTGCAGGCGTTCGATGCGTCGCCCGATCATCAGAAAACGCCAGCCTTCATCGCGGGTCATGTCGTCGAGCGCAAAACCGGACAGTGCAGCCAGGTTCATCACCAGTCGATTGAGGAAGTCGAGCAGCTCGCCCAGGTCCGGCACGTCGACTTCAAGCACCAGTGACTCGCGCTGCAGTTCGCCCAACGCCTGCCAGTTCTCTCGCGACAGCTTGCCGCGTACCTGAAACGCCGCCCACTGCAGACGCTGCAGGTTGGCACGCAGGCTGAACGCCCAATCCTCACCGCGCAGGGCCATCAGCAGGCGCTCGCGCAGGTCGCCCTCTTCGGGCAACAGGTGCAGGCTTTCGGCCAGATCGACAGCGGCCTGCAGCGCCTGAGGATCGTCGCCGTCCAGATAGCGGCCGAGAATGATCCGCAGCAGTCGTGCGCTGCCGTCGCAACGCTCGCAGTAACGGCCGAACCAGAACAGGTTCTCCACCACCCGCGAAGGCAGGTAGGGGTCCATGCGCACCAGATCATGGACCCCGATGGTTCGCTGCGCCCGCCACTGCTCGCCGACCGGAGCGTGCTCGCCCAACACCCAGGTGTCCTTGCTGGCGCCGCCGTGCTGCATCGACACCACTTCGGCATCGGCGTCCGTGGCCACTCGGGTCAAGCCGCCGGGCAACACTCGGTAACCGTCGGCGGCGGCGACCGCAAACACGCGCATGCCGATCGCCCTGGGTTGCAGGTGGTTGCCGTGGCCATGCCACACCGGCGCCAGGGACAGCTGCGCCATTTCCTGAGCGACGTAGGCATAGGGCCGGGCCTGAATGCGTTCGGTCAGTGCCTGACGCTGGGCGGCGTCCAGATCCCGACCGAACACCGGGCCGAAGTTCTGCGACGGGAAGGCCGGCTTGATCACCAGCTCGTCCAGCCGCTCGAGGGCCTGGGCCAGCACCGGCGGCTCGCCGCACCACCAGGTGGCGATTGACGGCAGGATCAAGGTTTCGCCGAACAGATGCTCACAGATCCGCGGCAGAAAACCCAGCAGCCCGGGCGATTCGAGCACGCCGCTGCCCAAGGCATTGGCCACCATCACATTGCCCTGGCGCACGGCGTCGAGCAGGCCGGGCACGCCCAGGGCAGAGTCGGTGCGCAACTCCAGGGGGTCGCAGAAATCGTCGTCCAGGCGACGCATGATCGCGTGCACCCGGCGCAGACCGCTCAAGGTCTTCAGGTAGACGGTCGCCTCGCGCACGGTCAGGTCACTGCCCTCGACCAGCGGATAGCCGAGCTGGCGTGCCAGGTACAGATGCTCGAAATAACTTTCGTTGAACCGCCCAGGCGTCAACAGCACCACCAGCGGCGCCTCGTTGGCGCTGGCGGCCAGTCGGCTCATGGTGTCCTGCACGGTGCGAAAAAAGCCGGCCATGTGCTCGACTTTCAAGTCGCGGTACAGCTCGGGAAAGGTCCGCAACAGGCCCATGCGGTTTTCCAGCGCATAGCCTGCGCCGGAGGGCGCCTGGGTCCGGTCGGCGGTGACCCACCAGCGTCCATCGGGCGTGCGCGCCAGGTCCGCCGCATACAGGTGCAGGAACGTGCCCTGCGGCGGCTGCATGCCCTGGCACGGCCACAGGTAGTTGTTGTGCCCGAAGATCAGCTCGGCGGGCAGCAGCCCTTGGGCAATCAGCGTTTGCGGGCCATAGATATCGGCCAGCACGGCGTTGAGCAAGCGTGCCCGCTGGGCGATACCCGCCGCGACCTGGCGCCATTCGTGGGCAGGAATGATGTGCGGCAGCAGGTCCAGTTCCCACGGCCGATCGGCCCCCTTGGGGTCGGCATAGACGTTGTAGGTGACGCCGTTTTCCTGGATCTGCCGTGTCAGCGACGCCTGGCGCTGCGACAACTGGCCTGGCGCACTGCGTTGCAGATGCTCGAACAGGCGCCGCCAGTGCGGGCGCACGCCGCCATCGGGTTCGAGCATTTCATGATAGGACCCGCCGGACAGCGAGTAACGATCGAGCAGGTCAGACATGGCGAAGCTCGGGGGCAGCGTTGAGAAGAACGATTATCGCAGCCTGCACGGTGCGCGGATACCGTCCATGGCTCACACCCCGCCTTGAGGAACGCGGCGCATGTCCAGGGTCATCGGCAAGTCATCGTCCACCTTGAGCGCTGGCAGTACCAACCTGCCGGGACTGTGGCCGATCCGAAAGAACCGCGCCAGACGCCGGCTTTCGGCTTCGTTGGCATTCACCGGTGGGCTGTCGTAGCTGCGCCCGCCGGGGTGCACCGCATGGTACTGGCACCCACCCAGCGAGCGCTGCGTCCAGGTGTCGACGATGTCGAAGGTCAGCGGCACATGCGCCTGGCCGGCGACGTCATCGCCGTGATCGGCCTGCCAGGCACGGTAGCGCACTCCCGCAACGAACTCGCCGGCACGACCGGTAGCGGTCAGCGGCAGGGGCTGGCCGTTGACAGCCAGCCGGTAACGATCGGCCAGCAACCCATTGACGCGCACCTGCAGGCGCTCCAGCGATGCGTCCGGCGACTGCGGCGCGCCACTGGCACTGCCTCGTCCGGGGCCAGGCTCCAGGGCATGGCGCAGCTCCACGGCAATCCCCTCTACCACGCAGTCGCCCATGGTGGGGAAGCGAAACGCCCGTTGTGCGGCAAACCATCCGGCATCCACGGCATAGCCGTGTGCATTCAGATCGTCGATCACCTCGGCGAAATCGCGCTCGATGAAGTACGGCAGCATGAAGCGGTCGTGCAGCTGTGTCCCCCAGCGGGTCAGCCTGGCCGGTGCGTAGGGCTTGCGCCAGAAGCGCGCCACCAGGCTGCGCAGCAACAGTTGCAGAGCCAGGTTCATGCGCCCATGAGGTGGCATTTCCAGGCCCTGCAGGCGCAGCAGCCCCGCGCGCTCCCCTGGTCCGTCACCGTCCAGACGGGCAATGCAGAACTGCGCGCCGGCAGGGTTACCGGTCATATCCACCAACAGATGGCGCAGCACACGGTCGATCAGCCCTGTTGGGCACGGCACGCCGGGAACGGGCAATTGCGCCAGAGCGATCTCGAGTTCGTACAACGCATCGCCGCGCGTTTCGTCGACCCGCGGGGTCGGCCAGGCAGTGCCACTGAACAGATACGACAGCGCCGGATGATCATGCCAATAGCCGATCAGACTGCGCAGCAGGTCGGGGCGGCGCAGAAACGGCGAATCCGCCGCCGTCGTCCCACCCAGCAGCAACGGATTACCCGCGCCGGTGCCGGTCTGCCGACCGTCGATCATGAACCGCTGGGCCTCCAGGCGACCCTGCCGGGCCTGCTCGTACAGCTCATCCACACCCTGGACCGACTGCGCCCAGCTTGTCGATGGCGGCACGTCGACCTTGAACACGCCTGGCATCGACGTAGCCTTGAAACCACTGGCAGGTGCGTCGCTTCGAGCTTCCCACCTCGCGGCATCGGCGCCATCCATGGCCACGAAGGTCGGCTCGCTGCCGATGCCCAGGCGCACGTCCTCTGCGCGCAGATCGGCATCGACCCGCTGCCCCAGGGCCTGCATGTCCGCCCATTGCTCTTCGCTCAAAGGCCAGGTGACGCGTGGCGTCTGCCAGATACGCTGCACCGACATCCGGTGGGAAAACGTCACCTCACAGGGCTCCACCCGGCCACTGATCGGCGCCGCCGAAGAAGGTTCGGGACTGCACGCCAGGGGAATGTGGCCCTCCCCGGCAAACAGCCCGGACGTGGCGTCCAGACCAATCCAGCCAGCGCCCGGCAAATACACCTCGCACCAGGCATGCAGGTCGGTGAAATCGACATCGGTACCGGACGGACCGTCGAGGGCCTGCTCGTCGGCGACCAATTGGATCAGATAGCCGGAGACGAAGCGCGCGGCAATCCCCAGTCGGCGCATCAGCTGCACCAGCAGCCAGGCGGAATCGCGGCACGAACCGGCACCGGTGAGCAGCGTGTGCTCGGGCGTCTGCACGCCCGGCTCCATGCGCAGCAGGTAGCGAATGTCCTGGCTGAGTTGCTGGTTCAGCCTGACCAGGAAATCGATACTGGGGATCGGCGTACGGTCGATGCCGTCCAGGTACGCTTGAAACCTGGGCGTCAGGGCCAGGGTTTCCAGGTAGGGAGCCAGCTCATGCTGCTCTTCGTCGGTGTATGCGAAGGGCATCTGCTGCGCATGCGGTTCGAGAAAGAAATCGAAGGGATTGAACACCGCGATCTCGGCAACCAGGTCCACTTCGATGCGCAGCTCGGTGGCCTTCTCCGGAAACACCAGGCGGGCCAGGTAGTTGCCCTGCGGGTCCTGCTGCCAATTGATGAAGTGCTGCGCTGGCGACACTTTCAAGGCATAGGAAAGCACCCGCGTGCGGCTGTGCGGCGCGGGGCGCAGGCGCACCACTTGAGGGCCGACATCGACGGCGCGGTCGTAGCGATAATGGGTGACATGGTTCAGTGCGACATGAATCGACACGGCGTGCCTCCTGCGAGCCTGGAAGGTAAGTGCACGGCGCAAGACTTATGCCATGTGGAGGGTTCAGCCACTGCACTGCGAAGCGGGACATCCGATCGAACGGTTGCCCTCGTTCGGCGTGTGCCAGCGTCGCATACATTGGACGCATCGTGGTGCGATAAACCTGTATTGCCCAGGCAGGAGGCGCTCACCTTAATGTGGGCGCTCATTCAATCAGGAGATATTCCCATGCCAACCGACCAAGACACCGCTGCGCAAGCCCTGCTCACCGCGCAGCCTTCAAGACAGCGCAAGACGTCGTTGCGCCCCACCCAGGCATTGATCGACGCCATCCGCAGTGCGACCAGAGACGGAGTGCTGGACACGACCGACAACCCAGCCCACGACGCCATCGCCGCACGCCCACCACGACGAGCGCAGCCAAAGTCGACCGACACCGTGCCTGACGGTCACACCGAGCCGTAAGCCATCGCGCTCACGGCAGCGCAACGTGCATCAGCGCGGCAGGACCGGCTGGCGGGTCGGCTTGCCCTTGCCCTTGCCGGGCTTGGCAGCCTGCTGGCGATCCTTGGCAGCCTGCTTGCTGCGCGCCTCGGCGGCAGCCTTGGCCTGCTCGCGCTTGTCCCACGGCTTGGAACCGTCGCTGGCACGCGGCGGCAACCCGGTGTGCTGGGTCAGGATGCGGGTTTCCTTGGCCACCTTGTGGCTGCCGGCCGGGGTGGAATTCTTGCGTCGCGCACTCTGATAGGTGTCGGTAGCCGGCTGATGCAACGGAATCAGCTGGTTTTTCCCCGGACCGATCAGGTCGGCACGGCCCATGCGTTCCAGTGCCTCGCGCAGCATCGGCCAGCCCTTGGGGTCGTGATAGCGCAGGAATGCCTTGTGCAGGCGACGCTGTTCCTCGCTCTTGACGATGGTCAGGTTGTCGCTCTTGTAGGTGACCTTGCGCAGCGGGTTCTTGCCCGAGTGGTACATCGCGGTGGCCGAAGCCATCGGCGAGGGGTAGAACGCCTGCACCTGGTCGGCACGGAAACCGTTGCCCTTGAGCCACAGCGCCAGGTTCATCATGTCTTCATCGGTGGTGCCGGGGTGGGCGGCGATGAAGTACGGGATCAGGTACTGCTCCTTGCCCGCTTCTTTCGAGAACTTCTCGAACATGCGCTTGAATTTGTCGTACGAGCCGATACCCGGCTTCATCATCTGATTCAGCGGACCTTCCTCGGTATGCTCCGGGGCGATCTTGAGGTAGCCGCCGACGTGGTGCGTCACCAGCTCCTTGACGTACTCGGGGGACTCCACCGCCAGGTCGTAGCGCAGGCCCGAGGCAATGAGGATCTTCTTCACGCCCGGCAGTGCCCGCGCGCTGCGGTACAGCTGGATCAGCGAAGAGTGGTCGGTGTTGAGGTTCGGGCAGATCCCCGGGAACACACACGACGGCTTGCGGCACGCGGATTCGATTTCCGGGCTCTTGCAGGCGATGCGGTACATGTTGGCGGTCGGCCCGCCAAGGTCGGAAATCACTCCGGTAAAACCCGGCACCTTGTCGCGGATCTCTTCGATCTCGCGAATGATCGACTCTTCGGAACGGTTCTGGATGATCCGCCCCTCGTGCTCGGTGATCGAGCAGAAGGTGCAGCCACCGAAACAGCCGCGCATGATGTTCACCGAGAAGCGAATCATGTCGTAGGCCGGGATTTTCTGGTTGCCGTACGCCGGGTGCGGAACCCGGGCATAGGGCATGCCGAACACGTAGTCCATTTCCTCGGTGGTCATGGGAATGGGCGGCGGGTTGAACCACACGTCCACTTCGCCATGCCGCTGCACCAAGGCACGGGCATTGCCTGGGTTGGTTTCCAGGTGCAGCACGCGGTTGGCGTGGGCGTACAGCACCGCGTCACCGCGTACCTTCTCGAAGGAAGGCAGGCGGATCACCGTCTTGTCCCGCGTCATCCGCGGGCTGGCCAGGATCTGCACGACCTTGGCTTCGTTCGGGTCTTCGAGGTTGCCCTTCTCCTGCTCGATGGCGCAGGCCTGGGTGTCCTGGGTATTGACGTACGGGTTGATGATCTTGTCGACCTTGCCTGGCCGATCGATACGGGTCGAGTCGACCTCGTACCAGTCCTTGGGCGTATCGCGGCGAATGAACGCGGTGCCGCGAATGTCAGTGATCTCTTCGACCTTCTGACCGTACGACAGGCGCTGGGCCACTTCGACGATGGCGCGCTCGGCGTTGCCGTACAGCAGGATATCGGCGCAGGCGTCGATCAGGATCGAATGACGAACCTTGTCCTGCCAGTAGTCGTAGTGCGCGATGCGGCGCAGCGATGCTTCGATGCCGCCCAGCACGATCGGCACATGCTTGTAGGCTTCCTTGCATCGCTGGCTGTACACCAGGCTGGCGCGGTCTGGCCGCGAGCCGGCCTGGCCGCCGGGCGTGTAGGCGTCGTCGGAACGCACCTTCTTGTCGGCGGTATAGCGGTTGATCATCGAATCCATGTTGCCGGCCGCGACACCGAAGAACAGGTTAGGCTCGCCCAGCTTCATGAAGTCGTCCTTGGACTGCCAGTTCGGCTGGGCAATGATGCCCACGCGAAACCCCTGGGCTTCCAACAGCCGGCCGATGATGGCCATGCCGAACGACGGATGGTCGACATAGGCATCACCGGTGACGATGATGATGTCGCAGGAATCCCAGCCAAGCTGATCCATCTCCTCCCTGCTCATGGGCAGGAAAGGCGCTGGGCCGAAGCATTCGGCCCAGTATTTGGGATAGTCAAAAAGCGGCTTGGCTGCTTGCATGTCGATGACCGTATGAAAAATCGCGGGCGCGGAATATAGCACAAAAAATAACCAATTCCGATGGCTTTAGTCGGAAATGGCTGGTGAATTTTCCGCCGGCAGAGCTCATTGAACCTGGATCCCTGCTGTAGGAGCGGTCAGCGGCCGCGAAAGCCCCAACGCGGTGTACCTGACCCAACCGCACCGCTCATTCGCGGCCATGGACCGCTCCTACGGGAAATCCGAACAGCGCGTTTACTCGTCGTCGTCGAAGTTGTAGCTGCCCGGAGCGAGGTTCTCGAAGCGGGTGTACTTGCCGATGAAGGCCAGGCGGATGAAACCGATCGGACCGTTACGCTGCTTGCCGATGATGATCTCGGCAATGCCCTTGTGCTCGGTGTCCGGGTGATACACCTCGTCGCGATAGACGAACATGATCACGTCGGCATCCTGCTCGATGGCGCCGGATTCTCGCAGGTCGGAGTTCACCGGGCGCTTGTTCGGGCGTTGCTCGAGCGAGCGGTTGAGCTGCGACAGCGCCACCACCGGGCAATTGAACTCCTTGGCCAGCGCCTTCAGCGAGCGAGAGATCTCGGAGATCTCGTTGGTACGGTTGTCGCCGCTGGAACCGGGGATCTGCATCAACTGCAGGTAGTCGATCATGATCAGGCCGATCTCGCCGTGCTCGCGCACCAGGCGACGCGTACGCGCGCGCATCTCCGACGGACTGATACCGGCCGTATCGTCGATGAACAGCTTGCGATCGTTGAGCAGGTTGACCGCCGAGGTCAGGCGCGGCCAATCGTCGTCGTCCAGCCGGCCCGAGCGCACCTTGGTCTGATCGATACGTCCCAGCGAGGAAAGCATACGCATGATCAGCGAATCGCCTGGCATCTCCAGCGAGTACACCAGCACGGCTTTCTCGCTGCGCAGCACGGCGTTTTCCACCAGGTTCATGGCAAAGGTGGTCTTGCCCATGGACGGACGGCCGGCGACGATGATCAGGTCGGCCGGCTGCAGGCCGCTGGTCTTCTCGTCCAGATCGGTGTAGCCGGTGGACAGGCCGGTGATGGCCGCATCGGTATTGAACAGGGTATCAATGCGATCGATGGCCTTGGTCAGCAGGTCGTTGACACTGACCGGGCCACCGGTCTTGGGCCGCGCCTCGGCGATCTGGAAAATCTGCCGTTCGGCCTCGTCGAGAATCTCGGCAGCATTGCGCCCCTGCGGATTGAACGCACTGTCGGCGATCTCGCTGCTGATGCTGATCAACTGGCGCAGGGTGGCACGCTCGCGGACGATCTGCGCGTAGGCCTTGATGTTGGCCACCGACGGGGTGTTCTTCGCCAGCTCGCCCAGGTAACCCAGGCCACCGACCTGAGTGCCCTGGCCTTCCTTGTCGAGCTGTTCGTGCAGGGTGACCACGTCGAAAGGCGTGTTCTGATCGGCCAGCTTGGCGATGGCGCGGAAGATCAGCCGGTGGTCATGACGATAGAAATCGCCGTCCGAAACCTGATCGAGCACACGTTCCCAAGCGTTGTTGTCCAGCATCAACCCACCGAGCACGGCCTGTTCGGCCTCGACGGAATGCGGCGGCACCTTGAGGGCAGCGGTTTGCAGATCGTATTGCTCGGGAGCGGATATCTCGTTCATGGCCACTTGAAATTCGGGTTGCAGAAAACGGCTTCTTCACAAAAACAAAGGGCACGACCTGTGAACAGGTCGTGCCCGATGTTAAACCGCCTGGCACCAGAGGTGCCAGCCGACTTATGCAGCTACTACGACAACGCGTACGGTAGCTTCAACGTCGCTGTGCAGGTGCACGGCTACGTCGTATTCGCCAACGTTACGGATGGTGCCGTTCGGCAGACGCACTTCAGACTTGGCCACTTCGACGCCGGAGGCGGTCAGGGCGTCAGCGATGTCGTGAGTGCCGATCGAACCGAACAGCTTGCCTTCGTCGCCAGCGGTGGCAGTGATGGTCACTTCCAGCTCGGCCAGTTGGGCAGCACGCGTTTCGGCCGAAGCCTTCTTGTCGGCAGCTGCTTTTTCCAGCTCGGCGCGACGCTCTTCGAACGCAGCCAGGTTGGCAGCGGTCGCAGCGGTAGCCTTGCCGAATGGCAGCAGGAAGTTACGACCGTAGCCGGCCTTAACATTTACCTTATCGCCCAGGTTGCCCAGGTTGGCGACTTTTTCCAGCAGGATCAGTTCCATTTGGTATAAACCTCTTAACTTTTAACCTTCACCGTTCGCGGAATCGCTATCGGTGCCTTTCGGCCCGATTCGACCGCGAAAATCAATCAGGCTGTCGACAATGGCCAGGACCACGAGCAACGGATAGATCAGCTGCATGAACAGCACGAGCGTGACGTACATCCCCACGAGCCAGAACCTGCCCAGCTTGCCCGCCTTGACCAGCCCATGCATCAGGGCCAGCCCGGCGAACACCAGCGGTACGCTGCACAGCGGCGTCAACATGGCCATCTGAGGTCCGAAGTTCGGACCGATGAGCATGCACGCCAGCAGCAATACCGCCGGCCAGAGTGGAATGCGAATGGCGCGAAACTCGCTGCCAAAACCACCCGGGTTGTACAACGCCGCCTGCCAGTAACGCCCCAGCATCAGGGCTGCCACGCTGACGACTTGCAACAAGGCCGCTATCAGGCCATTGAGTACCGGCGCAATGAGGCTGCCAAGGCTGGCCCGCTCCTCTACCGACATCTGCTGGTAGAGACCACCGAGCATCTGCGGCAGGCGTTCGTTCAACGCCTGCGCCAACGCTTCGATGGGTTCGCGAAACACCACGCCCAACAACACTCCGTACACCAGCCCCAGCGCTATGCTGGCCAGCAGCACGCGATTCCAGGCCCACCCCGCGCGCAACAGCGCCGCGAGCCCCAGTGCGCCCAGCAACACCATCAAGGTGCGCGGTTCACCGAAGTACCACCAGGCCAAAGCCGGCAGCAGAGCCCAGATGAGGACACCAATGGCGTCACTCATGCCGCGCCGCAGGTACACCAGGCACGCTGCGGCAGCACTCAACCAGAACAACAGCGGCAATGCCGCGCATCCGACCACTACCAGAGTGGCCTGCATGCGACCGCGCATGATGAAATCAGCCAGGGCACGCATGCGTATCTATCCTTTTACTGCGTATCGACAACCCGGTCTCAGCGGCCGTGGCTGTCGGTGTAGGCCAGCAGGGCCAGGAAGCGGGCGCGCTTGATAGCGACGGCCAGCTGACGCTGATAACGAGCCTTGGTACCGGTGATACGGCTTGGAACGATCTTGCCGGTTTCGGATACGTAGGCTTTCAGAGTGTTGAGATCCTTGTAATCGATCTCCTTCACATCTTCAGCGGTGAAGCGGCAAAATTTACGACGACGGAAGAAACGTGCCATGTAATGGGCTCCTCAAAAGGTCCGTGGATTACTCGTCAGCGTTATCGCTGGCGTCGCTGTTGTCGCTGTCATCGCCATCGGCGCTGTCAGAGTGCTCAGGACGGTCACGACGCTCACGGCGCTCGCTGCGGTTTTCTTCTGCCTTGAGCATCTCGGACTGGTCGGTGACGGCTTCGTCGCGACGGATGACAAGGTTACGGATCACGGCATCGTTGTAGCGGAAGTTGTCTTCCAGCTCGGCCAGGGCCTTGCCGGTGCACTCAACGTTCAGCATCACGTAGTGAGCCTTGTGAACGTTGTTGATGGCGTAGGCCAGTTGACGACGGCCCCAATCTTCCAGACGGTGGATCTTGCCGCCGTCTTCTTCGATCAGCTTGGTGTAACGCTCAACCATGCCGCCGACTTGCTCGCTCTGATCCGGGTGGACCAGAAAGATGATTTCGTAATGACGCATGAATGCTCCTTACGGGTTGTAGCCTGCCGCCAGAGCGGTCAGACAAGGAGTGAATGACACTGTGTGTCTTGCCTTGTGGCTTTTGGATAGAGGCGCACGAGTGCACCAGCCATCACGGCAAGGGGCGCAATTGTAGAGAAGGGGTTGGGGGGAAGCAAGGGGATTGGTGAATATTTGTACAGCGATGGCGGTGTCGCGACCAACCCCGTCGCGGGCAGAGGGCTCTCCGCCCGCCCCGCTCCCACATCTATCGGTCACATCTGTGGGAGCGGGCTCTGCCCGCGAAGGGGCCGGCCCAGGCGGATCATTTCTTCTTGGCGTTACGCTGACGAACCGCTTCGAACAGACAGATCCCGGTCGCCACCGACACGTTCAGGCTGCTCACGCTGCCCGCCATCGGCAGCTTGACCAGATAGTCGCAGTGCTCGCGGGTCAGGCGACGCATGCCCTTGCCTTCGGCGCCCATGATCAGGATGGTGGGCCCGGTCATGTCCTGCTGGTAGATCTCGTTGTCCGCCTCGCCGGCGGTACCCACGACCCACAGGCCACGCTGCTGAAGTTTTTCCAAGGTACGGGCCAGGTTGGTCACGGCCACCAGCGGAATCACTTCCGCTGCGCCACACGCCACCTTGCGCACGGCAGGAGTGAGGGTGGCCGATTTGTCCTTGGGCACGATCACCGCCAGCGCACCGGCCGCATCGGCGGTACGCAGGCAAGCACCCAGATTGTGCGGATCGGTCACGCCATCCAGAACCAGCAGCAACGGCGGGCCCTCGGTGCGATCCAGCAGCTCGTCGAGCATCGCCTCGCCCCACACCTGGCTTGGGCTGACCTCCGCCACTACCCCTTGGTGCACGCCTTCGACCCAGGCATCCAGCTCACGCCGCTCGGCCTGGCCAACCGCCACACGATTCTGCGTGGCGAGGTCGACCAGGGTCTGTACCCGCGGCTCACTGCGCCCCTCGGACAGCCAGATCTGCTTGACCCGCTTGGGATGATGGCGCAACAGCGCCTCCACCGCGTGCACACCGTAGATTTTTTCCAGCTGACTCATGACTTGGCCTTGGGTTTGCGGCTGCCCGATTTCGATGGACCCTTGCGGTGCTTGGTCGCCTTGGCATCGCCTCCGGCGCCCGTGCTGCCAGTACCGCCGTTGCGGCTGCCGGAAGCCTTGGCCGAGCCGCCCTTGGCTGCATCGGCAAGCAGGGCCTTCTTCATTTCACGGCTCTTGCGCACCTCGGCGTTCTGCGCGGCGGCATCGGATGCCCGATAGACCTCGTCGCTGTCGGCCTTGCGCGCCTTGCTCGGAGCAGCGCTGCGCTTGGCGGCAGCGGCGGCCGGCTTCTCGGCGGCGGTCTTTTCGACCGCCGGCGTGGTCGGGTAGCTCTTGGGCTTGCCGGCCGGCGCGTCGGCCTTGCGGTTCTTGCGCCCGATCGGCTGGTTCAGCGTTGCTTCGCCGATACCGAAATCGATCTTGCGCTCGTCCAGGTCGACCCGCATGACCTGCACCTCGACCGTGTCGCCAAGGCGGAAATTGCGCCCGGTGCGCTCGCCGGCCAGGCGATGGTGTATCGGGTCGAAATGGTAGTAGTCGCCCGGCAGCGCGGTGACGTGCACCAGGCCTTCGACGAAGATATCGGTCAGCTCGACGAACAGGCCGAAACCGGTCACGGCGGTGATCACGCCAGGGAAGGTTTCGCCCACGCGGTCCTTCATGAACTCGCACTTGAGCCAATTGACCACGTCACGAGTGGCTTCGTCGGCACGGCGCTCGCTCATCGAACACTCTTCGCCCAACTGTTCCAGCGCCGCTTCGTCGTACGGATAGATGCGCGCCTTGGGAATGGTCGGGGCACCGGCGCGCTTGACGTGCGGAGTGTCCTGCTTGGAGTGGATCACGCTGCGGATTGCCCGGTGCGTGAGCAGGTCGGGGTAGCGGCGGATCGGTGAGGTGAAGTGGGTGTACGCCTCGTAGTTCAGGCCGAAGTGACCATGGTTGTCGGCGCTGTACACCGCCTGGCTCAACGAGCGCAGCATGACGGTCTGGATCACGTGGAAATCCGGGCGACCCTGGATGGTTTCCAGCAGTGCACGGTAATCCTTGGGCGACGGACCGTCCTTGCCCTTGTTCAGCGACAGGCCTAGCTCGCCGAGGAAGGCACGCAGCTTTTCCAGACGCTCCGGCGGCGGACCGTCGTGGACGCGATACAGAGCCGGGATTTCGTGTTTCTTGAGGAATTCGGCAGTGGCCACGTTGGCCGCCAGCATGCATTCCTCGATCAGCTTGTGGGCATCGTTGCGGATGGTCGGCTTGATCTCGGCGATCTTGCGCTCGGAACCGAAGACGATGCGCGTCTCCTGGGTTTCGAAGTCGATGGCACCACGCACGTGACGCGCCGACAGCAGCACCTTGTACAGGGCATACAGCTGCTTGAGATGCGGCAGCACATCGCCGAACTCGCCACGCAGGGCCTTGGCTTCGCTGCTGCGCGAATGCTCGAGCAGGGTACTGACCTTGTTGTAGGTCAGGCGCGCATGGGAGTGGATCACGGCTTCGTAGAAGCTGTAGTCGGTCATCTCGCCGGTCTTGGAGATGGTCATCTCGCAGACCATAGCCAAGCGGTCGACATGGGGGTTCAGCGAACACAGGCCGTTGGACAGCTGCTCGGGCAGCATCGGAATCACGCGCTCGGGGAAGTACACCGAGTTGCCACGTACCTGGGCTTCGGTATCGAGCGCCGAGCCAAGCTTCACGTAGCTGGACACGTCGGCAATGGCGACGTACAGGGTCCAGCCGCCGTTGAACAGGCGCAGCTTGCTCTTGGCTTCGCAATAGACGGCATCGTCGAAGTCGCGCGCGTCTTCGCCGTCGATGGTCACGAACGGCAGATGGCGCAGGTCGATGCGCTTCTCCTTGTCCTTGTCTTCCACCTGCGGCTTGAGCTTGGCGGCCTCCTTGAGCACGGCTTCGGGCCATACATGAGGAATGTCGTAGGTGCGCAGGGCGACGTCGATTTCCATGCCGGGCGCCATGTAGTTGCCCAGCACCTCGACGATGTCACCCTGAGGCTGGAAGCGCGCGGTTGGCCAGTGGGTGATCTTCACCCCGACGAACTGGCCGATCTTCGCGGCGCCGTGGCGACCGGGGGTGATCAGCACTTCCTGCTGCACCTTGGGGTTGTCCGGTGTCACGAAACCAATGCCGCCTTCTTCGAAGTAGCGGCCAACGATGGTTTCATGGGCACGCGACACCACTTCGACGATCACGCCTTCGCGACGACCGCGACGGTCGAGGCCGGAAACCCGTGCCAGGGCACGGTCGCCATCGAACACCAGACGCATCTGCGCCGGGCTCATGAACAGGTCGTCGCTGCCGTCGTCGGGGATCAGGAAGCCGAAGCCATCGCGGTGACCGCTGATGCGGCCGGCGATCAGGTCGAGCTTGTCGACCGGGGCATAGGTGCCGCGACGGGTGTAGATCAGTTGCGCATCGCGCTCCATGGCACGCAAGCGGCGGCGCAGGGCTTCCAGCTGGTCCTCGGTGGTGAGGCCGAACTCGTCCACCAGCTGCTCGCGGCTGGCGGGAGAGCCGCGCTCGTCGAGGTGCTTGAGGATCAGCTCACGGCTGGGAATGGGGTTTTCGTATTTTTCCGCTTCACGAGCGGCCTCGGGATCGAGGGTCTGCCAATCGGCCATTAGAGAGAATTCACCTTGTCTATATAGGCGTTAGTTTGGCATACGCGTATTGAAACGGGAAATTTCAGGCGCTGCCTGCCAGTTAAAAGCCCTGCCCCGAGGTCGAAAACAGTGTCCGGGACGCCACTGGGGAATTTTAGTCGATTTTTCTCGCCACAGGGGTTTACAGCGTAAAGAGCGCTCCGTATAGTGCGCGCCATCGACAACGCACAGCGTTGCAGATGCTGCCCAGATGGTGAAATTGGTAGACACGCCAGCTTCAGGTGCTGGTGACCTTACGGTCGTGGAAGTTCGAGTCTTCTTCTGGGCACCAATTCAGGACACGAGATTACATCAATCTTGTGCCACTCACAAAAGCCCGCGAAAGCGGGTTTTTGCGTTTCAAGGCTTTTTCAGGCAGTTGGATGTTTTGAATTAACAAAATCAAAACAGGGGTTTACAGATCAAAAGGGCGGTCGTATAGTGCGCCCCATCAACGGCGTGCAACGCTGCTGATGCTGCCCAGATGGTGAAATTGGTAGACACGCCAGCTTCAGGTGCTGGTGACCTTACGGTCGTGGAAGTTCGAGTCTTCTTCTGGGCACCAATTCTTCACAAGAACCCGCGAAAGCGGGTTTTTGCGTTTCTGGCACCCCAAAATCTCCCCACCATTCTCCCGTAGGAGCGGTCCGTGACCGCGAAAGAGCGCATCGGTGTAGCAGACACACCTCGCCGCGCCCTTCGCGGCCGATGACCGCTCCTACGGTAGGTCTGCATACGCGCGCTCCCGTAGGAGCGGTCCGTGGCCGCGAAACAGGCGACGCGGTCTTCCTGACACACCCCAGGGCGCCTTTCGCGGCCGATGACCAATCCCAGGGATAAGCCTTGTCTGGATCCGAAAGGCCACCTGAGAACCCATATCGTTTACAATTGTTTCAAGATTCCGCTGCCCTGCCGTAAGGAAGTTGCCCCATGCCCACACGAACCCTCCGGTCCCTTTTTCGCACCCTGGCCGCCTGCCTGCTGGGCACGGCACTGGCCGCCCAGTTGGCCCTGGCCGCCGACAAGGTCGAACTGACCCTCTACAATGGCCAGCACAAGGAAATAGGCGAGGCCATCGCGCAGGCCTACGAGGCCAAGACCGGGATTCATGTCAATGTCCGCAAGGGCAGCAGCAATCAATTGGCCAGCCAGGTAATGGAAGAAGGCCAGCGCTCTCCGGCGGATCTCATCTACACCGAAGAATCACCTCCTCTGAACAATCTGGGCGAGAAAGGCTTTCTGGCCAAAATCGACGACAGCACCCTGAGCATGCTGCCGCCCAAATACGTCGCCAAGGACGGTTCGTGGATGGGCGTGACCGCTCGCGTACGGGTGGTGGCCTACAACCCGAAGCTGATCGACGAAAAAGACCTGCCTGAAACGGTGCTGGAGTTCGCCGAGCCGCAGTGGCAGGGCAAGGTCGGCTTCGTGCCCACCAGCGGAGCCTTCCAGGAGCAGGCCGTGGCCATCATCAAGCTGCACGGTCGCGAGGCCGCCGAGGAATGGCTGACCGGTCTGCGCGCCTTCGGCAAGACCTACACCAACAACATGGTCGCCCTCAAGGCGGTGGAAAACGGTGAAGTCGCCACTGTTCTGGTAAACAACTACTACTGGTTCGCACTCCAGCGCGAGAAAGGCCAACTCGACTCCAAACTGCATTACTTCAGCAACGGCGACGCCGGCGGCCTGATCACCATTTCTTCCGCTGCCGTTCTCAAGTCCAGCAAGCACCCGCGTGAAGCCCAGGCGCTTCTCGCCTACATGGCCAGCGAGGAAGGCCAGCGCGTCATCACCCAGACCACTGCCGAGTACCCACTGCACAAAGGCATGGTCTCGGACCGCGGCCTGAAGCCGTTCGACGAGCTGCAGGCACCGGCCATCACTCCGGCAGACATCGGCAATGCCGAGGACGCACTGGACCTGGAACGGGACGTCGGCCTGAATTGACCACCTCTCTCGTCATGCCTGCGGGGCGGCGCAAGCGCCCCTCGGTCTGGGTGCTCGTACCCGTCCTGCTGCTGGTCGGGCTGAGCCTGCTGCCCCTGCTCTACGTTGGCCTGAAGGCGTGGCAAGCGGGCCTCCACGAAGCCATCAGGCTGTTGTGGCGTCCCTACGTGCTGCGCTTGCTGGGCAACACCCTGATGTTGATGGCCGGGGTGACGGCAGCCTGCGTGATCATCGGTGTGAGCCTGGCCTGGCTGCTGGAGCGCAGCGACCTGGCCGGCCGACGTCTCTGGGGCGTAATACTCTGCCTGCCATTCGCGGTACCGGCTTTCGTCAGCGGCTTCACCTGGGTTTCGCTCAGCTCGCGATTCGAAGGATTGGGCGGCGCGATTCTGGTGATGACCCTGTCGAAATACCCGCTGGTGTTTCTGCCGGTCGCCGCGACGCTGCGCAATCTGGACACCTCTCTGGAGGAATCGGCGCGCACGCTGGGGCAGAACCGCACGGGAGTGTTCTTCAAGGTCACCCTGCCGCTGCTGTGGCCGGCGGTACTGGGTGGGGCGCTGCTGATCGCGCTGCACATGCTGGTGGAGTTCGGCGCCCTGTCGATCCTGGGGCTGCAGACCTTCACCACAGCGATCTATCAACAGTTCGAACTGGAATTCAGCAACACCAATGCGGCGATGCTGTCGGCACTGCTGCTGGTTCTGTGCCTATTGCTGCTGTGGCTGGAGCTGAAGGTGCGTGGCAACGCGCGTCACATTCGCACCGGCCAGGGCGCTGCCCGGCGTGCAACCCCTTTGCGGCTCGGCGCCTGGCGGGTGTTGGCGCAGTCGTATTGCCTGCTGCTGGTGATCGTGGGCAGCGGTGTGCCACTGGCCATGCTCGGCTATTGGCTGGTGAAGGGCTCGTCGGCGGCCTTTCCCGTGGCGGCCATCGGCGAGGCACTGTTGACCTCGTTGGCATTGGCCCTGGGCGGCGCTGCGCTGTGCCTGGCGCTGGCATTGCCCGTGGGCCTGCTGGTGGTGCGCCATCGGGGCCGCCTGGCCATCTGGGCAGAACGCCTGCCCTATCTGCTGCATGCGCTACCGGGGCTGGTGATCGCCTTGACGCTGGTATATTTCGCCCTGCACTACGTTCCGGCGATGTACCAGACCACAGGGCTGCTGTTGCTGGCCTACGCGCTGCTGTTTCTGCCTTTGGCGCAGGCGCCGGTGCGTACTGCCCTGAACAAGGCTGCGCCTGCGCTCGAAGAAGCGGCACGGACCCTGGGCGCCACGCCGTTCACCGCGTTCTGCCAGGTGACACTGCCGATCATCTTCCCGGCGATGGCAGCGGCATTCGCGCTGGTATTCCTCGATGGCATGAAGGAACTGACCGCTACCCTGGTGCTGGCCCCCACCGGCATGACAACCCTGGCCACCGAGGTGTGGTCGCACACCTCGAACATGGAATTCGCCGCCGCCGCGCCCTACGCGGCACTGCTGATCCTGATTTCCGGCGTCCCGGTGTACCTGCTCACCACCCGCATGTACCTGAACCGCACAGAGTGAAGCCACGCAATCCTGTAGGAGCGGTCCGTGGACGCGAAACGGGCGCCGCGGTTCGTCAGCAAGGACCGCGGTGCGCCTTTCGCGGCCGATGACCGCTGATGCCACGCAATCCTGTAGGAGCGGTCCGTGGCCGCGAAAAGGCACCGCGGTTCGTCAGGCAGACCGCAGCGCGGCTTCAGGCGCGGAATTGGCCCAGGCTGGCTTTGAGCTGGGCAGCGAGCTTGTCCAGTTCCCGGCTGCTGGCCGTGGTCTGCTGTACCGCGAACGCTGCTTTCTCTGCCTGAGCGTGGATCACCTGCACCCTGCCCTTCACCGCCTGCGCGCCACGCGCCTGCTGTTCGGCCGCCTGGGTTGCCAGGCCGATCGCCGAGTGCACCTGTTCCACCGAAGTCTGAACGGCCTGCTGCAGCCGCGCACTGTCGCGCAGCACTGCCAGGCCTTCGTCCGCCTGTCGTCCGGCCTGACCGATAGCCGCCACCGCTTCCCGCGCACCGGCCTGCAAAGCGCCGATGTGGGCCTGGATATCGCCGGTCGAACTCTGCGTCTTGCTTGCCAGCGCACGCACCTCGTCGGCGACCACGGCGAAACCGCGCCCGGTCTCACCGGCCCGCGCCGCCTCGATGGCGGCATTGAGCGCCAGCAGATTGGTCTGCTCGGCGATCCCGTGGATCACCGTCAACACCACCTCGATCTGCTGGCTCTGCTCGGCCAGGCGCTCGATCACCTTTGAGCCGCTCTGCACCTGGCCAGCCAACGCCTCGATCAACCCCCCGACCTGTTGCGAGGCACGAGTATTGTCGTCGGTGGCCTTGCGAATCTGCGCCACCTGCTGCAAGGCCGACTGCATCGCCTGGCTCTCGGCCTGAGCCTCATCGGCCATCTGCGACAAGTCGTGCAGGCTCTGCGCTACTTCATCGCGCTGCAGTCGAGCGGCATCATCGGCACCAGCGTTGCGTTGGGCCATGCTGCCGATCTCGATACCGGTCTTGTGCGCCACCTCACCCGCCTCGCGAACGATAGGCTGCAGCTTGTCGACGAAACGATTGACCGCCGCCGCCATGTCGCCGATCTCGTCACGGCTGTGGATAGCGACGCGTTTGGTCAGATCACCCTCGCCTGCGGCCAGATCATCCAGCGCACCGACCAGCAGACGCAGACGATGCACCACGCGCCGCCCCAGTACCGCGGTCAGCACCACCAGCATGACCATGCCGACCAGGGCCAGACACAGCCCGATGCGCCAGCGCAACTGCGCCGCAGCGGCCTGCACCGTGTTGTGGGTATTGGCCTGCATGGTCGCCGCCGCCGATTCCGCCGACTGCAGACGCGCCTGCAGCGCCTTGGCACTTTCGGCCGAGGCGCCTTGCAGGCTCTCGCCCACCAACTGCCCCGCACTGGCAATCAATGCCGCGAAGCGCTTGTCCAGTTCGGCCACCTCGGCCTCTACACCAGTGCGCGAGACAGCCATCAGTACCCGGCCGATCTCTGCGCCATTGGGGTTGATCGAGGCCTCGACATAGATCACCGCCGGGTCTGTCTTGGCCGCATCGAGCACCTTGTCCAAGGCTCGCTCACCGGCGCCCTTGGCCAACAGCGCCTGGTTGATGGGGTTGTCGCGGTTCAAGTAACGGGTCAAGTGCTCGCCCTGGGCGTCGTTGTAGATCACGAACAGTACGTTGGGATTGCGCTGGGCACGGCGGGCGAACTCGGAAAGCGTCGGTACATCGTTGTCCCACATTGCCCGCGGCGCGACCGAGGCCAGCAATTCGGCCATGTCGGTGGCCGATTCCTGCAGGTCCTTGTCCAGCGTGGCGCGGATCTGCGCCTGCTCGCCGCTCAAACGCGCCGACAAACCGGCACTCAGGCGCTGGCGAGTATTGCCCGAAAGGCCCTCGAGGCCGGAAGACACTTCCGCGCTCGCGCTTTGCAGCTCGCCCGTCAGCCGCTGGCTGTCCTGAGCCATGCGACGGTCCAGGTCCGCTTCCAGCGCGGTGACCGTGCTTCGGGTCAGCGCAATGGCGGCCAGCACCTGCACCAAAAGAGCGATGCCCAGGGCGATGAAGACCGGACGCAGCAAACGGCTGCGCATAAGAGAAAGGACAGCGGACATGTGAATCCCCTTTTTATTGACGCCATTCTGACGATGGCGCCTGATTGAGGACTCACACAGCAAAGGCCGTGCCGAGAAGGTTTGCCTGTTGCTCGAACGACAAAGGGCCCCGAAGGGCCCTTTGCTGTATTGCGCGAACCGCTGTCAGCCGAACGGGTGACGCAGCACGATGGTTTCGTTGCGGTCCGGGCCGGTCGAGATGATGTCGATCGGTGCGCCGATCAGCTCCTCGACTCGCTTGATATAGGCACGAGCGTTGGCGGGCAGCTCTTCCAGGGTTTTCGCACCCACGGTCGACTCGCTCCAACCCGGTACTTCTTCGTACACGGGCTGCAGGCCCACGTAGCTGTCAGCGTCAGTGGGGGCAACGTCTTTGCCCTCCGCATCTTTATAGCCGATGCAGATATTGATGGTTTCCAGACCATCGAGTACGTCCAGCTTGGTCAGGCAGATGCCCGAGATGCTGTTCACATCGATAGCGCGACGCAGGATGACGGCGTCGAACCAGCCACAACGACGAGCACGGCCGGTGGTCGCGCCAAACTCGTGGCCTTGCTTGGCCAGGTGCGCACCGACTTCATCGAACAGCTCGGTCGGGAACGGACCCGAACCTACACGGGTGGTGTACGCCTTGGTGATGCCCAGGATGTAGTCCAGGAACATGGGACCAACGCCGGAGCCGGTCGCAACGCCACCCGCGGTGGTGTTGGAACTGGTCACGTACGGGTAGGTACCGTGGTCGATGTCGAGCAACGAACCTTGGGCACCTTCGAACATGATGTCTTTGCCTGCACGACGCAGGTCGTGCAGTTCGGCAGTCACGTCGAGCATCAGCGGCTTGAGCAGCTCGGCGTATTCCTTGCACTCGGCCAGAGTCTTTTCAAACTCGATGGCAGGCTCTTTGTAGTAACCCACCAGCATGAAGTTGTGGTAATCCACCAGTTCACGCAGCTTGTCTTCGAAGCGCGGCATGTTGAGCAGGTCGCCCACACGCAGGCCGCGACGAGCAACCTTGTCTTCATACGCCGGGCCGATGCCGCGACCGGTGGTGCCGATCTTGAGCTCGCCACGGGCCTTTTCACGGGCTTGATCCAGCGCCACGTGGAAAGACAGGATCAGCGGGCAGGACGGGCTGATACGCAGGCGCTCGCGCACCGGTACGCCTTTGTCCTCGAGCTTGGTGATCTCGCGCATCAGAGCGTCGGGTGCAACTACCACACCGTTGCCGATCAGGCACTGGACGCCCTCGCGCAGCACGCCCGAAGGGATCAGGTGCAGGACGGTTTTCTCGCCGTCGATGACCAGCGTGTGACCGGCGTTGTGGCCGCCTTGATAGCGCACCACCGCAGCAGCATGTTCGGTCAGCAGATCAACGATCTTGCCTTTGCCCTCATCACCCCATTGGGTGCCCAGGACTACGACATTCTTACCCATAACACTTGTCCTCATTCGCGCAAACTTGGTGCCGGCAGCGGCCGGCAGGAAAACTCAAGAGGCCAGTGGCAGCACTTGCCATTGCCCGTTCTGCTGAATCAATTGACAGTCGCAATCTGCCTCGCCGGCAGCCTCGATCGTCTGTCCCGGCAATGCCTGGACCACGCGGCGACCCTCGCGGCGCAGCTGGCAGACTGCCTGCCACAAGGCCGCATCGGTGCTGTCAGGCATCCAGACGCCACCGACGGGCAGTTCGATCCGGGCCCGACCCAGCGTCACCAGGGACTTGAGGTCCGTGGAGAAACCGGTTGCCGGGCGGGCACGGCCGAAGTCCGCACCAATGTCATCGTAGCGGCCGCCCTGGGCGATGGACTGGCCCATGCCTGGAACGAACACGGCGAACACAACGCCGGTGTGATAGTGATAACCGCGCAACTCGCCCAAGTCGAAGTACAGCGGCAATTGTGGAAAACGCAACGACAGCCGCTCGGCAATCGCCAGCAGGTCGTCCAGTGCGGTCATCACCGGCGCCGGTGCGTTGGCCAGGCGTACCTTGGCCTGAGCCAGCACTTCGCGACCGCCACACAGGCCAACCAGGGCACGCAGCATCTCGGCGATGTCCGCTTGCAGCCCTTCGGTGAGGACGATCACTTCGTCGATGGCCTTGCGCTGCAGGGCATCGAACAACTGCTGCTCGACATCGCCCGACAGCCCGGCCGCGCGGGCCAGGCCGCGGTAGATACCGACATGCCCCAGATCCATGTGCACGTCTGGCACATCGGCCATTTCCAGCATGGTCAGCATCAGGCTGATGACTTCCACGTCGCTGCTCGGACTGGCATCGCCATACAGCTCGGCGCCCAGCTGGATCGGGCTGCGCGAACTGGACAGTGCCCGCGGCTGTGCATGCAGCACACTGCCGGCATAGCACAGGCGGTTCGGCCCTTCACGGCGCAAGGTGTGCGCATCGATGCGCGCCACCTGCGGCGTGATGTCGGCACGAAAGCCCATTTGCCGACCCGATTGCGGGTCGATCACCTTGAAGGTGCGCAGGTCCAGGTCCTGCCCGGCACCGGTCAGCAGCGACTCGAGGTATTCGATGTGCGGCGTTACGACGAACTCGTAACCCCAGCTCTGGAACAGGTCCAACACCTGACGCCGCGCGACTTCGATTCGCGCAGCCTCGGGCGGCAGTACTTCTTCGATGCCATCTGGCAGCAGCCAGCGGTCTACCGTTGCCATTACGCCTTTCCCCTATGATCCGGGCGGCCTGCCGTCGGGCTAGCCTTGAGTGAAGCAGAAATCGCCCACCGCAAGCAGGTCGCGGGGCAATGTCCTCATGAACCGGGCCTATGAATCGGCCAATCTAACTTGCAGACGCAAAAAAGCCGGGAATTTCCCGGCTGCCGCATCATACACACGTTTCGCCGATCGTTCACCCCGCCGAACGGTTAAACCGCTCGACGGGGAAAGCCGATCAGGGCTTGTACTTCTCCATGAAGCGGAAGAAATCGCTCTTGGAGTCCAGCACCATCACGTCGCTCTTGTTGGCGAAGCTCTGGCGGTATGCCTGCAGGCTGCGGAAGAAGGAATAGAATTCCTGATCCTGACCATAGGCCTGGGCGTAGATGGACGCTGCCTGCGCATCGCCGTCACCACGCGCTTCCTCGGACTCGCGATAGGCTTCGGCCAACAGCACACGACGCTGGCGATCGGCGTCCGCACGAATGCCTTCCGCCAACTCGTTACCCTTGGCACGGTGCTCGCGCGCCTCGCGCTCACGCTCGGTGCTCATGCGCTCGAACACGCTGCGGTTGACTTCCTTGGGCAGGTCGATGGCCTTGACGCGCACGTCGATGACCTCGATACCCAGCTCCTTGTCTGCCATGCGGTTGAGCGACGTGGTGATGTCGGACATCAACGCGTCACGCTCGCCCGACACCACTTCATGCAGGGTGCGCTTGCCGAACTGGTCACGCAGACCCGATTCGAGACGTCGCGACAGACGCTCGTCGGCGATCTGCTTCATGCCGGAAGTAGCGGTGTAGTAGCGCTCGGCATCCTTCACACGCCACTTGGCATAGGCATCGACCATCACCGCTTTCTTCTCCAGGGTCAGGAACCGCTGGGTCGGGGCGTCGAGGGTCATCAGCCGCGCATCGAACTTGCGCACCTGGTTGACGTACGGCAGCTTCACATGCAGGCCGGGCTGGACATCGGCCTGGACCACGCGACCGAATTGCAGGAGGACCGCACGTTCGGTTTGCGCAACGATGTAGAAGCAGTTCCATGCTGCCACCGCCAGAACGACGGTGACGACAAGGGCGATCACAGATTTATTGCCCATCAGCGACTCTCCCTTGAACGCATTTCACGCTGTTGCTGCTGCAGGTCGGCCGCAGCGCGTGCGCCGGCGGCGTCGCTGGCCGAGGCCGGCGTGCTGGCGGCAGGCGTGCTGCCGTTGTTGCGGTCGCCACCGACCATCTTGTCCAGCGGCAGGTAGATCAGGTTGTTCTGACCTTCCTTGCTGGCCACCAGCACCTTGCTGGTGTTGCTGTACACGTCCTGCATGGTTTCCAGGTACAGGCGCTGACGGGTCACGTCGGGTGCCTTGCGGTACTCGGTGACCAGCTTGGTGAAGCGGTCGGCCTCACCCTTGGCGCGCGATACGACTTCGTCGCGGTAGCCGTTGGCATCTTCGATGATGCGCTGGGCCTGCCCGCGAGCCTCGGGAATCACGCCGTTGGCATAGCCTTCGGCCTGGTTGCGCGAGCGCTGCTCGTCTTCCCGGGCGCGGATCACGTCGTCGAAGGCTTCCTGCACTTCACGCGGGGCTGCCGCGCTCTGCACGTTGACCTGGGTCACGGTGATACCGGTCTGGTAGGTGTCGAGGAAACGCTGCAGGCGCTCCTTGATCTCGCCGGCCATCTGCTCGCGACCTTCGGTCAGCACCTGGTCCATGGCGGTGGAACCCACCACGTGGCGAAGCGCACTGTCGGTAGCATGCTGCAGGCTGATTTCGGGCTGGTCGACGCGCAGGACGAAGTCCTGCAGGTTGGTGATCTTGTACTGCACGGTCAGCGGCACTTCGACGATGTTCTCGTCTTCGGTGAGCATCTGCCCCTGCTTGGTATACGAACGCTCGCGCGTGACGTTTTCCAGGTACTTGCGGTCGATCGGCGGGAAATAGATGTTCAGGCCCGGACCTACCGTTTCGTAATACTTGCCGAAGCGCAGCACCACGGCCTGCTCCTGCTCGTCGACCACATACACCGCGCTGTACAGCCAGATCGCGCCAAGCACGGCAAGGCCGATGCCCAACAGGCCGAGACCACCGCCCTTGGACGTGCCTCCACCGTCGCCACCGCCACCTGTGCGTTTCTTTCCACCGCCGAACAACCCGTTCAGGCTGTCCTGCAGCTTGCGGAAGGCCTCGTCGAGATCCGGTGGCCCCTTGCGGTCGCCTCCACGGCGTTTACCACCCCAAGGATCTTGATTGTTCGAGTTGCCACCCGGCTCATTCCAAGCCATAGCGCTCTCCATCTGATAAAGCAAAGACGCACCCACGGCGCGCCGACCAATGCTACAGAATGCCCGACATGACAGCACAGCTGCCACACGAGGCTTTTATTGCAAAGTGTGTTGCTCGATGAATTCAGCGGGCTCCATGCCTTCGCGACTGACCAGGCGATTGAGCTCCGCACGCGGCAGGCGTATTGCCAGCAGACTGCCACCTTGCTCATCATGCGCTTCGCTTTGCACCGCGCCCAGCGAAAACAGCTGGGCGCGCAGGCGGCCCAGTGTCTGGCCCAGCTGCAGCGTGCCGACGAACAGGTCTTCGCCGAGCAGCTCGGCAACCGCCTGCTTGACCAGCTCGAGACCGCGCCCGTCGCGCGCCGACACCCATACCCTGACCGGTTTGCCGTCGGCATCGCGCTGTATCTGCGGCTCGACGTTCTCGAGCAGGTCGAGTTTGTTATACACCTCGAGTATCGGCAAGCCTTGCGCGCCGATCTCGGTGAGCACGGCCATGACCTGTTCGATCTGCGCCATGCGCTCGGGCTCATGGGCATCGATCACGTGCAGCAGCAGGTCGGAGTTGCTCGATTCCTCGAGGGTGGCGCGAAACGCTTCGACCAGCTTGTGCGGCAGGTGACGAATGAAACCCACCGTGTCGGCCAGGATCACCGGTCCCAGGTCGTTCAACTCGAGTCGGCGCAGGGTCGGATCGAGCGTGGCGAACAGTTGGTCGGCCGCGTACACCTCGGACTGCGTGACGGCGTTGAACAAGGTCGACTTGCCGGCGTTGGTGTAGCCCACCAGGGACACCGACGGAATGTCGGCTCGCCGGCGGCCGCGACGTGCCTGCTCGCGCTGGCTGCGAACCTTTTCCAGGCGCTGCTTGATCTGCCGCAGGCGTACCCGCAGCAGACGCCGGTCGGTTTCCAGCTGGGTTTCACCAGGGCCGCGCAGGCCGATACCACCGCCCTGGCGCTCGAGGTGAGTCCAGCCGCGAACCAGCCGCGTGCTCATGTGCTCGAGCTGGGCCAGTTCGACCTGCAGCTTGCCTTCATGGGTACGGGCGCGTTGCGCGAAGATATCCAGGATCAGACCGGTACGGTCCAGCACGCGGCACTCGAAGACTTTCTCGAGGTTGCGCTCCTGGCTGGGTGTGAGGGTGTGATTGAAGATCACCAGATCTGCGTGCTCGGCCTTGACCTGGTCACGCAGCTCCTCGACCTTGCCGCTGCCGATCAGAAATTTGGCACTGGGCCGATGACGGGCGACATTGACGAATGCGACAGTTTCGGCGCCGGCCGAGATGGCCAGCTCCTGAAACTCCTGCGGGTCTTCGCGCGCCTCAGGGTCCTGACCATCCAGATGAACGAGGATCGCTCGCTCACCACCACCGTGGCGCTCAAAGAACAAGGCAGACTCCTATCAAGCGTTACCTGGGTCGGTGTCGCCCTGCTCGGATTCGGTCGCACTTGGCAGACGAATCGGACGCACCGGTACAACCGTGGAAATAGCGTGTTTGTAGACCATCTGGCTGACCGTGTTCTTCAGCAAAATGACGAACTGGTCGAACGATTCGATCTGGCCCTGCAACTTGATACCGTTCACCAGATAGATCGAGACGCCGACCTTCTCTTTACGCAAGGTGTTCAAGTAAGGGTCTTGTAGCGAATGCCCTTTTGACATGTGCCGCACTCCTTTAAGGATCAATAGTGGAAAAGCTTTGAAAAGATGAAGGCTCTGACCGTCAGACCCAAGGATAGACGGCAATTGCGGGACTCAGCTCAATATGGAGGCCGAACCCAGGTATTTCAAGGTGCGAGGCAGATTGTCGATGGCCAGGCTGTCGAGCCAGTGCAGATCGGCCCAACTGCGCAACCAGGTAAACTGTCGCTTGGCCAATTGGCGCGTGGCGATGATGCCGCGTTCGCGCATCTGCACCTCGGTCAGCTGGCCATCCAGATGATCCCAGACTTGCCGATAGCCCACCGCTCGTATAGACGCAAGCCCAGCATGCAAGTCACTTCGAGCACGCAAGGCAGTGACCTCGTCGACGAAGCCTTGTTCCAGCATTTGTCCGAAACGCAAGGCAATTCGCTCATGCAGCACCGAGCGATCGGCGGGTGCGATTGCCAAGTGGGCCACAGTATAGGGCAATTGCCCGCTTGCCAATGCGCCTGCCTCGGTACTTTGCGCAGATTGTCGCGCGCGCAGCTCGGTCATGCTCGAACCACTCACGCGGTAGACCTCCAACGCTCGGATCAGCCGTTGCGGATCGTTGGGATGAATGCGCGCGGCAGAAACCGGATCGACCGCCGCAAGCTGGTCATGCAGTGCCTGCCAGCCGTGCAGCGCGGCCTGCGCCTCGAGATCGGCGCGCACCTGGGCATCGGCGCCCGGCATGTCCGCCAACCCCTCGAGCAAAGCCTTGAAATACAGCATGGTGCCGCCAACCAGCAGCGGGATGTTGCCCCGCGCGGTGATCTGCGCCATGGCCTGCAAGGCATCGCGGCGAAAGTCGGCGGCGCTGTAGCTTTGCGCCGGATCGAGGATGTCGATCAGCGCGTGCGGATGGGCGTCGAGCACCGCCCGCGACGGCTTGGCGGTGCCGATGTCCATGCCGCGGTAGACCAGGGCCGAGTCGACGCTGATCAGCTCGCACGGCAGCACCTTGCTCAGCTCGATGGCCAGGTCGGTCTTGCCCGCGGCCGTGGGCCCCATGAGGAAGATCGCCGGAGGTAGGCCACTCATGTTCAACGCCCGCGCAGGAAGAGTTTGTCCAGGTCGTCCAGGCCCATCTGGGTCCAGGTCGGTCGACCATGGTTGCACTGGCCACTGCGCTCGGTGTTTTCCATATCGCGCAGCAGGCCGTTCATTTCCGGAATGGCCAGGCGCCGGTTGGCACGAATGGCACCGTGGCAGGCCATGGTGCCCAGCAATTCGTTCAAGTGGGCCTGGATACGGTCACTGGTGCCGTACTCCATCAGGTCGGCCAGGACATCGCCGACCAGGCGATTGGCCTCGGCCTGCTTGAGCAGGGCTGGAATCTGGCGTATGGCCAGGGTTTCCGGGCCCAGGCGCTGCAGCTCGAAGCCCAGGCGCTGGAACCACGCCGCGTGCTCCTCGGCACAGTCCGCCTCGCGTTGGCTCATGGCCAGCGATTCGGGCACCAGCAAGGGCTGCCCGCTCAGACCCTCGCTGGCCATGGCGATCTTCAGGCGCTCGTACATGATGCGCTCGTGCGCCGCATGCATGTCCACCAGAACCAGCCCCTGGGCGTTTTCGGCCAGGATATAGATACCCTTGAGCTGTGCCAGCGCGTAGCCCAGCGGGGGGATGTCGCCCTGGCTTGGTGGCAGGCTGGGAATCGGCGCGGTGCTGCTGCCGGCGGTAGGCAGCGGTGCGAAGAACTCCCGGTAGGCGCTCTGCGCCTCGGCCACCGGCAGGGCAGCGGTCGGCCGTGGCGTGTATGAATACCCGCCGCTGGAACCCCCACTCGACTGTGGCTGGGCCATCGGTGAGTGCAGCAGGTTGGCCGCCAGGCCCATTTCACCCTGGGGGCCGAACTCGCCTGCCTGGGCCCCGCTCGGCCGCAACGGCTGGGCCTGCGCCGGCGCGCTCGCCAACTGGTCTTCCGGGCGAACATCGGCCAGCGCCCGGTGCAATGTGCCGTAGAGAAAGTCGTGCACCATGCGCCCGTCGCGAAAGCGCACTTCATGCTTGGTCGGGTGCACGTTGACGTCGACCACCGCTGGGTCCACTTCCAGAAACAGGACGAAGGTCGGATGACGGCCGTTGAACAGCACGTCGCGATAAGCCTGGCGTACCGCGTGGGCAACCAGCTTGTCGCGCACCGCTCGGCCGTTGACGAAGAAGTATTGAAGGTCGGCCTGGCTGCGCGAAAACGTCGGCAAGCCTACCCAGCCCCACAGCCGCAGGCCGTTGCGCTCGACTTCTATAGGCATCGCCTGTTCAAGGAACGCCGGCCCGCAGACCGCAGCGACCCGCCGTGCACGGGCGGTTTCGTCATGGGCCTCATGCAAGCCGAGGATGCTCTTGCCGTTGTGCCGCAGGTGGAAGCCTACGTCGAAGCGCGCCAGCGCCAGGCGCTTGATGACTTCCTGCAGGTGGTCGAACTCGGTTTTTTCGGTCTTGAGAAACTTGCGCCGCGCCGGCGTATTGAAGAACAGGTCGCGCACCTCCACCGAGGTGCCCACAGGGTGCGCCGCAGGCTGCACGCGGGCGTCCATGTCGCGGCCTTCGGTTTCTACCTGCCAGGCCTGATCGGCCGCCGCGGTGCGCGAGGTCAGGGTGAGCCGCGCCACCGAACTGATCGAGGCCAGCGCTTCGCCGCGAAACCCCAGGCTCATGACGCGCTCGAGGTCCTGCAGGTCGCGGATCTTGCTGGTGGCATGGCGCGCCAGGGCCAGCGGCAGGTCGTCGGCCGAGATGCCGCTGCCGTCGTCGCGCACGCGCAGCAGCTTGACGCCACCCTGCTCGACCTCGATGTCGATGCGCCGGGCGCCGGAGTCCAGGCTGTTTTCCAGCAGCTCCTTGATCACCGAAGCCGGTCGTTCGACCACCTCGCCAGCAGCGATCTGGTTGGCGAGCCGCGGACTGAGCAGCTCGATACGCGCCGATTCAACCATTACTGGGACGCCAGGGCAGTGCTGGGAATCGTAACTTCCTGGCCAATCTTCAATTCATCGGTTTTCAGGTCATTGGCGCTGCGCAAGGTGGCGATGCCCAAGTCGTAGCGCGCCGCGAGCATAGCCAGGGTCTCGCCGGGACGCACCACGTGGGTGCTGGGGCCGCGGGCAATCTTGCCGGTGTCGCGCAACCACGCCATGTAGGTACCTGGCGGCGGGTTCTGCTGGAAGAACTGCTTCACGCCGGTACGAATGGATCGCGCCAGCGCCTGCTGGTGACCCGAGCTTTGCAGCTTGTTGGCTTCGTTGGAGTTGGAGATGAACCCGGTTTCCACGAGGATCGAAGGGATGTCCGGCGATTTCAACACCATGAACCCGGCCTGCTCGACCCGACGCTTGTGCAGCGGTGTCACCTGGCCAATGTTGCTCAACACTTTCTGGCCCACATTGAGGCTGGAAGTAAGCGAAGCGGTCATCGACAGATCCAGCAACACGCCGGCCAGCATGCGGTCCTTGTCATCCAGGCTGACGTTGCCAGCGCCACCGATCAAGTCCGAACGGTTCTCGGTATCGGCCAGCCAGCGTGCGGTTTCCGACGTGGCGCCGCGCTCGGACAGGGCAAATACCGAGGCGCCGAAAGCCGCCGATGAGGGCGCGGCGTCGGCGTGAATGGACACGAACAGGTCTGCGCCCTTCTTGCGGGCGATTTCGGTACGCCCGCGCAGCGGAATGAAGTAGTCGCCGGTGCGCGTCAGCTCGGCGCGAAAGCCTTGTTCGGCGTTGATCTGGCGTTGCAATTCCTTGGCGATCTGCAACACCACGTCTTTTTCGTGCTGCCCGCGCGGCCCCGAGGCGCCTGGGTCTTCGCCGCCGTGGCCGGCATCGATGGCAATGACAATATCGCGCTTGCCGTTGGGCACCGGGGTCAGCTTGATGGCCGGACGCGTCGGCGTCACCGGCACCGCCGGTGTGATGGCCACGGCCGGCTGCGGTGGCGTGGGCTCGGCATCGGCCGCGGAGTCGAACAGGTCGACCACCAGGCGGTTGCCATATTGCTGGTTGGGCGCAAGCGTGAAGCTTTTCGGGGTGATGGCCTTTTTCAGGTCCACCACCACGCGCAGATCGGTGGGGGTACGCTGTGCCGAGCGCACGCTGGTGACGGGCGAGTCGCCAGGCGCCACGCTCAACGGACCGGCCGCAGTGGCGCCGTTGATGTCGATGACCAGTCGATCGGGCGACGACAGCGTGAACACGCTGTGCTGGACGGGACCTGTGAGGTCGAAGACCAGCCGGGTGTTATCCGGCGCTCGCCACAAGCGCACGCTCTTGACTTGTGTAGCGGCCACGGCATTGACGACAAAACCCGTCAACATCAGACCAACGACCGCGACCAGCGCGCGAATGCGCATACCTAACCCCATCAAATTATTTGGATTTCTGTGCCACAGCGGCACACCAGGACACACCGCGCGGGCCCTGTGGCGATAACTTCAACAGCCTTCCGGCCGCTTGCGGGCTTATGGTAATGGTCAGGTCCGGCTTTGGCAAAAAGCCTGCGCCCTGCTGGGGCCACTCGATCAGGCACAAGGCGTCCTCTTCAAAGTAGTCGCGGATGCCCAAATACTCCAATTCCTCTGGATCAACAAGACGATAGAGGTCGAAGTGAAAGGCTTTTATAACTCCGATCTCGTAGGGTTCGACCAGGGTGAAGGTCGGGCTCTTGACCGCTCCGACGTGGCCCAGGCCGCGGATCAGGCCTCGGGAAAAGGTGGTCTTGCCGGCGCCCAGATCACCCTCCAGGAAGATCAATCCGTGGCCCTGGGTCACCTCTGCCATGCGCGCACCGAATGCAAGCATGGCCGCTTCGCCTTCCAGGTAGATTTCTACTTCAGACACGGATAATGCTCCTCGAGCAACTGACGAATGGCAGGTATCAGGTCGCTGGCCGCCAAACCACGACCGAGCTTGCCCAGCCGTTCTCCGGCGCCGGCATGCAGCCACACACCCAGGCAGGCCGCATCGAAGCCATCCAGGCCTTGGGCACGCAGGGCGCCGACCAGCCCGGCGAGCACGTCGCCCAAGCCTCCGGTGGCCATGGCGGGATGACCCTGATCGCAGATCGCCAGACGCCCATCGGGCGCAGCGATCAGGCTGCCCGCCCCCTTGAGCACGCACACTGCCGAATACTGACGCGCCAGGCGCAGGGCCGCCGCGGGGCGATCGGCCTGCACCTGCGCGGTGGAAATACCCAGCAGCCTGGCCGCTTCCCCTGGGTGCGGAGTCAGCACGGCATCGGCCGGCAGTGCAACGGCGCCCTGCGCCAACTGATTCAGTGCATCGGCGTCCCACACCTGTGGTTTGTCCTGGCTGGCCGCCACCGACAGCAGGCTGCGGCCCCAGTTGGCCTGCCCCAGCCCGGGCCCGACCACCAGCACCGTGGCCGCTTCGGCCAGCGCCAGCAACTGGTTGGCCGAAGCGATATCGGCAACCATCACTTCCGGCATGCGCGCCAGCGCCGGCGCCACGTGCTCGCCGCGGGTAGCCAGCGTTACCATGCCGGCCCCGCTGCGCAGGGCACTTTGCGCGCTGAGCAAGGCTGCACCGCCGGTGCCATGGTCGCCACCGATCACCAGTACACGGCCGTACATGCCCTTGTGCGCATCCATCGGCCGCGCGGCCAGAACCGGCAAGGTGGTGGGGTCGAGCTGCACGGCGGCCGAAGGCTGGCGCTGCCCCGCGTCGGGAATTTGCGTGTCTGGCGGCATGCTTGAACCTTTACTGTCGATGTCTGGCAGAATTATACCCACCTCCGCACAGGTTTCCTCGCTCGCATGTCTGCTCCCACCATCGACCTTCCCGCCCTGGCGCTCTCCATCAAGCAATGGGGACGCGAACTGGGTTTCCAGCAAGTCGGCATCGCAGGCCTGGACCTTGGCGAGCATGAACGACACCTGCAGCGCTGGCTGGAGGCTGGCTACCATGGCGAAATGGACTACATGGCCGCCCATGGCAGCAAGCGCTCACACCCCGAGCAACTGGTGCCGGGCACCTTGCGGGTCGTTTCGCTGCGCATGGACTACCTGCCCGGCGACACCCAGATGGCGCAACGCCTGGCGCAGCCTGAAAAAGCCTACGTCTCGCGCTATGCCTTGGGCCGCGACTACCACAAGCTGATCCGCAAACGCGTGCAGCACCTGGCCGAACGCATCCAGCAGGACATCGGCCCGTTTGGCTTTCGCGCCTTCGTCGACAGCGCGCCGGTGCTGGAAAAAGCCATTGCCCAGGAAGCGGGGCTGGGCTGGATCGGCAAGAACACCCTGGTACTCAACCGCAAGGCCGGCAGCTACTTCTTCCTCGCCGAACTGTTCGTCGATCTGCCGTTGCCGGTCGACGAACCCCACGCCAGCGAGCACTGCGGGCGCTGCACGGCCTGCCTGGACATCTGCCCTACCGCCGCCTTCGTCGGGCCCTACGTGCTGGATGCTCGTCGCTGCATTTCCTATCTGACCATCGAGCTCAAGGGCCCCATTCCCACCGAGCTGCGGCCGCTGATCGGCAACCGTGTGTTCGGTTGCGACGACTGCCAGATCGTTTGCCCGTGGAACCGCTTCGCCCGCCCTTCGGGTGAAGGCGATTTCCAGCCGCGGCATCAACTGGACAATGCCGAACTGGCGCAGCTGTTTTTGTGGGATGAAGACCGGTTTCTGAGCAGCACCGAAGGCTCGCCCCTGCGCCGCGCCGGTTACGAGCGCTTTCTGCGCAACCTGGCGGTTGGGCTGGGCAACGCACCGTCGAGCATCCCGGTGCTCGAAGCCTTGAAGGCACGCCGCGAGGACCCCAGCGAACTGGTCCGTGAACACGTCGAATGGGCCCTGGCGGCCCACGCTCAACGATCGTCGTAGACGAACTTGGGCATTTCCCAATGGAAGCGAATAGCCAGCAGACGCAGGAGAAAGCCGCCGCACAGGGTGATGGACAGCGCCTGAATCGGCACCAGCTCCAGGTAGGTGCAACCCAGAAAGCACCACGCCGCAGCGAATGAGACGCTGGCATATAGCTCACGGCGGAACACCAGGGGAATGTCGTTGCAGAGGATATCGCGCAGGATGCCGCCGAAGACCCCGGTGATCATGCCGCTGATGGACGCCACCAGATAATCGTGGCCCAGCTCCAGTGCAGTCATGGTACCGATCAGGGTAAACGCCACCAGCCCCAACGCGTCGAGCACCAGAAACAGCGAGCGCAGGCGGCGCATGAGCGGCGCGATGAAAATCGTCACCAGCGCCGCCACGCTGGTCAGCACCAGGTATTCGGGGTGCTTGACCCACGTCAGCGGATAGTTGCCGAGCAACACGTCGCGCATCGACCCACCGCCCAATGCAGTCACACAGGCAATTAGCACCACGCCGAACCAGTCCATACCGCGCCGCCCTGCGGACAAGGCACCGGTCATGGCTTCAGCGGTGATGGCGATGAGGTAGAGGGTCAGCAGCATGGGGACCTGGGGCCAAAAGACGAGCAGTGTGATGGGCGCGGTATCGACTGCAACATGGACGCCGCGATGATCCCTCATGATACCGGGCACGCACTGGCGTTGTCCGCTTCACGAGGTCCGGAGACACAGCGTGAGTTCATCGCCCACAGGATAGCTGCAACACGCCAATGCGTACCCAGCCGCGCGCTCCTGTACGCTCAGTGCAAAATCGGCCTCGCTGCGACATTCCCCTTTCAGGACTTTAATCTTGCACGCACCACAAATTCCAGCACGACACTGACTGCGCACTTTCAGGCCCTGGGATTCCAACTGCGCAAGCAGGGTCAGCGAATGAACCGCTTCGAACTCGACCCCCGACGCGGGGATCTTCAAACGCACCGTTCCAGTGTCGGCCTGCTTGGCGGGCAACGGCGAATCGGCCGAGCTGAATGCTTCGATAAAGTACTGGGCCCCACCATGCCGAACCTGCATGGCCCGGTGTATTTCTACAGCGAATGCCTGGCTTCCGCAGATTACGATGCCTTGCGACGCCTCCAGGGCGTCCAGTACCCCCTGGTTTGGACGCCCCCTCCACAAGCAGCCGTTGTCTTGGTACAACGACTGCCGGGTGACATGGATGCGCAAAGTGAACCAGCGTTCGGCAAGCTCCAGGGTCATCAACTCGGCGAAGCATGGCACGGCTTCCAGAGAGGGCGTGCACAACAGCAATGTGATCCGTGGCACTCGGCGGCCTTGCCGTGCCCATTGCCTGAATTCGCGTATCAATGCCCAAGGCAAGGTAAACCCGATACCACCAGCCAACAGCGCCACGCTATCCAAACCAGAAAGTTGTTGCGCCGTGATATCTCCTGCAACGCCCACACAGCGCACCAAGGCGCCGACCATCAGATGATTGAACATCGTCTCTGACAACCCTTTGGAAGGCACGCGCTGGACGATGATCTCAACCTGCCAGCGCGTGGGGCAGGCCACTATCGAATAGCAGGCCGTGCGAACTTGACCGGTAGCACCTGCGTATTCAAGTATCAGGTAACGGCCTGGGACATAGTCTTCTTCACGCTGTTCATCGAGCACCGTGAAGACAAATCTCCTCGCGTTCTCGGCAACGTCGCATGCCACATCACACCGTAGAAAACCTGGCCCAACTGGCTCTACTGCAGATGAATTGTTCTTGGCCGAAAGCACCATCTATTCCAGACCTATACGCGCAAGGAGACTGAAAACCGACTCGGTGTAGACCTCTACTTCGCTCGATTGAGAACACTCCAGAAGCATTGCCTCATACCCTTGGAATCCCGCTAGAGAAAGCGCCCGAGCCCACGCGCCCAGTTCGTTATCGGCAAACATCTCTACCGTCTTGGCAATCACAGCCTGCAAGTACGTTCGTTCGCCGACACTTAGCGTGTGGACGATATCGCACGCTACAAAACTGAAAACACTTGAATGGCTCCACTCATCCACCGCGTGAGTACGAGTCACCTCATGGCACACCTGCTGGATGGAGTCATCCTCGGACAAGGTTTTCAGGTAGTCAGTGATCAAGGTTTCACTGGCACAGGCAATACCGAATCGAGTGAGCCGCCGCTGCCACTCAGCCTTACATGTGGACAATATCTGGTCCCGCCAGCGGATGAGATTGAAGTCGCTGAAATCGAGGTAGGGCAGCTTGCGGTTCAGATAGATGTAATTGCATGCCGTGACTGACATCTTTGTATGCAGCGCTTCGTCAAGCAGCGCCTCAGACATCACTCGCTGCAGGATGTCGCGGTTGCGAGACTCAACAGGTGGCCTTTTGATAATGTCCTCGCAGGCAGGTGTCACAATGTCGCATTCGATATAAATGGTTTTGAGGTTATAGATAATCCAGCCATAGGACAGACATCTGGATTTCATTTCAGCCGTAGCTGCCTGCCAGGCTGGATGACTTCGAAACGGAACCAGCGACTCGCTAAAGTCCAACCTGCCGTGTTCGAAGAGCAATTCGCTGTACGGGGTCGCATCATTATTGACTGCTGCCCGTACGTTCCACAAAGAAGACAACTTCTCCAGCATGTTCCTGACGCCATCATGGCTTTCCGGACCAACTTCCATATTCACGTGCTGTGTACCTCTTTACCTGTAATGTTCAACCAATTGCGCCATTGATGGCATTCAAGTCTTTGCAAACATGCCCTGCGCATACAGCAACCGAATCCCGTCAGGCGTGGATTCCAACAACCGGCGCTCACCCGTTTTGCGTTGTATGTCGAGGGTGTAGCCCTCGCCTTCGGGGAAGCGGCGGACCACATCCGCCAATGCATGCTCGGCAGCGGCATGCTCTATATCGAACTGGCACCAGTACGCCCGGTGCAATTGAACGATGACGCGAAAGTGCTGCATGGTTTCTACTCTCCTGAAAGGGGACCCAGCACTCGGCTGGCCCAGTTCTCGATCTGGCCCGTTGTCAGGCGCCGCTCCACGAGTGAGCGCCAGGATGGTACGAGCGGCAGTTGCGCAAGTTGGCTCAACTCATCGAGGTCCAGCGGCCGTTCGTACAAGAGCGCGATGACTCTGCGCAACGGCCATCGAGGGATGGGGCGGTCCTCGAGCACCATTGCGTCGCCTGCTCGCAGGACACCGCCCTCGAGGATCCGGTAATACCAGCCGGTCATTGCACTGGCCTGCATGCGCAAGGCCATATCGCTCACCTCGAAGCGGTCGCTGAGCTTCCAGCAAGGCTGGCGGGTCTGGCTGACTTCGAGGAGCACGTCGCCGCAGCGAAAGATGTCACCCAGGCAAACGGTGGTTTCGTCGAGACCGACAGTCGACAGGTTCTCACCGAATGCGCCTGGCCGTGCAAGGCGTGGATGCTCGCCGATGAGCTGTGTCCACTCCTGATAGTGCTCGAACGGGTAGTGGTGAAGGGCTTTGTCGGGGCCTCCATGGATGCGGCGGTCCCCCTGCTCATCGCCTGTTATTCCCAGCGTTCCCACTTCAACCGGTCCGCACACCGACTCCTTGTCGATACCGGTGAAACTGCCTGGGCGCGTAAAACGGCGAGACTTGCCCGCGAGCACGTGCCGCAACTCGATGACGGACCGCGCCCCACTCATCGCAGGCGCGCCAGCCAGTCGATCAGGATCGTACTGGCTGCTTGTACGCCTGCAGAACCCAAGGCCTGAGCCTGGGCGCGCAGTTCGCGGGGGTCGATTCGCTGTTGATGCAGTTCGTTGGCGTGGCCGACCAGCCATGCTTCGAGTGCCTGCGGTGCCACCTCGAGATGAAATTGCAGCGCGAGCACCTGATCGCCCACGCTGAATGCCTGATGGGGGCAGGCCTCGGTGCTGGCTAGCAGCGTGGCCTGCGCTGGAATGTCGAACTGATCGCCGTGCCAGTGCAATACGGGTATTCCGTTCGCCAGGGACTCCAGTACCGAGGCGCTTCCGGCTGCGGTCAGCGTGACGGGGCCGAAGCCGATTTCCTTATGGCCCATGGCGGCAACGTCGGCGCCCAGGGCGCGAGCGATCAGCTGAGCGCCCAGGCAGATGCCCAACAAGGGTTTACCGTTGTCCAGGCGTTGGCGGATGAGCTGGAGTTCGTCCAACAGGAATGGGTACAGCCCTTCATCGAAAGCGCCAATGGGCCCGCCAAGGATGATCAGCAGGTCTGCCGAGCTCACATCGAGCGACGCCAGCGGGTGCAGAGGCGCCTCTATCGTTTCGATTTCATAGCCTTCGGCTTCCAGCACCGCAGCCAGGCAACCCAGGTCTTCGAACGCGAGGTGACGCAGAACCAATGCTCTTTTCATTTTTGTACCAATACAATAATATGAATGTATGAATACATTATTGACGAATGCATCCACTGCCGTCGAGATCGCCGACGCCATCGAGCGGCAGATCCGCCAGGGTGATTTGCTTCAAAACGCTTCGCTGCCTTCGGTCCGCAACCTGGCCATGCAGCTCGAGGTCAGCCCCAATACCGTCGCGGCGGCCTATGGAAGGCTGCGCGACAGCGGCCTGTTGATCACCGACGGGCGCCGCGGCACGCGCGTCAATGCACCTGGGTCGCAGGTCGCCGAACACGGCTTCGTTATCCCTCAGGGCCTCGACGACATGGCCAGCGGCAATCTGGATGCCGCGCTGTTGCCAGCCGCGGATCACGACTGGCTGCTGCGCAACTTCAAGCAGAATGGTTTCGACCAGTTCGGCGATGATCCACAGCTATCCGGCCTGGCACGCGACTGGCTCGTGAGCCAGCGATTGCCCAGCGAGCACGTGGGCGTGTATTGCGGGGCGCTGGACGCTGTGGAGCGAGCACTGCGGGCGCGCTGCCGACCCGGCGCCACGGTGCTGATCGAAGACCCGTGCTGGCCACCGTTGCGCGATCTACTCGCCGGGCTGCAGCTCAAGCCGGTGACCCTGGCGATGGACGACCATGGCGCGCTGCCACCGGCGCCCGAGGTGCTGCGCGGTGCGGCGGCCGTGGTATTGACGCCTCGCGCGCAGAACCCGACCGGCTGTTCGTTCGACGCCCAGCGGTGGCGGCAGTGGTCGCAGGCCATGCAGGACCCGGTGCAGACCCTGTTGGTGATCGACGATCATTGGGGGCCGCTGAGCCAGGCCCCGACCATTGATTTGCAGCCGCTGCCACAGCAATGGGTCTACGTGCTGTCGACCAGCAAGTTTCTGGGCCCTGATCTGCGGGTGTCGATTGCCGGCGCCAGCGCGTCCCTGCACGCCGAGATGCAACGCCAGCAGCGGGTAGGCCCGCGCTGGGTCAGTCTGCTGCTGCAACGGCTGACCGCTCATCTGTGGAGCGCGATGCTGCACGGGAATCGTTTGGCGGAAGTCGGGGCAGCCTATCGAAGCCGACGACGCTCGCTGGTCGAGGCGCTCGAACTCAACGGTGTGAGGCCGTCCAGTTCGGGTGAAGGCCTGCACCTGTGGGTGCCGGTTGCGGATGAAACCTCGACGGTGCAGGCCTTGGCCGCCGCGGGTTGGGCGGTCCAGGCAGGGAGCCCGTTTCGGTTGCAGAGCGGGCAGGCGGTGCGTGTCAGTGTCGGCAACCTGGCTCATACCGATATTGCGCGGTTGGCCGGCGATATCGCCAGTGCCATGCAGGCACCGCGGCGTCGTGTGTATTGAGAGAGGTAGGCTTGAGGGCCTCTTCGCGGGCAGAGGGATCGCCGCCCGCTTCGCTCCCACAGCAGAGGTTTCCGGGCTTCAGAACTTGATGAAATGCTTGCGGTAGTGTTGCAGCTCGGCGATGGATTCGCGGATGTCGTCCAGGGCCAGGTGGGTGCTGCCCTTCTGGAAGCTGTCCTTGACCTCCGGGGCCCAGCGCGCGGCCAGCTCCTTGAGGGTCGAAACGTCGAGGTTGCGGTAGTGGAAGTAGTTTTCCAGTTCGCGCATGTGGCGGTAGAGGAAGCGGCGATCCTGGCAGATGCTGTTGCCGCAGATCGGCGACTTGCCCTTGGGCACCCATTTCTCGAGGAACGCAAGGGTCTGCGCCTGTGCATCGGCCATGCTGACGGTGCTCTCGCGCACCCGCTGGGTCAGGCCGGAGCCGCCGTGCTGACGGGTGTTCCAGTCGTCCATGCCGGCGAGGATCTCGTCGCTCTGGTGGATGGCGATGACCGGCCCTTCGGCCAGGGTATTGAGGTCGCTGTCGGTGACGATGGTGGCCATTTCGATGATGACATCGTGATCCGGGTCCAGGCCGGTCATTTCCAGGTCGATCCAGATCAGGTTCTGTGGGTTCTGCATGAAAGTCTCCTCGGCGTAGCTGCGCAGTTTAGCCTAGCCGGCCGTGCTAGTATCCCGCCTTCGTCAACACCTGCATTCATTTACACGGAACACACATGGCCAAACGCCAACTGAACCGCCGCCAGAACTGGCGTATCGAAAAAATCCAGGGCGAGCGCGCTGCCCGCGCCGCCAAGCGTGAGTCCCAGGCCCTGGAGACGCTGGAAGGCGGTGACCTGGGCCCCGAGCAGACAGGGCTGGTAATCGCGCACTTCGGTGTTCAGGTGGAAGTCGAGGCGCTGGAAGGCGAACAGACCGGTCAGGTTTGCCGCTGCTACCTGCGCGCCAACCTGCCGGCGCTGGTCACTGGCGACAAGGTGGTCTGGCGCGCCGGCAATCAGGGCATTGGTGTCATCGTTGCCCAACTGCCGCGCAGCACCGAGCTGTGCCGCCCCGACAGCCGCGGGCAGCTCAAGCCGGTCGCGGCCAACGTCGACCTGATCGTCATCGTGTTCGCGCCCATGCCCGAACCCCATGCCAACCTGATCGACCGCTACCTGGTAGCCGCCGAACACGCGGGCATCCATCCCCTGCTGCTGCTGAACAAAGCCGACCTGATCGACGAGCAGAACGCGCCGGCGCTCAACGCGCTGCTGGCGGTGTATCGCCAGCTGGGTTACCCACTGCTCGAGGTCTCGGCCCATCAGGGCGATGGCATGCAGCAGTTGCAGGCACGCCTGGATGGTCACATCAGCGTATTCGTCGGCCAGTCCGGCGTAGGCAAGTCATCGCTGGTCAACAGCCTGCTGCCTGAAGTGCAGGCCCGCGTGGGTGCGCTGTCGGAATGGTCCGGCCAGGGCACGCACACCACCACCACCGCACGGTTGTTCCACTTCCCCGGCGGCGGTGAGCTGATCGACTCCCCCGGTATCCGCGAGTTCGGCCTGGGCCATGTCAGCCGCGCCGACGTCGAAGCCGGCTTCATCGAGTTCGCCGACCTGCTCGGCACCTGTCGCTTCCGCGACTGCAAGCATGACCGCGAACCCGGCTGCGCCTTGCTCGCAGCACTGGACGATGGCCGTGTGCAGCAGCAGCGCATGAACAGCTACCGCTCGATCATCGCCAGCCTGACCCAGGACACCTACTGATCCAGGGTATCTGCTGACCCTGAGGCCGGCTGCGGCCCCAGGGTCTGGACGATGTAGTCCACGAATGCGCGCAGCTTCGGCGAACGGTAGCGCGCCTGTGGATAAAGCAGGTGCATGGGTCTGCCGGGCAACGCGTATCGAGCCAGTACCTGGACCAGCTTGCCTTCCTCGAGATCGCCACGCACCAGCACGTCGGGAAGCATCACCAGGCCCATGCCCGCCAGGGCGGCCTGACGCAGCCCGGCGCTGCTGTTGGTGACCAGACGCCCTCGAACATCGACGCCGATCGAGCCATTGGGCCCCTGCATGGACCACCGCTTTTGCGTGCCGCGCCACTCATCGCCCGGGTTGTACATGAACTGCAGGCACTCGTGCGCAGCCAGCTCTTCGGGGTGGCCAGGCGTGCCATGGCGACGCAGGTAGTCCGGGGACGCACAGATGCTCAGCCGATAGTCATCCAGGGGACGTGCGATCAAGGTCGAGGGCTCCAGATTACCCAGGCGCAGGGCGGCGTCGTACCGGCCGTCGAGCATGTCCTGTACCTGATCGCCGAGGCTGAGGCTGACGCTGATCTGCGGATAGCGCTGAAGAAACCCCGCCAGTGCCGGCGCCAGGCACTCGGCGCCGAAGGTGGGCGGCGCGGTGATCCGTAACAGGCCCTGCGGGGTGCCTTGAGTGTGTTCGGCCCAGCGCTCGGAATCGGCGACCAGCCCCAGCACCTCCAGGCAGCGCTGGTAGTAGGCCTGGCCCGCGTCGGTCACCTGCTGACGGCGCGTGGTGCGCAGCAACAGGGTAACGCCCAGACGCTGCTCCAATGCCTGCAGATGGTTGCTGACCATGGTCGTGGACAGGTCGCAGGCGTTGGCGGCTGCCGTCATGGTGCCTAGCTCCACGACTTTCACGTACACCTGCATGGCTTGGAACAGATCCATTATCAACTCCAAGTGAAAAGTGCATCCAGTCTAGCGGCGTTTATCCATCTGAGCTTGAAGGGAATACTGCAGATTCATATCCCCCCGAGCGATTCGCGATGAGCGCCAGCCACTTGATGCCGACCTATCAACCCCTGCCCCTGACGTTCAGCCGCGGCCTCGGCACCCGCCTGTGGGACGACAGCGGCCGCGAATACCTGGATGCACTGGCCGGCGTGGCGGTGACCAACGTGGGCCATAGCCATCCCGACGTGGTAGCCGCCATTGCCGAACAAGCCGGGCTGTTGCTGCACACGTCCAACCTGTATGCCATCGACTGGCAGCAACGATTGGGCGCGAAGCTGGCTGAAAAATCCGGCCTGGCCCTGGCGTTTTTCAACAATTCGGGGGCCGAGGCCAACGAGACCGCATTGAAGCTGGCCCGTCTGCATGGCCATGCCCGCGGCATCGCCCGGCCTTTGGTGGTGGTCATGAACAACGCCTTTCACGGGCGCACCCTGGCCACCCTGGCAGCCAGCGACGGCGCGCACTTGAGCGCCGGACTGGGCCAACTGCCGGGGGATTGCGTGAAGATCCCCTTCGCCGACCTCGACGCGCTGGCCAGCGTCACCCAGGCGTTCGGACAGCGCATTGCGGCAGTGTTGCTCGAACCGATTCAGGGCGAAAGCGGTGTGCATGTCGCCTCTGCCGCCTACCTGCGCGCCCTGCGTGAGCACTGCGACCACCATGGCTGGTTGCTGATGCTCGATGAGATCCAGAGTGGCATCGGTCGCACCGGCCAGTGGTTCGCCTACCAGCATGCGGGCATCCAGCCAGATGTGCTCACGCTGGCCAAGGCCCTGGGCAATGGCATTCCGATCGGCGCCTGCCTGGCCAGCGCGGCAGTAGGCCGCCTGTTCACGCCCGGCAGCCATGGCAGCACGTTCGGCGGCAACCCGCTGGCTTGCCGGGTTGGCTGCACGGTGCTTGACATCATCGAGCGCGAGGGGCTGCTGGACAACGCCGCGCGCCAGGGGCAGGCGCTGCTCGAACGCTTGCGCAGCGAAGTGGGCGTCTTGCCCGGAGTCAAGGCTGTGCGCGGCGTGGGCCTGATGATCGGCGTGGAGCTGGACCGGCCCTGTCGCGAACTGATGCAGCGGGCGGCGCAAGAGCATGCCCTGCTGATCAACGTGACCCGTGGCACCACCCTGCGCCTGCTGCCGCCCTTGATCCTGAGCGCGGCTGAGGTGGAGCGTATTGCCGATGCCCTGTACGCCCTGGTGCGCGCGACGGAAGGGTTTTGCACAGGTGCCGGCTAGAGGAATTGGCTGCAGGAGAAGTTACTTTCCTAGGTAAGGAATGTCTCTTTTGAATGACATACCTTGCCGCTTAAACGGCATTGAACAATCTTTCAACCTTCAACACTCACGATGAAGGTTTTCCATGCTCGACCTGCCCGTTGCCTGCCTGCGCCTCGCTCGACCGACTGCTGGCGGGAGTCGGCGATGAGCGTGTTCATCGGCTACCAGCATGCCGATCATCCACACGCGCTGCGGGTCCGCAAGCAACTGCGCAGGGCCGGGATCGAGGTGCGCATGGACGTGATGGACTTCGAATCGCTGACCACCCTGCATGTCACCGAGACGATCACCGCGCACATCCGTGACTGCACCCACGTGATCCTGATGATGTCCCACAGCAGCGCGCGGCGTTGGTGGATACCCTTCTCCATCGGCGAGGCGACCTCGTGGGACCGACGCATCTGCGTGTATCGAATGGGTGACCAGGCGCTGCCCGAATACCTGGCCCATTGGCCGACCCTGACGCGCACGCAGCAATTGGACTTCGTCATCGAGGCCTACCACCGCGAGGCGGCCCTGCGCATGCCGGCCAGTCAGCGCGAGACGCCGCTGCAGCTGTGTGCGCGCGATATCCACAGGGGCCTGCGCGAACGCATCGGGCGTGGATTCTAGCTCGGCCGCAAGGCTGGGAAGGCGGTGCGTCCCATCAGGGCGCGGGTTTGCCCGGCTCGACCATCTTCGTCGAGCCGTCCTCGAAGAGGTTCAGCCGCTGGCGCAGCTCGCGCGGCTGCACCGGCGCATCGGGATCACCGATCGACGCGCCAGGAGGACTGGCAGCTGGAGGCGCGCCGGGGGCCGGAGTTTCCAGGGCCGGTTGCTCGCCTTCGATATCGCGCTGGGCCTTCTTGGTCAGCACCACGATATCGATACGGCGATTGATGGAGTTCAGCGGATCCTTGCGGTCGAACAGCGAGGAGGAGCCATAGCCAACCACGCGCGCGATCTGCTCTTCCGGGTAGCTGCCGGCTACCAGCGCGCGGCGCGCGGCATTGGCGCGGTTGGACGACAGCTCCCAATTGCCGAAGCCGCCCGCCGCACTGCCGGCGTAGGGCTTGGCATCGGTGTGACCGCTGACGCTGATCTTGTTCGGCACCGCCTTGATGGTGTCCGCCATGGCCAGCAGGATGTCCTCGAAATAGGGTTTGAGCCGCGCACTGCCCAAGTCGAACATCGGCCGATTCTCGGCGTCGGTTATCTGGATGCGCAAACCGTCCTGAGTGATCTCGAAAAGGATCTGGTCCTTGAATTTCTGCAGCTGGGGGTTTTCGTCGACCTTGTTCTGCAGTTCCTGCAGCAACAATTCGAGGCGTTCCTTTTCAACCTGCTGGGCCACTTGCTCGGCCTGCTCGGCCGCGACCTGGGTCGAGGTCTCGGGCTTGGGCGGCGACACCTCGACGTCCGGATTCAGCGTCTTCTCGGGCGATAGTTGAGGCGAGCCGCCCAGGTCGATGACATAGGGCGTGCCGCTTTCGGAGAAGCCGATCGGGTCCTTGAAGTAGCCAGCGATGGCGATCTTCTGTTCAGGCGTGGCTTCGGACAACAGCCACAATACCAGGAAGAACGCCATCATCGCCGTCGCGAAGTCGGCGAACGCGATCTTCCAGGCGCCGCCATGATGGCCGCCGCCAAAGCGCTTGACCCGCTTGACGATGATGGGCTGGTTGTTTTCCATGACTCAGCGACCGCGTACGGCTTGTTCGAGTTCGGCGAAGCTGGGCCGGTGCGCCGGGTACAGCACCTTGCGCCCGAACTCCACGGCCAGCGACGGCGGCATGCCCGAGGCCGAAGCCACCAGCGACGCCTTGATGGCCTCGTAGACGTTCAGTTCTTCCTTGGCATCATGGGCCAGGCAGGTCGCCAAGGGCCCGAAGAAACCATAGGCCGCCAGAATACCCAGGAACGTACCGACCAGGGCGGCGCCGACGTGACCGCCGATCGCTGCCTTGTCGCCATCACCCAGCGAGGCCATGGTCACGACGATACCCAGCACCGCCGCAACGATACCGAAACCGGGCAACGCATCGGCGATGCCGGTGACGGCGTGGGACGGGTGCTCGAGCTCTTCCTTCATGCTCAGCAGCTCCATGTCGAACAGGCCTTCGAGTTCGTGTGGGGCCATGTTGCCCGAAGACATGATGCGCAGGTAATCGCAGATGAACGCCATCATCTGCTCGTCCTTGAGGAGGGCTGGGTACTTGGCGAAGATCGGGCTGGCAGCGACGTCCTCGATGTCGGCCTCGATGGACATCATGCCCTCGCGACGGCTCTTGTTGAGGATCTCGAACAGCAGGCTCAGCACTTCCAGATAGAAGGCATGACTGAAGCGCGACTTGAACATCTTCAGCGACTTCTTCAGTACGATCATGGTGGTGCTGCCGGGGTTGGCCTGCAGGAACGCGCCCAGTGCGGCGCCACCGATGATCAGCACCTCGAAGGGCTGCACCAGGGCAGCCAACTGACCATGGGAAAGAACGTATCCGCCGAGCACGCTCGCGAACACGACAATGATGCCGATAATTTTAGCCATGGATAAAAAACACTTCAGAAGTCGGGTTCATGGACGAAAAAGGTGATGTTGAATCTGTTGTTCTCCTTATCGGCAGAACTGCGCCAGACTATAGGCAGCGGTTTTCAAAAGCCAGTTTGGTCCGTTCGTGTAGTCGGCCTGCATTCAGGCATGCATCAGGATAAGCATAGTGTCCAACGCCAAGCCTCAAACCCTCGACACCTGGCTCGCATTGCTCGATGGCGTGCGCCTGCCGATCCCCAGGCTCTACCACGACAAGGTTCGCGCGGCGATCAAGGACCGACGCCGCTCGCTGCGCGACATCGCTGACCTGATGCAGCACAGCCCGGCGCTGGTGCTCAGCGTGATGCGCGAAGCCAACCGGCATGCCAGCAACAGCCTGGCGGAACCGGCGGAAAGCCTCGAAGTGGCCCTGAACCGGCTGGGCCTGTCGCGTGCCGAAGAGTTGCTGATGCGCCTGCCCGCGCTCGACCCGCAGCAGATGCCGCTAACCCTGCGTCAGTTGCAGATGATCAGCCAGCATGCCAGCCAGCAGGCCAATGGCCTGTTCGCGGCACGGCTGGCGCGGCTGTGGCAGGAGATCCACTGGGGCAGCCTGTTGTTCCTGTCGCCGCTCTGGCCACTGGCTGCCACCTACCCCGAACTGCTCGATGAATGGGAGCGCCGGGTCATTGCCGAGGGCGAAACGGCGGCCACGGTCGAGCAGGCGCTGTTCGGCGTACCGCTGCTGGTGCTCTGCGAGGCACTGGCGCAGAAATGGCGCTTGCCGGCCTGGGTGCTGCACGGCTATCGCCTGCTGCTGGGGGAACGCCGGGCGCTGGTGCAGGCTCTGCACATCGCCCGCGACAACCAGCACCGCCTGCGTCAGCAACAGCAACTGGACGACGAGCCGGCGCTGCGCCGCTGGCTGAACCAGCCGGCCAATACCATCCTGATGGCCAATGGTCTGGCCCTGGCGGCGCAGCACGGCTGGTTCACCCCCCACCTGCAGCGCTGGCAGTACCTGAGCTGCCTGTACCTGCAAGTGCCGCTGGAGCAGGTGCAGCAACAGGTTCATCAACATGCGGTGCACAGCGCCCGTGTGCACTGGGCTACCGACCTGTGGCACCCGGCGCGCAGCCTGCCGTGGCCGCCGCAGCACGCGCCCGCGACGCAGGACAGCGAACCGGCGCCGGCACCCAGCGAAGCGGCACTGGCGGGCTGGCGGCACCTGTGCACGCAGCTGCTGGCCACGCCGACGCCGTTCAACAATGCCTTGCACCTGACCACCTGCGCGCGCGATGCACTGCTCGCATGCGGCATGCAGCGGGTCATGCTGCTGATGGTCGACCGCAGCCATGGCAGCCTGCGCGTGCACCAGAGCGCGGGGCTGCCCAAGGAGGCGGCCGCGCTGAGCCTGGGCATCGAGCACAGCAGCCTGTTGCAGCGGCTGCTCGCCCAACCGACGCAGTTGCGCATGGGCAGCGCCAACAGCGCGCAGCTGCAGGCGCTGCTGCCGGCGACCCTGCGCGCGCTGTTCCGCGGTGAACACCTGCTGCTGCGCTCGCTGGGCGTCGAAAGCCGCGTGCACACGCTGCTGGTCGCCGACCAGGGCGGACGCCCGTTTTCCGAGATCAGTGTGCAGGGCTTCGGCAAGACCGCACAGTGCATCGAGCGCGCGCTGGACACCTTTACCAACCGCAGCCGCTAAGGCTTGCGCTACAATCGTCGTTCCGTTTCGTCTGGAGACCCGAATGCCTGACTTCGCTGGCCTGCCCCTGGTGATCGAGCCCGAGGCGCTGAGTACTCTGCTCGATGCCGCCAACCTGATCGTGGTCGACCTGACCAGCGACGCGCGCTACGCATCCGGGCACATCCGCGGGGCGCGTTTCGTCGATCCCAAGCGTACCCAATTGGGTCAGCCGCCTGCACCGGGGCTGTTGCCCGGGCTGGCGTCACTGGAGCAGCTGTTCGGCGAGCTGGGTCACCACCCGCAGGCGACCTACGTGGTCTACGACGACGAGGGCGGCGGCTGGGCCGGACGCTTCATCTGGCTGCTCGACGTGATCGGCCACTCTCGCTATCACTACCTCGATGGCGGCATCCTGGCCTGGGAGGCCGCAGGCCTGCCGCTGAGCCAGGACACGCCAGCCAGCGCTGGCGGCCCGGTGTCGCTGACCCTGCACGACGAGCCCACCGCAACCCGCGAGTACCTGCAAAGCCGCCTGGGCGCCAGCGACCTGGCCATCTGGGATGCCCGCGGCCCGCTGGAATACTCGGGCGAAAAAGTGCTGGCAGCCAAGGCGGGGCACATTCCCGGTGCGATCAACCTGGAGTGGACCGCCGCCATGGATCCGGCGCGCCAGCTGCGCATCCGCAGCGACGTCGCGCAGATGCTCGACGGCCTGGGCATCACCGCCGACAAGGAAATCATCACTCACTGCCAGACCCATCACCGCTCTGGCTTCACTTATCTCGTGGCCAAGGCGCTGGGCTATCCACGCGTCAAGGGCTATGCCGGTTCCTGGGGCGAATGGGGCAACCACCCCGACACCCCCACCGAAGTTTAAGGACACTCAATGAAAGATCGCCTGTTCATCATCAGCCAGTACCTGCTGCCCCATCACCTGCTCTCGCGCCTGGCCGGGTGCGTTGCCGAATGCCGCTCGCGCTGGTTCAAGAACGCCTTCACCCGCTGGTTCGCCGAGCGCTACAACGTCGACATGTCGCTGGCCCAGGTCGAAGACCTGAGTGCCTACGAGAACTTCAACGCCTTCTTCACCCGTGCCCTGAAGCCCGATGCGCGTCCGCTGGACCCGACCCCCGGTGCAATCCTCTCGCCGGCCGACGGCGCCGTCAGCCAGCTGGGCACCATCGAACACGGTCGCATTTTCCAGGCCAAGGGTCACAGCTTCAGCGTGCTCGAACTGCTGGGCGGCGATCCAGAAAACGCCGCTCCTTTCATGGGTGGCAAGTTCGCTACCATCTACCTGTCACCGCGCGACTACCATCGGGTGCACATGCCACTGGCGGGTACCCTGCGCGAAATGATCTATGTGCCGGGGCGCATCTTCTCGGTCAACCAGACTACCGCCGAGAACGTGCCTGAACTGTTCGCGCGCAACGAACGGGTAGTGTGCATCTTCGACACCGAACGCGGGCCGATGGCCATGGTGCTGGTGGGCGCGATGATCGTCGCTTCGATTGAAACCGTCTGGGCGGGCCTGGTGACGCCGCCCAAGCGCGAACTCAAGACCTTTCGCTACGACGAAGCCGCTCGCGCGCCGATCCATCTGCAGAAGGGTGCCGAGATGGGCCGCTTCAAGCTGGGCTCGACCGTGGTCATGCTGTTTGGCCCGGAGCAAGTCAAATGGGCCCATCATCTGGCCAACTTGTCACCGGTGAACATGGGCCAGGGCATCGGGCTGGCGGCCAGTGCGGACGACGTGGCTCCGGCGCCGGCTTCCACCGTGATCTGAACCGCCTGCGGCCTGCGCGGCGCAGCCTCGGCGACATCGAGGCTGCGACCGTTATCCAATGCTGTTAGAGTCCTTGCATACGGCCAAATGAATGGCCTGTCTTTTCTCGTCGTTCAAGCCCTCGAGCGACGACCTGAGTTGAACCAGGAAACGACCGATGTCGCCACGCCCCCATCTGTTGTTGCGCGCACCGACGCCATCGCAGTTGAGCCTGACCTTCTGCGAAGCGACCCCGCGCGACCTCAAGCGCTGGATTGCCAAGCTGCCCAAGGCCAATCTGGGGGAAACCGCCCGGTTGCTGTACCAGGGCCTTGGCGAGCTCAACCAGCTGCTCACGCCCAGCGAAAACCGCCTGCAACTGCTCGAGCTGCTGCGGCCCGAGGTGTATTTCGTCTGCAAGCATCTGGAACGACACTTCCTCAACCAGTCTATCGTTCTCGACGAGCGCTCACGCAAGGTCGCCAACCTGTGCCAGGCCCTGCAGAACCATCTGGCCGTCGGCTACAAGCAGATCGTGCTGCGCATTAGCGCCACCTACGCGAAAGACCGTGCCTCCAAGGATCGCGCCGCCCTTCTGGCCACCGCTGCGCAGCGCGCCCTGCACTGCCTGAATGGGCCAGTGATGCGCGCCAGCCTGCTGTACTGCCCGGTGCCCGACGGGGTCTGGCTGGAACTGCACCAACTGTACCAGGCGGCCCTGGCTCATCAGTTGCAGAACATCCCGATCAATGACCCGCTGGCCGCGCATGGCACGACCCTGAGCGTGCAGCAAAGCTACACCGCCGCCTTGTTGCTGGGCAGTTCACGCTGCAACCAGATGCGCCAGCAGGCGATCCTGCGTCTGGCCGAAGTGCTCGAGGCCTGGAGCCTGCTGGTGCGTGTGCAGCCTGCCACCCTGGCTTCGAGCCTGTTCGCCATGGCGCCCGACGAAGACAGCCCACCGCGCTACAAGACGCTGTATGAAGAGGATCAGTTGCCACTGCTGGTCGGACTCGACCCCGCCGATCTGGTCGAGGCGATCAAGACGCACCTGGAAATGCCGGTCGAGCAGCGTGCTCAGTCGCGCCTGATCCCCAGCAACTTCAGTATCGATCTGCTGCAACACGTGGCGGCCGCCTGGGGCGACGTGGCGGAACGCACCTTTACCCGCACCCCCGGCCAGGGCAACCTGACGGTGTGCATCGGCATGAGCGCGCTGCATTACTACATTGGCGGCGAGCGTTCCTTCAGCGAGATCCTCAAGCGCCCGGCCCTTTCCCAGAGCGCGCAGTTCGTGCCGGGCGCCGCCACCCAGTCCTGGAGCAGGCCGAGCGAAACCGATCGGCACGGCGACTACGAAGAAATCCAGTACGACCTGCCGAGCGGCGAAGGCAGCGGCGCCGCCAGCGCGTCCAACAATGACCAGCACTTCCCTACCTACGCTCTGCAGATCGTCAACCACAGCCCCGGTGGCTATTGCCTAGCATGGCCAAGGGAAGTTCCGCCGCAGCTGCAGGCCGGAGAAATGATCGGTATTCAGGACACTCAGGCCCAGGGCTGGAGCGTGGCGGTAGTGCGCTGGATCCGTCAGGTGCGCAGTGGCGGCACGCAGATGGGCATCGAGCTGGTGGCACCGCACGCGCAGCCATGCGGTCTGCAACTGGTGCGCGTCAGCGAGCAGAACAGCCAGTTCCTGCGCGGCCTGTTGCTGCCGGAAATCCGCGCCATCGACATACCCGCCTCCCTGCTGGCCCCACGCATGCCGTTCCTGGAAGGCAACAAGGTGATCATCAACACCCAAGGTGAAGAGCGCCCGGCCGGGCTTGGTCAGCGCATGACCGGCACCGGCAGCTTCAACCAGTTCGAATACCACCTGCTGGAAGTGGCCAAACCGGCGCCGGCCGGTGCCGACGATGCGGCGCCCGAAGAAGACTTCGATTCGCTGTGGAAAGACCTCTGAGCCAGCCTGCGTTCAGTCGCGGCGGCCCAGCAGGTACAGCACGGCGTCCAGCCCCAGCACGCTGATGGCCTGACGCGCCGACTGCCGTACCAGCGGCTTGGCACGGAACGCCACGCCCAGACCTGCAATCGCCAGCATGGCCAGGTCGTTGGCACCATCGCCCACGGCGAGGGTCTCGCTCAACTCCACACCCTGCTCACGGGCCAGCTGCTGCAGCAGGTCGGCCTTGCGCTGGGCGTCGACGATCGGCTCGACTGCCACGCCGGTGCATTTGCCGTCGACCACCTGCAGTTCGTTGGCGAACACATGGGTGATGCCCAGGCGCTCCTGCAACTGCCTGGCGAAATACGTGAAGCCACCGGACAGAATGGCCGTTTTCACGCCCATGCGGTTGAGTTCGGCGAACAGTCGCTCGGCCCCTTCACTCAGGCGCAGTTGGGCGCCGATGTCATCGAGGACCGCAACGTCGAGGCCGTCGAGCAGTGCCAGGCGTGCCTTGAAGCTGGCGCGAAAGTCGATTTCGCCGCGCATGGCCTGCTCGGTGATGGCCGCGACGCGTTCGCCGATGCCGGCCGCCTTGGCCAGTTCGTCGATCACCTCGGCCTCGATCAGTGTCGAATCCATGTCGAACACCGCCAGGCGTGGCTGTCGGCGCTGAGGGGATTCGGGCTGGTAGACGATGTCCAGACCCAGCGCGGCGCTGAGCTCAAGCACTTGCCCGCGCAATTGCAGCGGCTGCTCCAGCGTGCCGAGCAGGCCCAGCTCGAAACAGGCGTTGCCGCCCGCCGCCGCAGACAGGCGCTCGATGCTCGCCAACGCCAAGCCATGCTCGCTCAGCAGGCTGATAACCTGCTGCAAGGCAGGGGAACCGACCTGGCGCCCCATCACGCTGACCACATGTTCAGCCGGCGTGGCGGACTGGGCGGCGCTGAACGTGGTATCGGCGGCCACAGCGGCGCGCAAGGCATCGGCGATGCCCGACTGCTCCTGAGCGGTGATGTTGATCAGGACGATTTCGCGCAAGAGGCACCCCGTTTCATGAAAAAAAACGCATTCTAACCACTTTCAGTGACCATCGGGCACAGGCAGCGCTTTGCCGCTCGGAGGGTGCTCGTTATACTGCGCGCCAACTTCACGGACAAAGAGCCGCGCTCAGTGAACCGGCCTACGCCAGTCAAAACCGACAACTTCTTCCTGCTGATCTTCCGAGCCGTGCGGCACCGTCGAGTGCCCCTGGCTTTGCGCATCGCGTTCACCAACATCGTGCTGGTTGCCATTGCCCTGGTGATCTACGCCTGTGTCATGGGTCTGCAGTTCAAGCAGGCCATGCACGAGCAGGCCGACGCGGTGGGGCAGAGCCTGACCACGCAAACGGCCACGTCCGCCACCGAGTTGCTGGTGTCCAACGACATTCTCAGCCTCAACGTGCTGCTCAACAACCTGGTGAAGAACCCGCTGGTCGCCCACGCGGCGATCTTCAGCCCGGACAACCGCATTCTCGCCGAAGCCGGGCAGCGCCCCAAAAGCGGCCTGCTGGGGCAGAGCCAGGGGCTGTACGAAACCAAGATCAACTTCCAGGATGCGCTGGCCGGGCAACTGCGCATCAGCCTGGACATGAATCAGTTCCAGCAGCCGTTGACCATCAGCCTGCAAAGCATGGGCGTTCTGGCCGGTATCCTGTTGGTGCTGGCACTGGCTTTGAGCCTGCGGCTGGGTCGCTACATTTCCACGCCGCTGCTGCAACTGCGGGTCTGGTTGCGCAACCCCGACGAGTTCACCCCGGCCACCCAGCGCACCGACGAGATCGGCGACCTGGCCCGGCAGCTGCACGCACAGCTGGCGCCAGAGCCGCGCGAGCCCGAGGTCGAACCCGACGACACCGACGAAGACGAGGTGCCGCACGCAGCGCCACCCGTGCGCACGGCAACCGCCAAGCCGGGCCCCTTCCCGCCCGTGGCAGCCAAGCCGGTAAAACCGGTCATGCGCCAGATTCAGGCTGACGAAGACGAAGAAGACTTCGGTGACGACCCGTTCGCCGACCTGCGCGAAACCCCGGTGGCCGTGATCAGGCAGCCGACCACTGCCGTGGCTCGGGTGCACACCGACAGCGCCGTGCTGGCCGTGCAACTGGGTGCGCAGGAACAACTGCGTCGCCTGCCCAAGGCACGTCTGGCCGAGCTGCTGGAGCGTTATCACGACTGCCTGCAACAGGCCGCCTCGCTGTACGAGAGCGAAGTGCACATGCTCAACGACGGCAGCACGCTGATGCTGTTCCACAGTGAACACAGCGGTGATGACTACCTGACCAACGCGATCTGCTGCGGCGAACTGTTGCGTGCCCTGGGCCATGCCTTGCAGATCGAGGTCGCCGACAGCGGCATCACCCTGCAACTGCAGTTGGGTCTGGTGCTCAGCGACGAAGTTCACGGCTTGAACTCCATCGACCTGCTGCTGACCGAATCGGCCCAGGATGCACTGGCGCTTTCGCAGCACAGCCGCAACCTGTTGCTGGTGGTGCGCGAGATCGGCGAAGACCCGCTGATCCGTCAACGCGCGCGCATTCGCTCGATCGCCAGCCCCGAAGGTGCCTGCTGCGTCGAGCGTCTGCTGGAGCCCTACCCGTCCCTGCTGGAACGCCAACTGGCACGAATCAGCTGATTGGTTGAGCGTTTGCCCATAAAAAAAGCCCGCAATGCGGGCTTTTTTGTGGGCGCCGTTCTAGAAGCGGAACACTTCCAGATCGGTGCGGATGGGCGTAGCCAGCGGAATCCGCGACTTTTCCTGCTCGCGGCGCACCTGCGCCGGCGCGGACTTGCGCTCCTCAACCAGCGCCGGCTGGTTGGCCAACGGCTTGAGCGCTGCAGTCAGCTGCGCGGCCAGGCGCTGCAGCAGTACGCCCTGGGCCTGGACTTGATCCGCGGTGCCGCCGTCATGCTTTTCCTCGAGATGGACGATGCGGTTGTCGCGCACTTGCCCACGGCGGTCGAGAACACGCCACTGGGCATCCAGGACGGCAGGCTGGCCGCTGCCTGAATCGAGTCGCGTGATCGACAACAGCACCTGGGCGTCAGGCGTGAAGTTGGCGGGCGTAGGCGCCAACACCACGCGCTGGCTGTCCAGGCGCCAGGCCATCTGGCGCAACAGCAACTGGTCGATGTCGGCAGAAAGGCTGCCGGCCCAGCGACCGTCGGTGGACGCTCTCAGGCTGCCGTCGGACTGGCGCTGCAGCAGCGTTTCGCGCTGCAGGTAGTCGGCCACGGATACTGGCCCCAGCAGCACGGCCATACCTCGACTTTCCTTGGGCAGCCCGGGGTTGCCGCTGTCGAGCTGGTACAGGGCCACCGGTTGATGCGTGCTGCATCCGGCCAGTCCCAGCACGCCGCTGAGCAATAAAATCACGGGAAGGCGCAACAGTTTCATCATTTCATCCAGGCGGCTGCCACACGGCAATCGCAGCAATACTTGACCGAGTCGTCTGGACGCTGCCGCTTGGCAGCGCCGCGAAAGGGCCTATCATCCGTGAATCCGCGCCCTGACTCCAGTGCTTGTCCGTCGAACGGCAGCACGGCCACCGTCCAGGCGCGGTCGTCGATCAGAGGTTTTCCACGACCAGAGCGTCGACACGCTGGAAACCGCGGGGCAGCTTGTTGCCGCGCCGCCCACGCTCGCCGCGGTAGTGCTCCAGGTCATCGGGCTTGAGCGACAGCGTGCGTTTACCCGCGTGCAGCACCAGCGTCGAGCCTTCGGCGACCACCGCAAGGTCAGTGACGAATTCTTCACGACTGGCCACGCGATCACCGGGAATGCCGATGATCTTGTTGCCTTTGCCCTTGCCCAGTTGCGGCAGGTCGCTGATCTTGAACACCAGCAGGCGGCCCTCGGTGGTCACCGCGGCCAGCCAGTTCCGTTCCCGATCGGGTACGGCACGCGGGTTGATCACCTTGGCCCCTTTGGGCAGGCTGAGCAGTGCCTTGCCAGCCTTGTTCTTGGCCTGCAGGTCTTCGCCCTTGACCACGAAGCCGTAGCCGGCGTCCGACGCGATGACGTACAGCGCGTCGTCGTCGGGCAGCATCACGCACTCGAAGGTGGCGCCGGGTGGCGGCGTCAGGCGGCCGGTCAGGGGTTCGCCCTGGCCACGGGCCGAAGGCAGGGTATGCGCGGCCACCGAATAGCTGCGCCCGGTCGAGTCGATGAATACCGCGAACTGGTTCGAACGCCCGATGGCTGCGGTCTTGTAGCCGTCACCGGCCTTGTAGGAGAGGCCCGTGGCGTCGATGTCGTGACCTTTGCCACAGCGCACCCAGCCTTTTTCGGACAGCACCACCGTCACCGGCTCGGTCGGCATCAGCTCGTTCTCCGACAGCGCGCGTGCTTCGCTGCGCGCAACAATCGGCGAGCGACGCTCGTCGCCATAGGTTTCGGCGTCCTTGATCAGCTCGGCGCGCACCAGCTTCTTCAGCTTGCTTTCGCTGCCCAGCAGCGCCTGCAGCTTGGCGCGTTCCTTGGCCAGTTCTTCCTGCTCGCCGCGGATCTTCATTTCCTCAAGGCGCGCGAGCTGACGCAGGCGCGTGTCGAGAATGTAGTCGGCCTGGATCTCGGTGAGGGCAAAGCGTTCGATCAGGCGCGCCTTGGGATGCTCCTCGGTGCGGATGATGTGGATCACTTCATCCAGGTTAAGGAAGGCGATCAGCAAGCCGTCCAACAGGTGCAGGCGACGTTCGACCTTGTCCAGGCGGAACTGCAGGCGACGGCGCACGGTGTTGACACGGAACTCCAGCCATTCGACCAGCAACGTGCGCAGGTTCTTCAACTGCGGGCGACCGTCCAGACCGATGATGTTGACGTTGACCCGGTAGGTCGACTCCAGATCGGTGGTGGCGAACAGATGCTGCATCAAGTCGTCGACTTCGACGCGATTGGAGCGTGGGATGATGACGATGCGACACGGGTGCTCGTGGTCGGATTCGTCACGCAGATCGGCCACCATCGGCAGCTTCTTGGCCTGCATCTGCGCCGCGATCTGTTCCAGCACTTTGGCGCCGGACACTTGGTGCGGCAAGGCGGTGACGACTACGTCGCCGTCTTCCAGGCGATACACCGCGCGCATGCGCACCGAGCCGCGGCCGGTCTGGTAGATTTTCAGCAGATCGGCGCGCGGGGTGATGATTTCCGCTTCGGTCGGGTAGTCGGGGCCCTGGATGTGTTCGCAGAGCTGCTCGATCGTCGCCTTGGGCTCGTCGAGCAGGCGCACACAGGCGCTGGCCACTTCGCGCAGGTTGTGCGGTGGAACGTCGGTGGCCATGCCTACGGCAATGCCGGTGGTGCCGTTGAGCAGGATATTGGGCAGCCGCGCCGGCAGCACCGACGGCTCGTCGAGGGTACCGTCGAAGTTCGGCACCCAGTCCGCCGTGCCCTGGCCCAGCTCCGTGAGCAGCACCTCGGAATAGCGCGACAGGCGCGCCTCGGTGTAGCGCATGGCGGCGAACGACTTGGGATCGTCCGGTGCGCCCCAGTTGCCCTGGCCATCGACCAGCGTGTAGCGATAGCTGAACGGCTGCGCCATCAGGACCATGGCCTCGTAGCAGGCCGAGTCGCCGTGGGGGTGGAACTTGCCGAGTACATCGCCCACGGTACGTGCGGACTTCTTGTGCTTGGCGTCGGCGTCCAGGCCCAACTCGCTCATGGCATAGACGATGCGTCGCTGGACCGGCTTGAGGCCATCACCGATATGCGGCAAGGCGCGGTCCATGATCACGTACATGGAGTAGTTGAGGTAGGCCTGTTCGGTGAAGTCAGCCAGGGACCGGCGTTCTACGCCGTCAAGACTGAGATCGAGGGAATCGCTCATGCAAGCCTCATCGTTTCGTGGTCTGGCGCAGCAGCAAGTTGCCGCCGCGCTGAGTGAATTCAAGTTGTTTCAGGGCGCTCATGCCCAGCAGCACCTGGTCGCCGTCGAAGCCCGGCACCACCAGGGCGCGGACATTGCTCAGGCGTATATCGCCCAGCTGCAGAGTGGCGATCTCGGTGCGATAGCCTTGGGTCTTGCCATTGGCAGTGGTCAGCAGCACCGGCGCACCGCGGGCCAGATCGAGCTTGCGCGCGACCGCTTCGGGCATGGCCACATCGGTGGCGCCGGTGTCGAGCATGAATTGCACCGGCTGCCCATTGATGAAGCCGCCGCTGACGAAGTGCCCCTGGCCATTGCCGGCCAGTTGCACTTCCACGTAGCCGTCGCCGTGCTGGGAAACCGGCACCGCATTGGGATTTTCTCGACGCTGTTCCCAGTCACCGAAGAACTGCGTGGCCAGGTACAACGCTGCGGCCCAGGCCAGCAGCATCAACACCTTGCCAACACGCCTGCCCGGTGCGGCCTGGCTCATGGCGCGGCGCTCCAGCCGCCGGCGGGGGCCGCGAAGCGCCAGACCACCGGACGCCGCTCGCCATCGGCGCGGGCCCACTGGTTATTGTCGGTGCCCACCCATGCCCCCTCGGCATCGACGCTCAGCGCTTCGGTCAGACCGTAGGGGGCATCATAGCGGCGAGCCGGCAACAGCGCCTCGGCGGCGAACGACCAGCACCGCTCCACGGCAGCCGTGTCCGCGTCGCGACGACAGATGCGATAGGCATTGCGTTCCAGCGTGAACAGCTTGCCATCGAACCAGGCCAGATCGGCAAAATCGCGCGGCATGTGCCTGGCCCGGGGAATCTGCACCGGAAGGGCTTCCGCACCGCCTTCGGCAAGCAATACGCAACGCCCCTCACAGCTCCAGCTCAATGGCCGCTTGCGAACGGCCAGCAGGCCGCGCTGCTGACGTTCGGCAGCCAGCCACAGGCGGTCGCCGGCCAGATTGACGGTCAGCCCTTCGAACAGGGCATTGAAATGCAACAGCAGGTGGCTGGCGCGTGCCTGACTAACCAGGGTCGGGTCCAGGGGCAACCATTTCGGCTCGCCTGACACGGGAATCTGCAGCACCGCGACGTGGGATTCACTGACCAGGTATTGGTTGCCTCGGGCATCGCAGCTGATGCCTTCGAAATCCAGGTCGCCGCCACGCACGAAGGCCGCCGCCCAACTGCTCATGCGCAGACGAACGGGCAGCCCGCTGGGCGGTACCGGCGGCGCCTTGAAGGTTACGGCCGTGGCCTGCCAGTCGGGGGTCGAGGTGTCGAGTCGATAAACCGTACCGTCCTCCCGGTCCGAAACGGCCCACAAGGTCTTGCGGCACAGCGCCAGGCCGGACAGGTTCCCGGTGGGCATACCGTCCACCGCGTGCTCGCCGACCAGGGTCAGCTCGGGCACGGGTGGTTGCCCCGACGCCACGGCCAGCGTAGGCAGGGCCAGGGCGAACAGGGCTGTCAGCAGCGCTGCGATCAAGCCAGCACCTCGGCCAGGTTGCCCTTGGACTCGAGCCACGCCTTGCGGTCGCCCGCACGTTTCTTGGCCAGCAGCATGTCCATGATTTCGGTGGTGCCGGCAAAGTCGTCCAGGGTCAGTTGCACCAGGCGGCGGGTGTTGGGGTCCATGGTGGTTTCGCGCAGCTGCGGCGGGTTCATTTCGCCCAGGCCCTTGAAGCGCGTGACCTGCGGCTTGCCGCGTTTCTTTTCGGCAACCAGGCGGTCGAGAATGCCGTCGCGCTCGGCCTCGTCCAGGGCGTAGAAGATCTCCTTGCCCAGGTCGATGCGGTACAGCGGCGGCATGGCGACGTAGACGTGACCGGCGTCCACCAAAGGCCGGAAGTGCTGGACGAACAGCGCGCACAGCAGGGTTGCGATGTGCAGGCCGTCGGAGTCGGCGTCGGCCAGGATGCACACCTTGCCGTAGCGCAGTTGGCTGATATCGGCGGCACCGGGATCGACGCCGATGGCCACGGCAATGTTGTGGACTTCCTGGCTGGCGAGTACTTCGCTGCCGTCCACTTCCCAGGTGTTGAGGATCTTGCCGCGCAACGGCAGGATCGCCTGGAACTCCTTGTCCCGCGCCTGTTTGGCCGAGCCACCGGCGGAGTCCCCTTCGACCAGGAACAGTTCGGAGCGGGCCGGGTCCTGCCCGGCGCAGTCAGCCAGCTTGCCGGGCAATGCGGGGCCTTGGGTGATGCGCTTGCGCTCGACCTTCTTGCTCGCCTTGAGGCGACGCCCGGCGTTGCTGATCGCCAGTTCGGCCAACTGCATGCCCAATTCGGGATGGGCGTTGAGCCACAGGCTGAAGGCGTCCTTGACCACGCCGGAGACGAACGCGGCCGCCTCGCGCGAGGACAGCCGCTCCTTGGTCTGGCCCGAGAACTGCGCATCCTGCATCTTCATCGACAGCACGAAGGCGATGCGTTCCCAGATATCCTCGGGCGCCAGTTTCAAGCCGCGTGGCAGCAGGTTGCGGAACTCGCAGAACTCGCGCATTGCATCCAGCAGACCCTGGCGCAGCCCGTTGACGTGGGTACCGCCCTGAGCCGTCGGGATCAGGTTGACGTAGCTTTCCTGAACGCTGTCGCCGCCTTCGGGCAACCACAGCAGCGCCCAGTCCACGGCTTCCTTGTTGCCCGCCAGGCTGCCGCAGAACGGCTCGTCGGGCAGGCGAGCGAATTCGGTGACCGCATCGATCAGGTACGAACGCAGCCCGTCTTCATAATGCCACTCGACCTTCTCGCCGCTGCCCTTGTCTTCGAAGCTGACCAGCAGGCCGGGACACAACACCGCCTTGGCCTTGAGCACATGCTTGAGGCGGCTGACGGAAAACTTCGGCGAATCGAAGTATTTCGGGTCCGGGGCGAAATACACGCTGGTGCCGGTGTTGCGCTTGCCGACAGTGCCGATCACTTCCAGATCGGTGGCCTTGAAGCCATCGGCGAAGGTCATCTGGTACTCGTTGCCGTCGCGCTTGACCCTGACCCGCACCTGATTGGACAGGGCGTTGACCACCGAGATGCCCACCCCGTGCAGGCCGCCGGAAAACTGGTAGTTCTTGTTGGAAAACTTGCCGCCCGCGTGCAGCTTGGTAAGGATCAGCTCGACGCCGCTGACGCCTTCCTCGGGGTGGATGTCCACGGGCATGCCACGGCCATCGTCGTACACTTCAAGAGAGTGATCGGCGTGCAGGATGACCTGGATAGAACGCGCATGGCCCGCCAGGGCTTCGTCGACACTGTTGTCGATGACTTCCTGGGCCAGGTGGTTGGGCCGACTGGTGTCGGTGTACATGCCCGGGCGCTTGCGCACCGGGTCGAGGCCCGAGAGGACTTCGATGGCGTCTGCGTTATAGGAGCTAGCGCTGGGATTGGCCATGGGGTCTCGTCGTCAGTCGTTCGTGAAAAGAGTGATCAAAGCTGGGCAAAATCGACGGCCTGGTAACGCGCCGCGTCGATGCCGGCGAATGCCAGCAGCGCTGGCAACTTTTGCGCAAAGCCTTGGAAGCCGTGGTCGCCGCCGTTTTCGATGTGTACGCTGCAGGCCTGGTAGAAGGCCGCAGCCTGGCGATAGTCGAGGGTTTCGTCGCCGGTCTGCAGCCACACCTGAAGCCGCTCGGGGTCGGTGGGCGCCGGCACTTCCAGCTCGGCAAGGGCCGTGACGTGGTCGCGGGTCAACTGCCAGCGTTCGCCCGTGTAGTGGTTGGTCTGCATTCCCAGGTAGCCATCGAACAGGTGGTGCGGATTGACCACCGGGTTGATCAACAATGCCTTGAGGCCGAAGCGCTTTGCCAGGTGCGTCGCATAGTAGCCGCCGAGGGAGCTTCCCACCAGCAATGGTGCGTCGAGCTGCGCCAGCGCGGCTTCCAGTTGGGCAATGGCCTGGCGCGGATGGTGGTGCAGCGCCGGCGCGCGAAGCTGGTCGGCCAGACCGATGCGTTGCATCAGCGCGCACAGCTGGCGGGCTTTCTGCGACTCCGGCGAACTGTTCAGACCGTGAATGTAGAGGATCGAACCGGGCATGGGGGCCTCCGGGCATAGAGATGGCGCGCAGTTTACCTTGTCGAGGGTGCAGTTGGGGTGTTGGTGCGTCGGTATATGGGCAAGCCGCAATCCTGGCGCGAAACCCTGCGGGAGCGGGCTCTGGCCGCGAAGGCCGCACTACCGCCTCTGATTCAATAACCCGCCGCGTCCAGGTCCGGGGTGAAGGTGAAGTTCGCCAGCCGCGACACGCCGGTCTCGATCTGCCCGTCCGGCATCAGGCGCAGCCAGCGGTAGCCCGGCGCGCGGTCGTCCAGGGCGAAATCCTCACTGCCGGGCAGAAACTGAATGCCCGTGGACGGCGACGCCAGCAGGCGCAAGCCATGGGCGTGCCGGTCGATCTCCTGATGCACATGCCCCCAGAGCACGCCACGCGCCTGCGGGAAACGCCCGAGCAGTTCGAACAGGGCCCCGGCGTTGCGCAGCCCGATGGGCTCTATCCATTGGCTGCCGATCGCAACCGGATGGTGATGCAGGCACACCAGATGATGCTTGTGCGGTGCTTCAGCGAGCGCACGCTCGAGCAACTGCAACTGATCGTCGGCCAGATGGCCGGCTGCAGAACCAGCGATGGCCGAATCGAGCAGCGTCACCCGCCAGGCACCCACATCCGCCACAGGCTCCAGCCACTGGGTGCCTTCTGCGGCTTGCCGCATGAGCGCCGGCTCGTCGTGGTTGCCGGGCAGCCAGCGCGTGGGTGCGCAAATGACCTGGGTGGCCTGCGCGAACGCCTGGTAAGACGCCAGCGTGCCGTCCTGGGACAGGTCACCGGTGGCGACCAGCAGGTCGATGCGCGGCTGCTCCTCGAGCACCTGCGCAACCACCTGCGCCAGGCTCCGTCGCGTGTTCAAGCCGAACATGGCACCGTCGGCTGCGGCCACCAGGTGGCTGTCGGAAAGCTGCACGAGCACTACCGGTGCATCGACAGCAGGATCAGATAGGCTCGACAAGACCGTCTCCAGGCAAAAGGGCGAACCGGCAAATTATGCGCAGCCTGGATGACAAGGGCAATGCGACCTGCGGCGTTCGTGCAGGGCGATGCTCAGCGTACCGCTTCGTACTCGTGGCCACAGGCCAGGCAATGACTCAGCCACTCACCCAGGAACAGGTTGAGCTGGGCCTTTTCGTCAGGCTGGTGCATGGCCGCGTTGGGGTAGGGATAGACGCTGCGGAAACGCCGGGCGTGCTCGGCGCTGACGACTTCGGCCATGCGCGCGTCGTGGTACACCTGCACCTCCATCTGCGGCACCGGCAGCCATGGCAGGCTGTGCTCCTGGCGTACGCGCAGGGTGGTGGTGTACGGACAGGCAAGCAGCACCTCCAGCGTCAGCACACCGAGCATCTGGTCGGCCTGGGTCATGGCGATGCGGCGTGACAACTGCTGGCTGCGCATGTCCGGCAGCAGGCGCATGAGCCGCGCGTAATTGGCTTCGCAGGCGGCCTGCAGGCCGACCAGATCGACGCGGTAGCGCTCGCGCAACGGGCTCACGACCACAGCCCCCTGACTTCGTCGCGGTTCAGGGCCAGCCATTGGATGGCGATGATCGCTGCCGCGTTGATGATTCGACCATCGCGCACGGCCTGCAGGGCATCGTCGAATGCCCAGACCTTGACGCGAATGTCCTCGCCCTCTTCTTCCAGGCCATGCAGGCCACCAGCGCCCTCGCTGCTGCAGCGGCCCAGGTAGAGGTGCACGTACTCGTCGCTGCCGCCGGGTGACGGGAAGTACTTGCTGATCGGCCACAACGCTTCGATCTGCAGGCCCGCTTCCTCGTCGGCCTCGCGGTGCGCGACTTCCTCGGGCCGCTCGTCCTTGTCGATCAGCCCGGCGACCATTTCGATCAGCCAGGGGTTGTCGACCTTGCCCACCGCGCCGACCCGGAACTGCTCGATGAGCACCAGTTCGTCGCGAGCGGCGTCGTAGGGCAACACACACACGGCATCGTGGCGCACGAACAATTCGCGGCTGATCTGCTTGCTCATGCCACCGTTGAACAGCTCGTGGCGCAGGAACAGCTTGTCCAGTTTGTAGAAGCCCTGGAAGCAGAGCTCGCGCTTGTCGATTTCGACCGCCGAAGGCATTGATCGTGATGAATCTGGCATGGAAAAACCTCTTACTCGTGCATGCAGCATGGGGCCATCCTAACCGCGATGGGCCCGTATTGCAGCCCCTTTGAGGTGAAGCCGCGCGCCTCGGGATAGGCGGTTGGGCGAGCAGGCATTAAGATTGCGCAACTGGCGAACCGACGGTTCGACCGACAGTCCAACCACGATAATTCCATTACCCGCCAAGGACCCTCATGTCGTTTCTCAAGTTCGCCTCCGTGGCCTGCGTCGCCCTGACCCTGGGTGCCTGCTCCAGCCTCTTCCAGCCCAACTACCGGGCGCCGCTGGACACCAAGCGCGAGGCTTTCGAGCACCTCAAGCCTGGCTGCGACAATCAGGATTGCCCGCTGGTGAACATCGACGTGGTGCACTTTCCCGACGAGCCGGGCCTGGATGCAGCCATCGACAAACGCTTGCGCGAGATGACCGTCAATACCCCGGACGCCCGCGTGCCCGCGACCCTGAAGGCTTACGAAGAGCAGTTCATGCGCGAGGCCCAGCCACGTTACAGCAGCTACCTGCAAGCCAAGGTACGCGAACAGCATGACGGCATTGTTGTGGTCGAGCTGTCCAGCTACGCCATGACCGGCGGCGCCCATGGCATGCCCGGGCGCGGCTTCATCAACTGGTCGCGCCGCGAACACCGCGAGCTGACCCTGCAGGACATGCTGGTCCCAGGCCAGGAGCGTGCGTTCTGGCAGGCCGCCGAAGAAGCCCATCGCGGCTGGCTGGTCGCCAGCAAACTGGACAAGGACGCCGAGTTCATTCGCCAGTGGCCCTTCCAGCAAACGCCGAACATTGCCCTGACCTATGGGGGCGTGGTGCTCAAGTACAATGTGTACAGCATCGCCCCCTACGCCATGGGCCACCCGGAAGTGAAGATCGCCTACCCGCGCCTCAATGGGGTGATCAAGCCCGAGCTGTTCCCGGGTCGCGGTTGAGTACTCGCTCGATCAGGTAGTACAGCAACCCGGCCACCAGCAGCGCTGGCAGGGTTGCGCCGATCTGCGGGTACAGATTGGCCAGCACGTGGTACAGGCATACGCCGCCAAACCAGGCCAGCAGCGCACTCCAGTGCACGGCGCGCGGTTCGACCTGCGCCGAACGCCTGCGCAGCACGAAGTGGTCCATCAGCACCACGCCGAACAGCGGCGCGAATACCGAGCCGATCAGCAGCAGGAAGTTCTGGTACTGCGCCAGCGGTGCCAGGCAGGCGATCAGCGTGCAGACGATGCCGATGGCCAAGGCCAGGTGTTCGACCTTGAGCCCTGACAGCAAGCTGGTCGATACCGCCGCCGAATGGATATCGGCGAAGGCGTTCTCCGTCTCGTCCAGCAGGATCAACAACAGCGGTATGCCCAGGCCGGCCCCGGCCAACGCCAGCAGCAGCGCATTGACTTCGCCACTGGGCGCGAACGCCAGAGTGTAGGCGACGCCCAGGCTCATCAACCAGAAGTTGCCTATGAAAAACCCGACGGCCGTGCCGCCGAACACGCTTTTGGCGCGCTTGCCGAATCGCGAATAGTCGGCAATCAGCGGCAGCCACGACAAGGGCATGGCGATGGCGATGTCGAAGCCCGTGGCCAGGTCCATGGAACCGTCGCCAGCGGTGTTCCACAGGGTCGTCAGGTCGGCCTTGGCGAACAGGTTCCAGGTCAGCCACAGGCACGCTGCCAACAGCAGCCAGATGCCCCATTTGCGCAGCACCTTGCGCACGAAGGTCAGCGGCCCGGTGACCGCCAGCAATGTCGCCAGGCCGCCGAAAAACACGGTCCACAGCCAGGGGTTGCTGCCCAGGCTGCCCTCACCGAACGCGCGCGTGCCCAGCAGGCTGGCAGCATCGCGCATGACGATGATCTCGAACGATCCCCAGCCAATCAGTTGCAACAGGTTGAGCAAGGCCGGAACGCTGCCGGCGCCGCGGCCCAGGGTCAGGCGCAGGGCGGCCATGGCGGACAGGCCGGTGTCGCTGCCGATGACGCCGACCGAGGCGAGCAGCAAAACACCCACCAGGGTGCCCAGGAAGATCGCCGCCAGTGCGCCGGCCAGGCCCAGGCCAGGCGCCAGCAGGGCGCCGGTCTGCAGCACCATGAGGCCCACGCCCAGGGAAAACCACAGGGAGAACAGGTCGCGCCCGCCCAGCACGCGCTGGGCGGCGGACACCGCAGTATCGGGAGAATAGGAGGTTTTCAATGGCTGGGCTCGAGTGGAAATGGGTCGAAGGTTGTTGGGGCATTGGCGGTGCCTGTTCGCGGCCGCTGACCGCTCCTACGGAGGAATCGCAGGAGCGGTCAGCGGCCGCGAAAACCGCACCACCGAAGATACTGACTAGACCTTTTGGTACAGCTGGCTGCCTTCCTGCTTGAAGCGCTGCGCCTGCTCGCGCATGCCCTCTTCCACGCTCAGGTCGATGGCTTCGATCTTCTGGTTGGCCGCGTACTCGCGCACTTCCTGGGTGATTTTCATCGAGCAGAACTTCGGCCCGCACATCGAGCAGAAATGCGCGACCTTGGCCGAATCCTTGGGCAGGGTTTCGTCGTGGTAGGCGCGCGCGGTGTCCGGGTCCAGCCCCAGGTTGAACTGGTCTTCCCAGCGAAACTCGAAGCGCGCCTTGCTCAAGGCGTTGTCGCGGATCTGCGCGCCCGGATGTCCCTTGGCCAGGTCGGCAGCGTGGGCGGCTATCTTGTAGGTGATGATGCCGGTCTTCACGTCATCCTTGTTCGGCAACCCGAGGTGCTCTTTAGGCGTCACGTAGCAGAGCATGGCGCAGCCGAACCAGCCGATCATCGCGGCACCGATGCCCGAGGTAATGTGGTCGTAACCCGGCGCAATGTCGGTGGTCAGTGGGCCCAGGGTGTAGAACGGCGCTTCGTCGCAGCATTCCAGCTGCTTGTCCATGTTCTCCTTGATCAGCTGCATCGGCACATGCCCCGGACCTTCGATCATGCACTGCACGTCGTGCTTCCAGGCGATCTTGGTCAGCTCGCCAAGGGTTTCCAGTTCGCCGAACTGGGCTTCGTCGTTGGCGTCGGCGATCGACCCCGGACGCAGGCCGTCGCCCAGGGAAAAGCTGACATCGTAGGCTTTCATGATTTCGCAGATGTCATCGAAGTGCGTGTACAGGAAGTTTTCCTTGTGATGCGCCAGGCACCACTTGGCCATGATCGACCCGCCGCGACTGACGATGCCGGTGACCCGCTTGGCGGTCAGCGGCACATAGCGCAACAGCACACCGGCATGGATGGTGAAGTAGTCGACGCCCTGCTCGGCCTGTTCGATCAGGGTGTCGCGGAACAGCTCCCAGGTCAGGTCCTCAGCCGCGCCGCCGACCTTTTCCAGGGCCTGATAGATGGGTACGGTGCCGATCGGCACGGGCGAGTTGCGGATGATCCACTCGCGGGTTTCGTGGATGTGCTTGCCGGTGGACAGGTCCATCACCGTGTCCGAGCCCCAGCGAATGCCCCAGGTGAGCTTGGCCACTTCTTCCTCGATGGAGGAACCCAGCGCGCTGTTGCCGATGTTGCCGTTGATCTTCACCAGGAAGTTGCGGCCGATGATCATCGGCTCGAGTTCGGTGTGGTTGATGTTGGCCGGGATGATTGCGCGGCCGCGGGCGATCTCGTCGCGGACGAATTCGGCGGTGATCTCCTTTGGAATGCTGGCGCCGAAGCTGTGGCCCTTGTGCTGGTCCTTGAGCAGGCCGGCAGCGCGCGCCTCGGCCAGCTTCATGTTCTCGCGGATGGCGACGTATTCCATTTCGGCGGTAATGATGCCCTGGCGGGCATAGTGCATCTGGCTGACGTTGGCGCCGGCCTTGGCCCGGCGCGGGTTGCGCACATGGGCGAAGCGCAGTTTGGTCAGTTCGTCGTCGCTCAGGCGTTGCTGGCCGAAGCTCGAGCTCAGGCCGGCCAGGCGCTCGGTGTCGCCGCGGTCGTCGATCCACGCCGAGCGCACGTCGGCCAGGCCCTTGCGCACGTCGATGACGACGCTGGGGTCGGTGTACGGGCCAGACGTGTCGTAGACGGTCACCGGCGGGTTGATTTCACCTGCGCCGCTGCCGGTCGAGAAGTCGGTGGGCGTGACATCCAGGCTGATCTCGCGCATCGGCACGCGGATGTCCGCACGCGAGCCCTGGACGTAGATCTTGCGCGAACGGGTGAAGGGCTGCACGGAGCCCGAATCGACCTGGGCCGATTCGCTCAAATGCACGGTGTTTTTTGCTTTTGTATTCATCACAGGCTCTCCAGACGGCATCCATCACGGGAATGTCGGAGCGAACCTGAAAGGCACGGATGCACCCTGTGAACGGATGCTGTGCTTGTACGCGAGGTGCTGTGCAGAAAATGCGCGAGACCCCGGACGAAGCACAAGAGGACTCGCCGAAAGGACGAGAAATCTTGTTCCCTACGCAGGCGTTAACCTGATCAGGTTCAACGGGATCCGGATTATCCGATCTCAGCCTCATAGCAAGGCACCCCGACAAGAACGTGCACAGCATAGACGGCCCGCACACAGAACGCCAACTCCGCCTGCAGGTCTTGATATTGGCCGTTGCGCCGGATTGTTGTGCGGCGCGTCGCGCTCTACACTCGCCCTGCCCCACGCCTATTTTCACAGCTGATGCCCAGACCCAGCTTTCAGACCAAGGATTGCCCCATGCTGCGCAGTAGATTTCCCTCGGCAACGGCCCTCGCCCTGGCCGTGTCCGGTGCCATTCCAGGCATGGCCCTGGCGCAGCAGGCACCGCTGGCGAGCATGACCGACCTGGTCAGCGTCTATCAAGAAGCGGTGCTGAACAACGCCGACCTGGCCGCTTCGCGGGCCGACTACGCCGCGCAAAGCGAAATCGTGCCGCAGGCACGGGCCGGTTTGCTGCCCAACCTGTCGGCGGGCTATGACATCAACGATACCCGCACGGCGCTGGACCAGCCGTCGGCGGTGTACAACCGCAGCGGCAATTCCTACCGGGCGCAGTTGAGCCAGCCGCTGTTCCGCGCCGACCGCTGGTTCCAGCTCAAGGCCGCCAAGGCGGTCGACGAGCAGGCGGCCGTGCAGCTGTCGGCCACCGAGCAGAACCTGATTCTGCAGAGTGCCCAGGCCTATTTCTCGGTGCTGCGCGCGCAGGACAATCTGGCCACCGCGCGTGCCGAAGAGAATGCTTTCCGGCGCCAGCTCGATCAGTCGCAGGAGCGTTTCAACGTCGGTCTGTCCGACAAGACCGACACCCTGCAATCCCAGGCCAGCTACGACACCGCACGGGCCAATCGAATCATCGCCCAACGTCAGGTCGACGACGCCTTCCAGGCCCTGATCACGCTGACCAACCGCGAATACAATTCGATCCAGGGCATCGTTCACACCTTGCCGGTGCTGGCGCCGATGCCCAACGACGCGAGTGCGTGGGTCGACACCGCTTCCCGGCAGAACCTCGATCTGCTGGCCAGCAACTACGCCGTGGAAGCTGCCGAGCAGACTTTGCGCCAGCGCAAGGCCGGGCATGCGCCCACGGTGGATGCGGTGGCGCAATACCAGAAGGGTGACAACGACAATCTGGGTTTCAGCAATCCTTCCAATCTGCCGGGCGTGAGCTATGGCAGCGACGTGTCGCAGCGCAGCATTGGGGTGCAGTTGAACATTCCAATCTACAGCGGCGGTTTGACCAGTTCGCAGGTCCGTGAGGCCTATGCGCGGCTCACGCAAAGTGAGCAGCAGCGTGAAAGCCTGCGCCGACAGGTGGTGGAGAACACCCGCAACCTGCACCGTGCGGTGAACACCGATGTCGAGCAGGTGCAGGCGCGCAAGCAGTCGATCATCTCCAACCAGAGCTCGGTGCTGGCCACGGAAATCGGCTATCAGGTGGGAACGCGCAACATCGTCGACGTGCTCGATGCGCAGCGCCAGCTGTACAGCTCGGTGCGCGACTACAACAACACCCGCTACGACTACATCCTCGACAACCTGCGCCTCAAGCAGGCCGCGGGCATTCTCAGCCCAGGCGACCTGCAGGACCTGACGCGCTTCCTCAAGGCCGACTACAATCCGGACCGGGATTTCCTCCCGCCGGACCTGGCCAAGGCGGCAGAAGCGCTGCTCAAGCCGCCAGCGAAACCATGACCTGACGCGCCGCTGCCACACGGGTCGCGCAGCCCGTAATGAGCCCCACGCGTTCCTGTAGCAGCGGCGCGAGCCGCGTCCGGCGTCGATGCGGGGTGTCAGGTGTATCGCGTCGCCAGTGACGCGGCTTGCGCCGCTGCTACAGGGCGCGCGCAGCCCGTAATGAGCCCCACGCGTTCCTGTAGCAGCGGCGCGAGCCGCGTCCGGCGTCGAAGCGGGGTGTCAGGTGTATCGCGTCGCCAGTGACGCGGCTTGCGCCGCTGCTACAGGGGAAATTATTCGGGAGCGGAAAAAAGAAAACCCCGCCGAAGCGGGGTTTTGCAGACTGTTTCCCATGACATCCATTTCCGTCCGCCGTCCTGGCAGAAATCCTACGTGTCCCTGTTATATCTAGGCGCATCCTGCGCAACGTCCTTGGAGTGAAGATTAACTGTGGATCCAATCCGTGGATATAGCTCAAAGACACCACGTGATGTAAGCCAAAGCTTACATCGTCAGAATTGCTCCTCATCCAACAGAAATAGGGACGCGCTGCCGGCATCGACAGCAGCCGCCAGGGAGTGGATCCGCGGCAACAACCGGGCGAAATAAAAGCGCGCCGTGCCCAGTTTGCTGGCATAGAACGCCTCGTCCTGCCTGCCCAGCGCGGCCGCCGCCATTCTCGTCCACATGTAGGCGTAGGCGGTGTAACCAAAGGCCTGCAGGTACTCGACCGATGCGGCGCCGATCTCGCGCGGATCGTTCGCGGCGCGGTCCAGAACCCCTGCCGTCAAGGCGTCGAGGCGGTCCAGCGCGTCAATCAGCGGCTGGGCGAACTCCTGCAACGCGGCATCGGCCTGGGCGGCGTAGGCACGCACTTCGTCGGAAAACAGCTGATAGAACGCACCACCGTTGCCCACCACCTTGCGGCCCATCAGGTCCAGTGCCTGGATGCCGTTGGTGCCCTCGTAGATCTGGGTAATGCGCACATCGCGGACCAACTGCTCCTGGCCCCATTCGCGGATATAGCCGTGGCCACCGAATACCTGCTGGCCATGCACCGTGGTTTCCAGGCCCAGGTCGGTCAGGAAGGCCTTGGCCACCGGAGTCAGCAAAGCCACCATGTCTTCGGCGCGCTTGCGCGTGGCCGGCTCTTCGCTGTACTTGGCGGTGTCCAACTGCAGCGCCACGTAGGTGGAGAACGCCCGCCCGCCTTCATTGCAGGCTTTCATGGTCAGCAGCATGCGCCGCACGTCCGGGTGGACGATGATCGGGTCGGCCATCTTGTCGGCCTGCATGGCCCCGGTGGGCGAACGGCTCTGCAGCCGGTCACGGGCGTACTCCACAGCGTTCTGATAGGAGCGCTCGGCCGACGCCAGGCCCTGAATGCCTACGCCCAGACGCTCGTAGTTCATCATGGTGAACATGGCCGCCAGGCCCTTGTTGGCCTCGCCGACCAGGTAACCGGTGGCGCCATCGAAGTTCATCACGCAGGTGGCCGACGCCTGGATGCCCATCTTGTGTTCGATGGAACCGCAGGACACGGCGTTGCGCGCGCCCAGGTTACCGTCGGCATCGACCATGAACTTGGGTACCAGCAGCAGCGAGATGCCCTTGGGGCCGGGCGGTGCGTCGGGAAGCTTGGCCAACACCAGATGGATGATGTTCTCGGTCAGGTCGTGTTCGCCGCCGGTGATGAAGATCTTCGTCCCGCTGACCTTGTAGCTGCCGTCTGCCTGCGGTTCGGCACGTGTGCGGATCAGGCCCAGATCGGTACCCGCATGGGCTTCGGTCAGGCACATGGAGCCGGCCCAGGTTCCGGCATACATCTTGGGCAGGTAGGTGCGTTTCAGCTCTTCACTGGCATGGGCGTTGATGGACAGGCAGGCACCTGCAGTCAGCATCGGGTACAGGCCGAACGCCAGGCTGGCCGAGTTGACCATCTCCTCGACCTGCGCCGAAATCACCTTGGGCATGCCCATGCCACCGTGGGCAGGCTCGCCGCCCACGCCGACCCAGCCACCCTCGGCGTAGGTCCGGTAGGCCTGAATGAACCCGGCCGGAGTCGTCACCGCGGTATCGCGCCAGTGGCAGCCCTCTTCATCGGCCGCACGGCTCAAGGGCGCGATGGCCTGGGCGGTGACCTTGCCGGCCTCCTCGAGAATGGCCTCCATGGTGTCGACATCGACGCTGTCGGCCAGGCCCGGCAGCTGCGCCCAGTGGCTGGCAACGTCGAATACTTCGTTCAGGACAAAGCGCATATCGCGCAGGGGAGCTTTGTAATCCGCCATGGCTGACTCGCAGAAATTCGAGGGCTGAGGTTCGAAAGCCGGGCGGCGCGCTCGGCAAGACGCGCGCCGCCCGGCTGGTTGGCGTACCTGTCAGTAGGACAGGCCGAAGTGCGCTTCGTCCATGTCCATCAGGTTGGCCGCGCCCGAGAGCATGGCGGCAACGTGAGTGCGGGTGCGCGGCAGGATGCGCTGGAAGTAGAAGCGCGCCGTTTGCAGCTTGGCCGTGTAGAACGCGGCATCGCCCGTACCTTCGGCCAGCTTCTGCGCTGCCACACGAGCCATGTCGGCCCAGAAATAGGCCAGGCAGGCGTAACCCGAATACATCACGTAATCGACCGATGCTGCGCCGACTTCTTCGCGATCCTTCATGGCGGCCATGCCAACCTTCATGGTCAGCTCGCCCCACTCCTTGTTCAACTGCGCCAAGGGTGTAACGAACTCGGCAACGGCCTCGTTGCCTTCGTTGGCCTGGCAGAACTTGTGCACGATCCGGGTAAAGCCCTTGAGGGCCTCGCCCTGGGTCATGAGCACCTTGCGCCCCAGCAGGTCGAGTGCCTGGATGCCGGTGGTGCCTTCGTACAGCATGGAAATGCGGCTGTCGCGCACGTTCTGCTCCATGCCCCACTCGGCAATGAAACCGTGCCCGCCGTAGATCTGCACGCCGTGGTTGGCGGCCTCGAAACCGACTTCGGTCATGAATGCCTTGGCGATCGGCGTCATGAACGCCAGCAGGGCATCGGCGCGCTTGCGCTCTTCCTCGTCCTGGCTGAACTTGAGCACGTCCACCAGCTTGGCGGTGAAATAGACCATGGCCCGCGTGCCTTCGGCGAAGGCCTTGATGGTCAGCAGCATGCGCCGTACGTCCGGGTGCACGATGATCGGGTCGGCAGCCTTGTCGGGCGCCTTGGGGCCGGTCAGCGAGCGCATCTGCAGGCGATCGCGGGCATAGCGCAGGCCACCCTGGAACGCGACTTCGGCATGGGCCAGACCCTGCAGGGCAGTGCCCAGGCGTGCCGTGTTCATGAAGGTGAACATGCAGTTCAGGCCCTTGTTGGCGGGGCCGATCAGGTAGCCGGTGGCGCTGTCGAAGTTCATCACGCAGGTGGCGTTGCCGTGAATGCCCATCTTGTGTTCCAGCGAGCCACAGCTCACCGCATTGCGCGCGCCGATCGCGCCATCGCTGTCAGGCAGGAACTTGGGCACGATGAACAGCGAGATGCCCTTGGTGCCAGCCGGTGCATCGGGCAGGCGTGCCAGCACGATGTGCACGATGTTGTCGGCCATGTCGTGTTCGCCGGCAGAAATGAAGATCTTCGTGCCGCTGATTGCATAGCTGCCGTCGGCCTGGGGTTCGGCCTTGGTGCGCAGCATGCCCAGGTCGGTGCCGCAGTGTGGTTCGGTCAGGCACATGGTGCCGGTCCACTCGCCGGACACCAGCTTGGTCAGGTAAGCCTCTTGCTGCTCGGGCGTGCCGTGGGCGGAAATGGTGTTCATGGCGCCATGGGACAGGCCGGGGTACATGCCCCACGACCAGTTGGCGCTGCCGATCATCTCGCTCACCGCCAGACCGAGGGATTCGGGCAGGCCCTGGCCACCGTGTTCGACGTCGTGGGCCAGGCTTGGCCAGCCGCCTTCGACGAACTGTTTGTAGGCCTGCTTGAAGCCGGTCGGCGTCTTCACGCCGTCTTCGCTCCAGGTGCAGCCTTCGATGTCGCCCACACGGTTCAGCGGCGCCAGTACCTGTTCGCAGAACTTGGCGCCTTCTTCGAGGATGGCATCGACCATGTCCGGGGTCGCATCCTGGCAGCCGGGCAGGCTTTGATAGTGCGCTTCGTAGCCGAGCAACTCGTCGCGGACGAAGCGAATATCACGCAAGGGGGCCTTGTACTCAGGCATAGCGATAAACCTCTGCTGATGAATTCCGATGGGTTCGACCTGCGACAGGTTGTCGCTATCAAACGGCTGTTTGAAACATACGTTTACGCCTGCGCAAAGTCAATACCCGCCCGGCGGCCGTCACGGTGCCGTGGCGGCTGCGGGCTGGTTCGCTGAAAGGCGGGATCGACAGGGTTCGGCGGGTATGGCGCGGGTTAGAGCGGAGTACCGAGTAGAACGTTGGCAGGATCGAGCCACACATTGACCGAGTCGCCCTCACGGATCGAGCAGTGCTCGGAAAGTGCGCACAGGGTCTGCCCATTCGCCAGGCCGATACGCATTTCGCAAGGCCCTCGAGCGTCCTTCAGGACCTGCTCCAGCACACCCTCCAGGCAGCTGTGACCAGGCATGGCGGGAGCATCCAGTGGCAACACGCACAACCAACCCGCCTTGATCAAGGCCACCACACCAGCGCCGGGCACCAGCGTCAGGGTTTGCGTGCTGTCATGGGTGATCTGCGCGCGCAGGCTCAACCCCGCGCCCAGGTCCAAAGTGATTTCGTCGTTGCGCCCTTGAGCGTCGATGGCAGTCACGCGGCCGTGCAGTTGATTGCGGGCACTGGTACGCAGCATGAGTCGGCCCAGCAGGTCGAGGTCGCCGACGTCCTCGGCGGCTTCGAGCACCTGCGCCTGCAAGGCCTGGAGCTTCTGGTAAAGGCGCAGCATGCGCTGCCCTTCCGCGGACAAGCACGCGCCACCACCGCCCTTGCCGCCCACGACCCGTTCGACCAGCGGCGTTTGGGCCAGGTTGTTGAGTTCGTCGATGGCGTCCCAGGCGCCCTTGTAGCTCAGGCCAGCCGCCTTGGCGGCACGGGTGATCGAACCCTGCTCGGCGATATGACGCAGCAGTTCGATGCGTTGCGGACGACGGGCGATGTACTGGGCCAGCAAAGGAGGCAAGGTCATGGCCCAAGGCTACTCGGGCTTGGCCGTGCGCGCCAGACAGTAGACGTCGACCCGCGCGGCGCCGCCCTCGCGAAGCAGCGTGGCCAGGGCCTGCGCGGTGGCGCCGGTGGTCATCACATCGTCGACCAAGGCGACGTGCACTCCGTCGAGCACCGCACCGGGCATCAAGGCAAAGGCTCGTTCCAGGTTGTGCAGCCGCGCCTTGGCGCCCAGTTCCTGCTGCGCCTGGGTCTCGCGCGGTCGTTGCACCAGGGTCGAATCGCAGTCGATGTGCAGTGCCTCGGACAACCACCGAGCGAGCATTTCAGCCTGGTTGAAACCGCGTCTGCGCAGGCGTTTGCGCCCCATGGGCACCGGGATCAGCAACTGCGGGCGTGGCAACCCTTCGTTGAAACGATGATCGAGCCAGTGACTGGTCAACTCGGCCAGCAAACGTCCATAGGGCCACTGGCTGTTGTGCTTGAAGCGGGTGATCAGGCTGTCGAGGGGAAAACCATAGTGCCAGGGGGTTTCCACCTTGCCGAATGCGGGTGGCCGACGCCGACAGGGCGCGCAGGTGAACCCACTCATCGCCAAGGGCAATGCGCACACCGTGCACTGCTCCTCCAGCCAGGGAAGGTCGCATTCGCAGGCCTCGCACAGGGCATAGGGATTGCCCGACGCTTCGTCGCACAGCAGGCAAATCTGATCATTTTCTAGCCACTTGTAGACCCTGGCAGCCGTAGAAGGTTGACAGTGCATGGAGCTTCCTTAATCATGCCCGCATTCAACTCAATAGCCGCGTTGCGCCCATGGACATTCCAGCGTCCCTGCGCGCGCCCAAGCATAAACAAGGAATCGCCGATGAGCGCCAGTACAACTGCAACCGTTCGTCACGACTGGACCCTGGCCGAGGTCAAGGCGCTGTTCGTGCAGCCGTTCAACGACCTGCTGTTCCAGGCGCAAAGCGTGCACCGGGCGCATTTCGACCCCAATCGGGTCCAGGTCTCGACCCTGCTGTCGATCAAGACCGGCGCCTGCCCCGAGGACTGCAAGTACTGCCCGCAATCGGGGCACTACAACACAGGGCTGGAAAAAGAAAAGCTGATGGAAGTGCAGAAGGTGCTCGAGGAAGCCGCCCGCGCCAAGGCCATCGGTTCGACGCGATTCTGCATGGGCGCGGCCTGGAAACACCCTTCGGCCAAGGACATGCCCTACGTGTTGCAAATGGTTGCCGGGGTCAAGGCGCTGGGCCTGGAAACCTGCATGACCCTGGGGCGCCTGGACGAAGACCAGACCAAGGCGCTGGCCCAGGCCGGCCTCGACTACTACAACCACAACCTGGACACCTCGCCGGAGTTCTACGCCAGCATCATCACCACCCGCACCTACAGCGAACGCCTGCAGACCCTGGCCCACGTGCGCGACGCCGGCATGAAGATCTGCTCCGGCGGCATCCTGGGCATGGGCGAGTCGCTGGACGACCGCGCCGGGCTGCTGATCCAGTTGGCCAACCTGCCCGAGCATCCCGAGTCGGTGCCGATCAACATGCTGGTGAAAGTGGCCGGTACACCGCTGGAAAACGCCGAGGATATCGACCCGTTCGATTTCATCCGCATGCTCGCCGTGGCGCGCATTCTCATGCCGCAGTCCCATGTGCGCCTTTCCGCCGGGCGCGAAGCGATGAACGAACAGATGCAGGCACTGGCTTTCCTGGCCGGGGCCAACTCGATCTTCTATGGCGACAAGCTGTTGACCACGGCCAACCCGCAGGCAGACAAGGACATGCAGTTGTTCGCCCGCCTGGGGATCGCTCCCGAAGCTCGTGAAGAACACGCCGACGAGGTCCATCAAGCGGCCATCGAACAGGCCCTGGTCGAGCAGAAGAGCAGCGACCTGTTCTACGACGCCGCGTCCGCCTGACCCTGCGCCGGCCCCAGCGGCCGGCGTTCACCCCCTGCCATTCGAGGCCTGCATGCCCTTCGACCTCAGCGCGCGCCTGGCCGAGCGCCACGCCGCCGACCTCTATCGTCAGCGTCCATTGCTGCAAAGCCCGCAGGGGCCATGCGTGGTGGTCGATGGCCAACCGCTGCTGGCTTTCTGCAGCAACGACTACCTGGGCCTGGCCAACCACCCCGAAGTGATCAAGGCCTGGCGCGAGGGCGCCGAGCGCTGGGGCGTGGGCGGTGGAGCATCGCATCTGGTGGTCGGTCACAGCAGCCCTCACCACGCGCTGGAAGAGGCCTTGGCCGAATTGACCGGGCGTCCGCGGGCGTTGCTGTTTTCCACCGGCTACATGGCTAACCTGGGGGCGGTCACCGCCCTGGTGGGGCAAGGCGATACCGTGCTGCAGGACCGGCTCAACCACGCCTCGCTGCTAGACGCCGGGCTGCTCAGCGGCGCGCGCTTCAGCCGTTACCTGCACAACGATGCCGCCAGCCTGGAAACGCGCCTCGACAAAGCCACCGGCAATACGCTGGTGGTGACCGATGGCGTCTTCAGCATGGACGGTGACCTTGCCGAGCTGCCGCAACTGGCCGCTTCGGCCCGCGCCAAGGGTGCCTGGCTGATGGTCGACGATGCCCACGGGTTCGGTGCGCTAGGCGCCACCGGTGGCGGTATCGTCGAACACTTCGGGTTGGGGTTGGACGATGTGCAGGTGCTGGTCGGGACCTTGGGCAAGGGCTTCGGCACTGCGGGCGCCTTCGTAGCCGGCAGCGAGGAACTGATCGAGACGCTGGTGCAGTTCGCCCGGCCCTACATCTACACCACCAGCCAGCCACCGGCGCTGGCCTGCGCCACGTTGCGCAGCCTGCAGCTGCTGCGCAGCGAGCACTGGCGGCGCGAGCACCTGGCGACCCTGATCGCGCAGTTCAGACAGGGCGCTGCCCGGTTGGGCCTGACCTTGATGGACAGCTTCACGCCCATTCAACCCATTCTCATCGGCGACGCCGGGCGAGCCCTGCATTTGTCGCGGCTGTTGCGCGAGCGCGGAGTGCTGGTGACGGCCATTCGCCCGCCAACAGTGCCTGTCGGCAGTGCGCGATTGCGGGTCACGCTTTCGGCCGCTCACAGCAGTGCCCAAGTGCAGCGACTGCTCGATGCGCTGGCTGAGTGCTACCCGTTGCTGGGAGCTGAACATGCTTGATCGCTTGATCCTGCTACCTGGCTGGGGCCTGGGCAACGGTGCTTTGGATCCCCTGGTCGCCGCCTTGCGAGGGCTCGCTGAACCCGTGCAGGCGCGGATCGAAGCCTTGCCCGAGCCCGGTTCCATCCAGCTTTCCGACTGGCTCGACGCGCTCGACGAACGCCTGCCGGACGGTGTCTGGCTGGGCGGCTGGTCGCTGGGAGGCATGCTTGCTGCCGAACTGGCGGCGCGCCGTGGCGAGCGCTGTCGTGGCTTGCTGACGCTGGCCAGCAACCCCTGTTTCGTGGCCCGCGCCGACTGGCCGGAGGCGATGCCCGCTAAGACGTTCGAAGCGTTTCTGGCCGCTTGCGAGGCGGATCCGAAAAACCTGCTGAAGCGCTTCGCGTCGCTTTGTGCGCAAGGCGCTGCTGATCCGCGCGGGCTTTCTCGGCGACTGGCGGTTGCTGAGCCGACTTCGACACAGACGTTGGTGGAGGGCCTGCATGTGCTGGCGGAGCTGGATACCCGGGCCGCGTTGCAGGCGTTTGCCGGGCCGCAACTGCACCTGTTTGCCGGGAACGATTCGCTGGTGCCTGTTGGTGCCGTAAGCGCGTTGCGGGAGCTGCTGCCAGAGGCGGAGATCGGCCTGGTCGAGCAGACCAGCCATGCGTTCATGCTGGAGGACTCGCAAAGGGTCGCCGGTGCAATTCAGGCCTTCCTGCGTGAGCGAGGTTTTGATGAATAACGGCAAGGGTGTTGCGTTTGGCGCACGTTTGGCGATGGTAGATGACGCGGCTTGCGCCGCTGCTACAGGGGCCGAGGCGGGGTCTGCGTTGCCGGACAAGCGGCGGGTGGCGGCTTCCTTTTCCAAGGCAGCGGCGAGTTACGACAGCGTCGCGCAGTTGCAACGCGACGTTGGGCACGCGCTGCTCGCACGCCTGCCGACCGGTCTGCAACCCTCGCAATGGCTCGACTTGGGCAGCGGCACGGGCTATTTCAGCCGCGCCCTGGCGCAGCGTTTTCCCGAGGTCGCCGGCGTGGCGCTGGACATTGCCGAAGGCATGCTGACCCACGCCCGCGCCCAGGGCGGCACCTCTTGGCATGTGGCCGGAGATGCCGAGCAACTGCCGTTGCGCAATGGCAGCTGTGGCCTGATCTATTCCAGCCTGGCGGTGCAATGGTGCAGCGACTTCGCCGCGGTGCTTGCCGAGGCCCACCGAACACTGCAGCCCGGTGGCGTGCTGGCATTCGCCAGCCTGTGCGCGGGCACGCTGCACGAGCTGCGCCAGAGCTGGCGCGCAGTGGATGGCCGGGTGCACGTCAACCGCTTCCGTGAGTTCGCCGACTACCAGCGCCTGTGCGCCAACAGCGGTCTGGAGGTACTGAGCCTGGATAACGTGCCCCATGTGCTGCACTACGCGGACGTGCGCGGCCTGACCCATGAACTCAAGGCGCTGGGCGCGCACAATCTCAACCCCGGCCGACCCGACGGCCTGACCGGCCGCGCGCGCATGCTTGGTCTGCTGCAAGCCTATGAAGCCTTTCGTGCACCCCAGGGGCTGCCAGCCACTTACCAGGTGGTCTACGCTGTGCTGCGCAAACCCGTCGAGCAAGGACAATTCTGATGAGCGCCTATTTCATCGCCGGTACCGACACGGACATCGGCAAGACCACGGTGGCGGCCGGCCTGCTGCACGCCGCCCGGCTCAAGGGCCTCAGTACGCTGGGTGCCAAACCCGTCGCCTCGGGCTGCGATGTCACACCCAAGGGCCTGCGCAACAGTGATGCGCTGGCCTTGATGGCGCAGAGTTCGATCAGCCTGGAATATGCGCAGGTCAATCCAGTGGCCTTCGAACCGGCGATCGCTCCACACATTGCCGCTCGCGAGGCTGGCGTGGCGCTGACGGTTGGATCGTTGCTGGCGCCCATGCGCCACGTGCTGGCCCAGCAGGCAGACTTCACCCTGATCGAAGGCGCCGGCGGCTGGCGCGTGCCGCTGTCCGACCAGGCCAACCTGTCGGACTTGGCCATTGCCCTGAAACTGCCGGTGATTCTGGTGGTGGGCGTGCGCCTGGGCGCCATCAGCCATGCGCTGCTCAGTGCGGAAGCGATCGCCCGCGACGGCCTGCAGCTGGCCGGCTGGGTGGCCAACATCATCGAACCGAAAACCTCACGCCTGGAAGATAACCTCGCCACCCTGGCCGAACGCATGCCAGCGCCCTGCCTGGGTCGCGTGCCCTACCTGAAGGACGCCAGTGCCCAAAGCGTTGCCGAGCATCTGCATCTGGAGCTTATTGGGTAGGACGATTCAAACGTGCAATGCGGGTGTGCCGTATTGGCTCAACAATGCGTCGGCCGTCAGTAACTGCATGCTCTCGAGGGTAGCCTGGGCGAATAGCAGGCGATCGAACGGATCGCGATGAATGGGCGGCAGTTTTTCCACGGCCATGCCATGGGCTGCAGTGATGGGTAGCTCGCTGTAGCCATTGAGCAATAGCTGCCGGCGCAGACGCGCCGTATCGATGACCGTGGCGCTGCGGCTCAGACCGTTCTTGATGGCCACTTCCCACAGGCTCGCTGCGCTGAAGTACACCTCGTGATCCATATTGCCGATCAACGATCGAGCACTTGCTGAAAGCATCGGGCTGTCCTTGGCAACCCAGATCAGGATATGCGTGTCGAGCAGTAACTTCACACCTTGCCCTCGAAGAGATTGGCGACCTCAATGTCCAGCTCATCAAAGTCTTCGGGTACCTCCAGGTCAAGCATGAAACCGATACGCTTTGCTTCACCCGCTAGTGGCGTGTCATAAGCCACCAGCCGGGCAACCGGCTTGCCGGCTTTGGCAATGACGACCACTTCACCGGCCGCAGCTTGATCCAGTAGCCGGGACAGATTGCTTTTGGCATCGTGAACATTGTGAATGGCCATCGGTGGCGACTCCTTTGTACAGGTGACTACAGTGTATCTTAGCCCATCTGGTTAGCTAATTCTCTTGTGCGCATTCATGCTGGCTTTGCACCGTGGTTCCCCCCCGTATTGCTGTATTCGGAAACATTTCTGCACGCACGCATCGGCACACCCCCTGCCTGCAACCTGTTCGTCATAATCCCTCCTTAAGGTACTCGCTGACCTGAAGGGAGATGATCATGAGCCTATTAGAAGAACATCAAGCCACCGACCTGGAAAAGATCACCGGCCTGAGCCGTCGTCGCTTCATCGGTGCTGGCGCATTGTGCGGTGCCGCAATGTTCATGGGCGGTAACCTGCTGACCCGCACGGCCATGGCCAGCGCCGTGAGCGCCGGTAACAGCGGCCTGCTCGGTTTCACCGGCATTGCGGCTGCCACCAGCGACACCATCAGCCTGCCGCCAGGCTATCGGGCCAGCGTGCTGATCAGCTGGGGGCAACCCCTGCAAGCCGGCGGCCCTGCGTTCGACCCCAGCGGCAACGGCAGCGCCGAAGCCCAGGAAGTGCAGTTCGGCGACAACAACGATGGCATGAGTCTGTTCCCCTTCCCCAACGACGCCAATCGCGCGTTGATGGCCATCAACAACGAATACACCAACTACCGCTACCTCTACGCCCACGGCGGCAGCCCGCAGTCGGCTGAAGAGGTGCGCAAGGCCCTGGCCTGCGAAGGCCTGTCGGTGATCGAGATCCAGCGCAAGGCCGGCCACTGGCACTTCGTCCAGGGCTCGCAGTACAACCGCCGCGTTCACGGCAACACGCCGATCCGCGTCAGCGGGCCAGCCGCAGGCGACGCTCTGCTCAAGACCGCCGCCGACAGCACCGGGCAACTGGTGCATGGCACGTTCCAGAACTGTGCCAATGGCAAGACGCCCTGGGGCACCTACCTCACGTGCGAAGAAAACTTTACCGACTGCTTCGGCAGCACCGACGCAACGCTGGCGTTCACCCCGGCGCAGAAACGCTACGGCGTGGTCGCGGCCAGCAAGGAAATCAATTGGCACCCCCACGATCCGCGCTTCGACATGGCGCGCAACCCCAACGAACTCAACCGTCATGGCTGGGTCGTGGAAGTGGACCCGTTCGACCCCACCGCCATGCCGGTCAAGCGCACCGCACTAGGTCGCTTCAAGCATGAGAACGCAGCCCTGGCCGAAACCCGCGACGGGCATGCCGTGGTGTACATGGGCGACGACGAGCGCGGCGAATTCATCTACAAATTCATCAGCCGCGATCGCATCGACCACCACAACCCCAAGGCCAATCGTGACCTGCTCGACCACGGCACACTGTACGTTGCGCGTTTCGACGACGGCGACGGCAACCCCGACCACCCCAAGGGCCGTGGCCAATGGCTGGAGCTGACCCATGGCAAGCACGGCCTGGATGCCAGCAAAGGCTTTGCCAGCCAGGCCGAGGTACTGATCCACGCGCGACTGGCTGCCACCGTCATGCAGGCCACGCGCATGGACCGTCCCGAGTGGATCGTGGTCAGCCCGAAAGATGGCCAGGTCTATTGCACCCTGACCAACAACGTCAAACGCGGTGACGACGGCCAACCGGTCGGCGGCCCCAACCCGCGCGCGAAGAACGTCTACGGTCAGATCCTGCGCTGGCGCGAAAGCGGCGACGAGCACGGCGCCATGGAATTCGAGTGGGACCTGTTCCTGGTGGCCGGCAACCCCAGCGTGCACCCTGGCCAGGCCAAGGGCGGCTCGTCCAACATCAATCCGCAGAACATGTTCAACAGCCCCGATGGCCTGGCGTTCGACGATGCCGGTCGACTGTGGGTACAGACCGATGGCGACACCAGCAACGCGGGTGACTTCGCCGGCATGGGCAACAACCAGATGCTCTGCGCGGACCCGGCCAGCGGCGAGATCCGTCGCTTCATGGTCGGCCCGGTCGGCTGCGAAGTCACCGGCGTCAGCTTCGCCCCCGATCAACGCACCCTGTTCATCGGCATCCAGCATCCGGGTGAAAACGGTGGTTCGACCTTCCCCGAGCACCTGCCCAACGGCAAGCCGCGCTCCTCGGTGATTGCCATCAGCCGCGAGGATGGCGGGGTGATCGGCGCGTAACGCGCCACCGCTGCCGCCGCGTCTGCGCTACCATGGCGAGCCGGACGCGGCAGCCTGCCGCGCGCAGGAGTACGCATGGCCCACCCTTTTGAAACACTGACCCCAGACCTGGTGCTCGACGCCGTGGAAAGCATCGGCTTTCTCAGCGATGCCCGGGTGCTGGCGCTCAACAGCTACGAGAACCGCGTCTACCAGGTGGGCATCGAAGATGGCCAACCGCTGATTGCCAAGTTCTACCGTCCCGATCGCTGGACCAACGCGGCCATCCTCGAAGAACACGCCTTCACCGCCGAGCTGGCCGATTGCGAAGTGCCCGTGGTCGCCCCCATGGTGCATGAAGGCGAAACGCTGTTCGAGCACGCCGGTTTCCGCTTCACCCTGTTTCCTCGCCGCGGCGGCCGGGCGCCGGAGCCGGGCAATCTCGATCAGCTCTATCGCCTGGGCCAGCTGCTGGGCCGCCTGCATGCCGTGGGCGCCACACGCCCGTTCGAGCACCGCGAAGCGTTGGGGGTGCAGAATTTCGGCCACGATTCGCTGCAGACCTTGCTCGAAGGCAACCATGTACCGCGCAGCCTGCTGCCCGCCTACGAGTCGGTCGCCCGAGACCTGCTCAAGCGCGTGGAAGAGGTGTACAAGGCCACACCGCACCAGAACATCCGCATGCACGGCGACTGCCACCCGGGCAACATGATGTGCCGCGACGAAGTGTTTCATATCGTCGACCTCGACGATTGCCGCATGGGCCCGGCGGTTCAGGATCTGTGGATGATGCTCGCCGGCGACCGCCAGGAATGCCTCGGCCAGTTGTCCGAGCTGATGGACGGCTACCGCGAATTCCACGACTTCGATCCGCGTGAGCTGGCGCTGATCGAACCCCTGCGGGCGCTGCGCCTGATGCACTACAGCGCCTGGCTGGCGCGGCGCTGGGAAGATCCAGCCTTTCCGCGCAGCTTTCCCTGGTTCGGCACCGAGCGGTATTGGGGTGACCAGGTGCTGGCGCTGCGCGAGCAGCTGGCCGCACTCAATGAAGAGCCGCTGAAGCTGTTCTAGCCTGAAGCTGTGCCTGAAAGCAGTGCTCGCCTTTTTGTTTCCAATGGTTTGATGTGTAACAGTTACCGACCAGCGATTCGATATCGAAACCGTGCCAGCAGGGAGCTCCATGCAAGTCGCCAATCCCCGTCGGGGGTACATCCTGGGCCTGAGCGCCTACATCTGTTGGGGGTTCATCCCTCTCTACTTCAAGACCCTTGCGCACTACCCGGCCGTGGAGATCATCGCCCAGCGGGTGCTCTGGTCGGCGCTGCTGGGGTCGTTGCTGCTGCTGGTGTGGAAACACCCCGGCTGGCTGCGCGAATTGCGCGAGAACCCCGTACGCCTGGCGATACTGGTGGGCAGCGGTTGCCTGATCGCCGCCAACTGGCTGGTCTATGTGTGGGCGGTGAACAACGGTCGACTGCTCGAGGCCAGCCTGGGCTACTACATCAACCCGCTGCTCAACGTATTGCTCGGGCTGCTGATCCTGCGTGAGCGGCTGCGCCCGCTGCAATGGATCGCCGTGGCACTGGCGGCGACGGGGGTGGCGCAGCAGGTCTGGCAGGTGGGCAGCCTGCCATGGGTCTCATTGGCACTGGCCTTGACGTTCAGTTTCTACGGACTGATTCGCAAGCGGGCACCGGTGGCGGCGTTGCCGGGGTTGGTGATCGAAACCTGGTTGCTGGTACCGCTGGCCGCGGGCTGGCTGCTTTGGCACGGCGATGCCGTCAGTATCCAACCGGCCTTCTGGACCACCAGCGACGCGCTCTGGTTGATGGCTGCAGGGCCGATCACACTGGTGCCGCTGCTGTGCTTCAATGCCGCGGCGCGTCATTTGCCGTATACCACGCTGGGCTTCTTGCAGTACATCGCGCCAACGCTTGTGTTGCTGCTGGCCGTTCAGGTGTTCGGCGAACACCTGGCTCCCGCGACCTTGATGACGTTCATCTTCATCTGGGCGGGGCTGGCTATCTACAGTGTGGATATCTGGTGGAATCGACGCAAACGCGACTGATCAGAAAACGATCAACTGGCTGCAGGCCGCGCCGAGCTTGGTGTACAGCGATCTACGCCGAGGTTATCCACAGTCTGGTCCCCGTGGATTGTGCACAACATGCCGTAAATTGGCTGTTTTTTGAACGATTGCCTGTGGGCCTTGCAGGACGCGGCCTGCAGAGGGGTCGACACAGGTTATCCACAGGCAGGCGCAGGATAACCTTGGATAACCTGGGAGAGGCTTCAGATCAAGCCGAGCTCTTCGCGCGCCAGTTTTACCAGCAGGTCCAGGTCGATCGGCTTGAGGAGAAAATCCACCACGCTCAGGTGCATGGCAGTAATCGCATCCTTCACGCTGGCATCGCCTGAAATGATGATGATCGGCAGCGCCGCACGCTCCGACTCGCGTACTTCACGGATGAGGTCCAGGCCCGACTCGGGCCCCATGCGCAGGTCGGTGATCAACAGCCCGATGCCCCTGTTGGCGCGCAACTGCAGCATTGCGCCCATGGCGCTGTCGGCCTGCAGGCACTCGATGCCATGCAGCGCCAGAATCTGCGCGAGGACATCCCGCGTGTCGTCGTCATCATCCACTACCAGCACCAGCTGCGGCGGCAGCGCCTGCACCTGGCCCAGTTCGCTGAGCGCTTCACGCTCGGCATCGCTCAACAACAATTCGTGATCGGACATACGCTTCCCGTCATCCAGAACCTATCCATCTGGCCATTGCGCTCGATCCCGCCTTTTAGACTTACGTCCAATGGGCACCTTCGCCCATGCAGTCGACCATGGCCGAACGATAAAGACAAATCTCCCATAACAACAACTTCCGATTCGACCTATCGAGCGGTAATGGCCATGAGCAAAACCGACGCCTTCACCCAGGCGGGCAAGACCGCGGTGCTGCAGAACATCCACGGCACCGTGCAGTTCCTGCAACGCTTCCCACCGTTCAACCAGATGGAAAACGCCCACCTGGCGTACCTGGTCGAGCAGTGCCAGCTGCGCTTCTATGCCGGCGGTGAAAGCATCATCAAACCGGCCGATGGCGCTGTCGAGCATTTCTATATCGTCAAGCAGGGGCAGGTGGTGGGCGAGCGGCCGCACAGTGCGCGTCGCGGCACCGAAACCACGTTCGAGATCACTGCCGGCGAGTGCTTTCCGCTGGCCGCCCTGCTCGGCGAACGGGCCACGCGCACCGAGCATCTGGCAGCCGAAGACACCTTCTGCCTGCAATTGAACAAGCCGGCCTTCATCAAGCTGTTCGCGCTGTCGACGGTGTTCCGCGACTTCGCCCTGCGCGGGGTGAGCAGCCTGCTCGACCAGGTCAACCAGCAAGTGCAGCGCCAGGCCGTGGAAACCCTGGGCACCCAGTATTCGCTGAACACCCGACTGGGGGACCTTGCCATGCGCCACCCGGTGACCTGCTCAGGCTCTCTGCCGCTGCGCGACGCCGTGCGGCTGATGCACGAGCAGCAAGTGGGCAGCATCGTCATCGTCGATGACCTGAAGGCCCCCCAGGGCATTTTCACCCTGCGCGACCTGCGCCAGGCCGTGGCCGACGCGGCCACCGATTTCGGTGCGGGCATCGAGCGCTACATGATTCCGCGGCCCTTCCACCTCAGCCCCGAAGCCAGCGCCTTCGATGCTGCCGTGGCCATGACCGAACGACACATCGCCCATGTCTGTCTGGTGAAAGACCAGCGCCTGTGCGGCGTGGTCTCCGAGCGCGACCTGTTTTCCCTGCAGCGGGTGGATCTGGTGCACCTGGCACGCACCATTCGCCATGCGTCGCGCCTGGAACAACTGATTGCCTTGCGCGGGGAGATCAGCGCTCTGGTCGAGCGCATGCTGGCCCATGGCGCATCGTCGACGCAGATCACCCAGCTCATTACCTTACTCAACGATCACACCGTCTGCCGGGTGATCGAGCTGGTGCTGGAAGAGCGCGGTGATCCGGGCGTGCCTTTCAGTTGGCTGTGTTTCGGCAGTGAGGGCCGCCGCGAGCAGACCCTGCACACCGATCAGGACAACGGCATCGTCTTCGAAGCCCGCGACGCTGCCCACGCTGCCGAAATCCGCGGCAAGCTGCTGCCACTGGCGCACCAGATCAACCTGGCCCTGGCACAGTGCGGCTTCAGCCTGTGCTCGGGCAACGTCATGGCCAGCAACCCCGAGCTGTGCCTGTCGCGTCTGGAATGGGCACGGCGTTTCGCCGGCTTCATTCGCGAAGCGAGCCCGGAGAACCTGCTCAATTCGAGCATCTACTTCGACCTGCGCACGGTATGGGGCGATGATTCGGCGTGTGCGCAGTTGCGCCGCAGCGTGCTGGAGCAGGTGGCCGACAATCGCCTGTTCCAGCGCATGCTGGCGCAGAACGCCTTGCGCCAACGCCCACCGGTGGGGCGCTTTCGCGACTTCGTGCTGACCCGTCAAGGCAGCGACAAGGCAGCCACCCTGGACCTCAAGGTGCAAGGCCTGACGCCCTTCGTCGACGGCGCGCGCCTGCTGGCCCTGGCCAACGGCATCGACACCGGCAATACCCTGGAGCGCCTGCGCCAACTGGTGGCCAAGGAGGTCATCGACGCGCAGGACGGCGCCGCCTACGAAGAGGCGTACCATTTCATCCAGCAGACGCGCATGCAGCAGCATCAGGCCCAGGCTCGGCAGCACTTGCCCTACTCCAATCGCATCGACCCCGCCGAACTCAACCACCTGGACCGGCGCATCCTGCGCGAGTCGCTGCGTCAGGCCCAACGCCTGCAGGCCAGCCTGAGCCTGAGGTATCAACTGTGAATTTGTTCCCGTGGCGACGGCCACGCCCCACCCCGCTGGCAGTCGAGCTGCAGCAGCGCCTGCAAGGGTTGCCAGGCCCGCAGCCTTTGGCTGACTGCAGCCTGCGCGAACAGCGCTGGGTGGTGCTGGACCTGGAAACCAGTGGCTTGAACCTGAACAAGGACCAGGTGCTGTCGATCGGCGCGGTGGTCATCGAAGACGGCGCGGTGGACTTCTCTCAGCAGTTCGAACGCACATTGCTGCGCGAGCAACCTCGCCTGGGCGCCAGTGTGTTGATCCATGGCCTGGGGCCGGAAGCGATCGCCGCCGGCCAGGCGCCGGCAGACGCCCTGCTCGATTTCATGACCTTCGTCGGCGACAGCCCGCTGCTGGCGTTCCATGCACCGTTCGACGAGCACATGCTGGGCCGCGCGCTCAAGGACAGTCTGGGCTACACGTTGCAACACCCCTTCATCGATGTCGCCGAGCTGGCGCCGATGCTCTGCCCCGATGCGCTGCTGCGCGCAGCTGGACTGGACGACTGGACCATGCATTTCGGCCTGCAGGTCGGCGAGCGCCATCACGCCAGTGCCGATGCGCTGGTCACCGCGGAATTGGCCATGCTGCTGTTCAGCCGTGCGCGCCGCCAAGACCTGGACAGCCCCCGCGCCTTGGCCGAGAAAGTGAGCCAGTGGCGGCGGCGCCAGCAGAACCAGGTGTTCTGACCAGCGCAAAGGCGTGTATGCACCCGACCGCTACCCGACAGCGGTCGCCAGTATCGACTACAGGTGATAACGTCCTGGCACTCAACGCGCCATGACCCAGCCATCCCTGTGTGGACGGCTGGGTTCTTTTTGCAGGCCCTGAAATGAAAAGCACCACCATCCGCCGCTGGTCCTTCATCCACACCTGGACCAGCCTGATCTGCACCCTTTTCCTGCTGATGCTGGCCATCACTGGCCTGCCCCTGGTGTTCCATCACGAGATCGAACACCTGCTGGGCGATGCGCCACAGTTCCGCGAAATGCCTGCCAACACCCCTCAACTGGATCTGCAACAGCTGGTGGAAGCCGCCCAGGCCCATCGTGCGGGTGAGGTGGTGCAGTACTTCGGCTGGGACGAGGACGAGCCCCACGGTGTGCTGGCGATTACCGCTGCCACCGCCGACACCGAGCCCAATTCGTCGCACACCTTCATGCTCGATGCGCGTACCGGCGAAGCCGTGGAAACGCCCTCGGCCAACGGTGGCTTCATGATGGTCATGCTGCGCCTGCATGTGGACATGTATGCCGGCCTGCCCGGCAAGCTGTTGCTGGCGTTCATGGGTCTGCTGTTCGTGCTGGCGATCGTTTCCGGGGTGGTGCTGTATGCGCCGTTCATGCGCAAACTCACGTTTGGCACCGTGCGCAATCAGAAATCCACCCGCACCCGCTGGCTCGACCTGCACAACCTGATCGGCGTGGTCACCTTGACCTGGGCGCTGGTGGTGGGCGTGACGGGGGTGATCAGCGCCTGCGCCGACCTGCTGATCGGTGCCTGGCGGGCAGAAACCCTCAGCGCCTTGATCGAACCCTACCGCGACGCGCCACCGCTCAAACAACTGGCGCCCGCCACCCGCCTGTTGGACATCGCCCATGGCGCTGCGCCAGGCATGACACCCGACTTCATCGCCTTCCCCGGGACGCGCTTTTCCAGCGAACATCATTACGCGGTGTTCATGCAAGGCGGTACCCACCTGACCTCGCACCTGCTGACGCCAGTGCTGATCGACGCCACCACGCTGGACGTCACTGCCGTGGTCGAACGGCCTTGGTACATGGACGCCATGGGCCTGTCGCAGCCGCTGCACTTCGGCGATTACGGCGGCATGCCGATGCAGATCCTGTGGGCGGCGCTGGATGTATTGACCATCATCGTGCTGGGCAGTGGCGTGTACCTGTGGTGGGTCCGCCGCCGCGCCGCCAAGGCCTCTGGCGCAGAGGCCACGGCGTGACGAAAAGGAAGAAGTCGATGTTCTGGCCGGTGTTCCGCATTCCGCTGTTGGTCAGCGTGCTCGGCACCACCGGATTGTTCGCCGCCCTGTTGGGGGATGGCGGGTGGGATGCCCTGGCGTGGGTGGGGTTGGGGGTTCCTGCGGTGCTGGGGGTGTGGGGATTGGTGAGGAAGGGCTGAGCTGGGAGGAAGGAAGTTACCCCTGGTTAACTAGGCGGTAATGTTTTGTTTAACTTTATCATCCGAGCAACCGAAGTTTCCAAATCCTACACATCAAACCGTTCTACATCAAACAATCGAAGATCACGCCCTACTTTGAAGCTAATTACTCTGATAGCTCACTGTTAAATATCCTACAATTTTTCAGGACGCAGCACTGTGCGTTAACGTTGTATCGAATCAAACATAATGATATCTCTATCTGCCTCGCACTACGCCCACTGGTTTGCTCGGGCTAATTGTGCATTCAGCTCGTGAACAAACCAACATTGAAATGAGGCCCCATCGGTATGAGGCGTTTCCTGGCGCATGCAGTAACGCAAAGGCCAGCCCTGTTCGGGGCTACCTTGATCACGATATTCATCCTCAAGCTTTCGTTGTTTGCGCCTCCACTCTTGCTGGGTTCCATTATTGACAACCTGTCACTCGACAACAGCGGTGAAAACCTGGCGATACCTTATCTGCTCGGTGGTTATGCGTTGGTCATACTGGTGACAGCTGCGGTTGCACCCATCCAGACGTATGCCCTGACTCGACTGGTACAGCAGACGGTCAAGGATCGATCCATCAGCTGGCTAGCAGAAATCTTCAAGAAAGAATTCTGCGTCTTCGACAATCTGAGAATCGGCCATTTGATCAAATCGACGGACCGAGGCATTACCGCTCATGAGCAGATACTGAATTTCTTTGTCACCGTTGGGCTGCCCCTGATCATCGAGATCCTTGTCGTCAGCGTTCTGTTTGTGCACTTTGGCGGCGCCCAACTCTTTGCAGCGCTGTTGACGGCGTCATGCATCTATTTATATGTGTGCCACAGAATCATTCAGTGGCGGACTCGACATATCAACGACGTCAACGACAGCGAAGACGAAGTCTCTGAACGTCTGTTCAGCACGCTGCGCGCCGCACGGTCGATCAAGCTGGAAGGCGCGGCAGAACAAACGCTATCCCCGCTCAACCTCGCATTCGAGCGCTACGCGCGTTGCGCTACCACCGTCGCCAGTTCTGCCGCGGCGCTGGGGTCCGCGAAAATGCTCTTCATCGGGCTTTCCACGTGTGGACTTCTGGTGTGGGGCGTTCGAAACCAGGGGGTGACAAACCCGACATTGACCATCGGCGAGTTGGTTGCCCTGTGCTCGATTGCGGGTGGATTTCTCACCAACATATCGGGCATTGCCGAAGCCTATCGTTCGGCCCACCAGTTCATGGCTGACAGAGTGAAACTGCAGCAGACCCTCAGCCTTCCGCGATTCGATGGACCGGACCGATCCCTGGAACCTGGGACACCCCTCTTCTCCTCGTTGGAGTTGGCAGCATGCGAGGTGTCAGGCCGACATTTGACGCTCGACGCTTCCCTGCGATTCAAGTCCGATGAGAGCGTGGCCATCACGGGCCCCAGTGGTGCAGGCAAGTCAACACTGCTCGAGTTGCTGGCGGGTATGGATGCGGCGTATCGACAATATCTCTCTTTGAATGGTATCTGCGTCCAGCGTATCTGCGGCGCCTTGCAGCTGCGCGCGCTGCGCTACTGCCCGCAAAGTGCGGTATTTCTGCCGGGCGATCTGGAATCGGGCGTGATGTATGGCCATGCCGCCGGACCTGAACTGTTGAAGCAGGCCCGGCAACTATCATTGAGCGCACTCCTGAGCCAATTGAATCTCAACGACAACGCTTCCAACCTTTCCGGTGGACAGGCCAAGCGGCTTGGCCTGCTTCGCTTGTTGAACAGACCTGGACGCTTCAATCTTTTCGACGAGCCAACCGCTTCACTCGATCAGGAGCTGGCCATGGCAACGTGGGACACCCTGATGCATGCATTCAAAGGTAAAGGATTGATCTGCGTTACTCACGATATCGAAGCATTGGCGCGTTTCGACCGGGTTCTGGTTATTCAGCAGGGCAGAATCATTGCCGATGGGCCATGGCATCTGTTGAGAAAGAAGGCAGGTCTGCTCGAAGGCATAGCGGAAGTGACACAACGCTGAGCGATAGCCCTGTGTACAAGTTGAGCTGTGAACCTGCATTCCTGGCCAACGCACCCAATGTCGGAGAGCGTGGATCACGATCAAGCTGAGACGACTTGACCCCATCTCACAGCTGATACAGGGTGTTTCCTTATCCAAGGAGAACACCTCATGCCCGCCATGACGCTCTACCACAACCCCGCCTCCCCCTTTGCTCGCAAGGTCATGGTGCTGCTGCATGAGACCGGTCAGTTGGAGCGGGTCGCTCTGAAGACGGTGGCGTTGAGCCCTGTCAGCCCGGATGCTTCAGTGAACCATGATAACCCGGCCGGGAAGATTCCGGCGTTGGTACTCGAAGACGGCACTACGCTGCATGACAGTCGGGTGATCCTGGAGTATCTGGATCACCAGCATGTGGGCAACCCGCTGATCCCTCGGGAAGGGGCGTCGCGCTGGCGGCGGTTGACGGTGGCGTCATTGGCGGATGCGATGCTCGACGCGGCCGTGCTGATTCGCTACGAGAAGGCCCTGCGGCCGCCTGAGCTGCACTGGCCGTTGTGGCTGGATCATCAGGCGGAAAAGATCGAACGGGGACTGGCGTATCTGGAGGCCACGGCGGTCGCGGAGTTGAGCGCAGCGTTCGATATCGCGGCGATCGGCGTGGCCTGTGCGCTGGGGTATGTTGATTTTCGCATGCCGGAGTCTGGCTGGCGGCAGCGCTATCCGGAATTGGCAGGGTGGTATGCCGAGGTGAGTGAGCGCGAGTCGCTGCGCTCGACTGTGCCGTCGGCCTGACAGGCCGGGGTGCTCACGCGACCTCGCACCAGTCCTGTACCTCGAGTCCCTCGACAAAACGAAACGCCTTGTCACTGGCGACCAGTGTCATCCCGGTGGCAAGACTATGGGATGTGCCTCGCAAGCCACGCCCCGAATCAGCAGTCGGGCTTGTCGGCGACGAAGCGGCGGGCAGGGTTTACCGCGGCCTTGAATTCACGCAGGCCTTTGGCGCCGATCAGCAGGGGGTAGTTGAAGCTGCTGCGGTCTACCAGGTTGACCTCGATGGTGCGCTTGACGTCGCCCAGGCACAGCTCCAGGTCGACCACGGGGCGTTGCGAGACTTCGGTACCTTCACCATCGTCGTCTTCTTCGGCGCGGTTCTTGATCTTGCTCATGCGCGAGATCTTGTGCTCGTAAATCTTGTTGTCGGCATCCTTGGTGGCCAGGCGAAAGCGTACCCAGTCGTCGCCGTCGCGGGTGAACGTCTGGATGTCCTTGGCCGACAGCGACGCTGTCAGTGCGCCGGTGTCCATCTTGGCCTTGAGCGTCTGCCCGCCAATTTCGGGCAGCTTGATGTATTCATAGCGACCATACAGGGTCGGCTCTGCTGCCAGCGCGGGCAGGGCCAGTATGGACAACAGGGCGAGTACGTTCTTCACCTGGGATTCCTTCGGGGCAGTGTGCAATGCGCGCAGCATACCGAGATAAAAGTGAAACATTTGTTGACGAAACCCTCGGGCAGAATTGGTTACAGGCGCGCTTGTGCTTATCATTGCCTGCTTCATGAAGCCAGAGTAGCCCTATGCGCCGCCTTCTCACCGGCTGTCTTGCGACCGCCCTTCTGCTGCTCAATACGCTGGTGTTGATCGGCCCCTTGCTGGTGTTCGCCTTGGTCAAGCTGGTGGTGCGTGGTCGCTGGCGCGACCATGCCTCGGCGGCGGTCATGTGGATTGCCGAGACCTGGTCGGAGATCGACAAACTGATCTTCAAGGTCTGCACCCGTACCGAGTGGGATATTCGCGGAGCACGCGACTTGCGCAAGGGCACGTCCTACCTGGTGGTAAGCAATCACCAGTCGTGGATCGACATTGCCGCGTTGATCCAGGCACTCAATGGTCGCGCGCCGTTCTTCAAGTTCTTTCTGAAGAAGGAGCTGATCTGGGTACCGTTCCTGGGGCTGGCCTGGTGGGCGCTGGACTATCCGTTCATGAAGCGCTACAGCAAGGCGTTTCTGGACAAGCACCCACACCTCAAGGGCCAGGACCTGGAAATCACCAAGGCGGCGTGCGAGCTGTACAAGCGTCAGCCGGTGACCATCGTCAATTATCTGGAAGGGACTCGCTTCACCCAGGCCAAGCGCGAGCAGCAGGCCTCCCCTTTCCGCTATCTGCTCAAGCCCAAGGCAGGCGGCGTGGCCTTCGTACTGGCCGCGATGGGGCCGCAACTGGATCGCTTGCTGGACGTCACGGTGGTGTATCCGCGCGGGCGTACCCCTGGCTTCTGGAACCTGTTGTGCGGGGATGTGCGCAAGGTGATCGTGGATATCAAGTCGCGCAGCATCGATCCGGGCCTGATCGATGGCGATTATGAAAACGATGCGGTATTTCGGCTCAAGGTCCAGAACTGGGTCAACCAGCTATGGACCGAGAAAGACCAATTGATCGGCACATTGCGCACCGAATCGGGACGTTGATCAGCTGCCGGTGGCGCCCCAGATGCTGCCCAGGCTTTGCAGCAACGGGCCGCCGACACCCTGCTGGCCCAGGTACTGAAGAATGACTGGCGCGAACTGACCGACCATGCCGCTGTTCATGCCCAGCGCGCTGAAGGCGCTGTTCATGTCGCTGGTGGTTTTCACGTCGCCAAGGGCGTTGTTCAGTGCGCTGATGTTTTTCTGGTCGGACTTGCCGAGCAGGCCGCTCAGGCCTCCCAATCCACCCAAGGCGTTGTTGCCCGAAAGCTTGTCGATGCCGGGAACGGATTTGCTCAGTTGCGAATAGTCGGCGGTGCTGAGTTGATTCTTGGCCAGGCCCAGCATGGCGCCGGTGCCGCCGATGGCCTGGGTCGGAGTGATGTTCAGGGTCGAACCCAAGGTGTTCAGCAGGCCTGCGGCTTCCGGGGCTGCAGCGACGGCAGCGTTGTTGCCTTGCTTGCCGTTCTGCAGGGTGGAGGCGGCATTGACCGCGTCGTTCAGGTTGAAGGCGAAGGCGGGACTGGTGGCAACGGCCATCAGGGAAGCCAGGGCCATGGCGCGAGTGATGTTCATTGTGCAGCAACCTCGGGGACAGATAGACGGACCGTCGTCAAACGGCAGTTCGGTCCCATTATGTTCCTCGGGGGTGAAAATTGTGTAATGGCAAAGATGAAGCCACGTAGGAGCGGTCCGTGGCCGCGAAAGGCGCGCTGCGGTCGTGCAGATACACCGCGGTGGCCTCTTCGCGGCCGATGGCCGCTCCTACAGGGGAGTTGTATGCTCGTTGCAGGAGCGGGTCTGGTCAGGCGGCGCTGAACAGCTTGTGCGGGTCGATGACGAATTTCTTCGGTACGCCCGCGTCGAATTCGCCGTAGCCGCGCGGGGCCTCGTCCAGCGAGATGACTTCCACGCCGACGATATCGGCGATCTTGATGCGGTCCCACATGATGGCCTGCATCAGCTGCCGGTTGTACTTCATCACCGGAGTCTGGCCGGTATGGAAGCTGTGTGACTTGGCCCAACCCAGTCCGAAGCGAATGCTCAGGCTGCCCATCTTCGCCGCCGCGTCCACCGCGCCCGGATCTTCGGTAACGTACAGGCCGGGAATGCCGATCTTGCCTGCCACACGCACCACGCCCATCAATGAGTTGAGCACGGTAGCCGGTGCTTCTGCCTTGGCCCCGCTGTGACCGTGACCGCGTGCTTCGAAGCCTACCGCATCGACTGCGCAATCCACTTCCGGCTCGCCCAGCAAGGCGGCGATCTGCTCGTGCAACGGTGTGTCCTGGGACAGGTCGGCAATCTCGAAGCCCTGGGCCTTGGCATGCGCCAGACGTACCGGGTTGACGTCACCGATGATCACCACTGCCGCACCCAGCAGGCGCGCGGAAGCCGCGGCAGCAAGCCCGACAGGGCCTGCACCGGCCACGTAGACGGTACTGCCAGGGCCAACGCCTGCGGTCATGGCACCGTGATAGCCGGTCGGCAGAATGTCGGAGAGGCACGTCAGGTCGCGGATCTTCTCCATGGCGGCATCGCGGTCCGGCAGCTTCAGCAGGTTGAAGTCCGCATAGGGCACCAGCACGAACTCGGCCTGGCCACCGACCCAGTCGCCCATGTCGACGTAACCATAGGCGCCGCCGGGGCGCGCCGGGTTGACGGTCAGGCAGACGCCGGTGTTCTGCTCCTTGCAGGAGCGGCAGCGGCCGCAGGCGACGTTGAACGGTACCGAAACCAGATCGCCGACTTTCAGGTGTTCCACGTCGCGGCCGGCTTCGATGACTTCGCCCGTGATCTCATGGCCCAGCACCAGGCCGACCTGAGCGGTGGTACGGCCACGGACCATGTGCTGGTCGGAGCCGCAGATGTTGGTCGAGACCACGCGCAGGATCACGCCATGCTCGATGCGTTTGCCCCTGGGGTCCTGCAATTTGGGGAAATCGATATTCTGCACTTCGACTTTGCCGGAGCCCAGATACACCACTCCACGATTACCAGACATGCTTTCACCTCGCTGTTTGTTGTTTTTGAGCTTGGGTTTTGCGTGCTGCGGTCATGCGTTTGTTCGTGCGATGCCCTGACGCGGCTCGCGCCGCTGCTACAGAACTACCGTGCGGTTGGCGTTGAGGAACACGCGGCGCTCGATGTGGTAGCCGATGGCTCGGGCCAGGGTCAGGCATTCGATGTCGCGGCCCTTGGCGATGAGGTCTTCGGGGTAGTGACTGTGATCGACCACCTCTACACCCTGGGTGATGATCGGACCTTCGTCCAGATCGTTGTTGATGTAGTGCGCGGTTGCCCCGACCAGTTTGACGCCTTTGTTGTAGGCCTGATGATAGGGTTTGGCGCCCTTGAAACCAGGCAGCAACGAGTGATGGATGTTGATCGCCCACCCGTCCAGACGCCGACACAGCTCTGGCGACAACACCTGCATGTAGCGGGCGAGGATCACCAGTTCGGCGCCGGCCTGCTCGATCACCTGCAACACCTTGCGCTCCTGGGAGGGTTTGTCCTTGGGGTCGAGCGGAAAATGGTAATAGGGAATGTCGTGCCAGCGCGCCAGCGGCTCGAGGTCCGGGTGGTTGGAGATCACCGCGACCACGTCCATCGGCAACTGGCCGATGCGCTGGCGGTAGAGCAAGTCGTTGAGGCAGTGATCGGCCTTGGAAACCATGATCACCACCTTGAGCCGGTATTGCGGCGCGGTCAACTCGAAGATCATGCCGAAGCTGGCTCCGCGCTCGGCGAGGCCTTCGCGAAAGGCAACTTCATCGAAGCCGTCGGGCTGACGAAACTCGACCCTGATGAAGAAGCGCGACGACAGTCGGTCATCGAACGAGTGGTGCTCGGTGACATAGCAGCCCTGCTCGAACAGGTAGCGCGTAACCGCATCCACCGTGCCCAATACGCTGGGGCAATCGGCGGTGAGGATCCAGGTGTCAGGGGCGCGGCTCATGGGTAGTCCTTGGTGTCGAGGTCGAAACAACTGTAGGAGCGGTCATCGGCCGCGAACGGCGCACGGTGATATGTCCGATGCACCGCGGCGCCTGGTTCGCGGTCGATGACCACTCCCACAGGGCTGTGCAATCCCTGCACTGTCAGGCCTGGATGCTCAGCCCATACTCGGCCGAGGCATCCTGCAACCACAGCCACCAGTAATCGGCGAAGCTGCGGCGGATCAACAGCTCCCAGGTGTCCTCTTCGGTGCGGCGGATCACCAGCTGAGACTTGGCGAACACCGTACCCACCGCCTTGCCTACCGGAAAATTGTTCGGGTGCACATCGTAGCTCGTGGACTTCATCAGCACGTCGCGCACATTCGGCCCGCTCAGTTCGATCAGCGACTGGCCGCCGCTGACGTTGACCACCGCGACATGCAGCCCGGCCAGCGCTTCGCGCAGGCGTTGCTCGGTGGCCAGTTCCTCGCCACCGGGAACGATCAGCAGCCACTCGTCCGGGCCCAGCCACTGCAGCGACGTGTCGCCGCTGCTGACCAGGCTCAAGGCGCCGGGCAATTCCAGGCCGGTTGCCTTGTGCACGGCGCCGGCAAAGATCGGGTCATGGCCGTCGCCGCGCAGGGTCAGGTGACCCAGCAGCTTTTTCTCGCGCAGGGTCACACCGGCGCCCTGGCGACCCTTGCCCACCAGGCTGGCGAGGTCGGCATGGTGGAGCGGGTCTTCGGCCTTGGCGCCCGAAGCGGGGCGTTGCTGGTATACGTTGACTGTGGTCATTTTGCTGCACCTGTCAGTGAATGCTGTTCAAGCCTGGAAGAAGGTGGTGAGCTCCCGCAGGAGCGGTCATCGGCCGCGAAGGGCTTGCTGCGGTAGGCCTGGCACGCCGCAGCGTGCCTTTCGCGGCCACTGGCCGCTCCTACAGGCGCCTTGTGCTAGATGTTCTGCCGCTCGCCCTTCGGATCGAAGAACACCGAGGAGACGATTTCGGCTTCGATCACGCTGCCATCGGCCTGCGGCGAGAACACCCGTTCGCCCATGCGCTTGAGACCGCCCTTGACCACACCCATCGCGAACGAATAACCCAGCGAGTTGCTGGCATAGCTCGACGTTACGTGGCCGACCATGCTCATGGGGATCGCCTGCTTGGGGTCGAACACCAGCTGGGCACCCTCGGGCAACCACTTGTTCGGATCGACCGGCTTGAGGCCGACCAGTTGTTTGCGCTCGTGGCGCACGGTGTCTTCGCGGTTCATGCCGCGCCAGCCGATCCACGAGAAGGGCTTGGTCCGCCCGACACACCAGCCCATGTTCAGGTCGTCGGGGGTCATTGACCCGTCGGTGTCCTGGCCGACGATGATGAAGCCCTTCTCGGCACGCAGCACGTGCATGGTTTCTGTGCCGTAGGGGGTCAGGTTGTACTGCTTGCCGGCCTCGATGATCTTCTCCAGCACGCCCATGGCGTAGTCGGCCTGGACGTTGACCTCGTACGACAGCTCGCCGGTGAAGGAGATGCGGAACACGCGCGCCGGCACACCCCCCACCTGCCCTTCTTTCCAGGTCATGAAGCCGAAAGCGTCCTTGTCCAGGTCGATGTCGGTCACTTCACTGAGCAGCTTGCGGCTGTTGGGGCCGGACAGGGTCAGGGTCGCCCAATGGTCGGTGACCGAAGTGAAGTAGACCTTCAGGTCTGGCCATTCGGTCTGCTGGTAGATTTCCAGCCATTGCAGGACCCGCGCGGCACCGCCGGTGGTGGTGGTCATCAGGAAGTGGTTGTCGGCCAGACAGGCGGTGACACCGTCGTCGAAGACCATCCCGTCTTCCTTGCACATCAGGCCGTAGCGTGCCTTGCCCACGTCCAGCTTGGTCCAGGCGTTGGTGTAGATGCGGTTGAGGAATTCGCGGGCGTCCGGGCCCTGGATGTCGATCTTGCCCAGGGTCGAGGCGTCCAGCAGACCGACGCTGTCGCGCACTGCCTTGCACTCGCGGGCGACGGCAGCATGGATGTCCTCGCCACGCTTGGGGAAGTACCAGGGGCGCTTCCATTGGCCGACGTCTTCGAACTCGGCACCGTTCTTCACATGCCAGGCATGCAGCGCGGTGAAACGCACCGGCTCGAACAGGTGGCCACAGTGACGCCCGGCCACCGCACCGAAGGTGATCGGCGTGTAATTGGGGCGGAACATGGTCGTGCCCATTTCCGGAATGGTGACGTTCAGCGAACGGGCGGCGATAGCCAGGCCGTTGACGTTGCCCAGCTTGCCCTGGTCGGTGCCGAAGCCCAGCGCGGTGTAGCGCTTGACGTGCTCGACCGACTCGAAACCCTCGCGGGTAGCCAGTTCGATGGCGGCCGCAGTGACGTCGTTCTGCAGGTCGACGAATTGCTTCGGCGCGCGCGCCGTGTCTTTGTCGTGGGGCACCTGGAACAGCGCCAGGGTCGGCTCTTCGACGCGGGTCAAGACATTGGGCAAGGTGCCTTCGACGACGCCGAAGCCTGTTTCCGAGGCCGCTCGGGCACCGCCTTCGAAACCGTCGGCCATGGCATCGGCCAAGGCATACACGCCGTTCACGCCGCCGACGCACAGGCGTTTCTGCGGTGCTTCGCCCGGCACGAAGCCGAGGATGTCCTCACGCCAGACGGGCTTGCCGCCCAGGTGCGAGGCCAGATGCACCACCGGGCTGTAACCGCCCGAGCTGCCGACCAGGTCGCAATCGAGCCATTCGCCGGGGCTGACTACCCTGTGCGCCTTGACGTCGATGGCAGCGACGCGGGCAGCGGTGACATGCTTGCTGCCGCGAGCTTCGATCACCGCGCTCGCGGTGAGGATGCGAATACCCTTGGCCCGTGCTTCCTCGACCAGCGCGCCGCGCGGGTTGTGGCGGGCATCGGCCACGGCGACCACCTTGAGGCCGGCGTCGTGCCAGTCCAGGGCTACGCGGTAGGCGTGGTCGTTGTTGGTCGACAGCACCAGTTTCTTGCCCGGTGCCACGCCGTAGCGACGTACATAGGTAGAGATGGCGCCGGCCAGCATGTTACCCGGCACGTCGTTGTTGCCGTACACCAGGGGCCGCTCGTGGGTACCGGTTGCCAGCACCACGCGCCCGGCGCGAACCCGGTGCATGCGTTGGCGGACCTGGCCCATCGGCGCACGGTCGCCAAGGTGATCGGTGAGGCGCTGGTGAATGGTCAGGAAATTATGGTCGTGGTAGCCGTTGACCGTGGCGCGGGGCAACAGCACCACTTCAGGCATGCCTGCAAGCTCGCTGATCACTGCGGCGACCCATTCGCCGGCAGGCTTGCCATCGAGGCTTTCACGGGTGTCGAGCAGCGAGCCGCCGAACTCTTCCTGCTCGTCGGCCAGGATCACCCGGGCGCCACTGCGTGCGGCGGCCAGGGCAGCGGCAAGGCCGGCAGGGCCGGCGCCGACCACCAGCACGTCGCAGGTGCGGCTCATGTAGTCGTAGGAATCCGGGTCCACTTCGGTCGGCGAACGACCCAGGCCGGCAGCCTTGCGGATGTACTTCTCGTAGGTCATCCAGAAGGACTGCGGGTACATGAAGGTCTTGTAGTAGAACCCCGGCGGCATCAGCTTGCCGCCGACCTTGCCGAGGATACCCATCATGTCGGTATTGACGTTCGGCCAGCCGTTGGTGCTGGTGGCAACCAGGCCCTGGTACAGCGCCTGCTGGGTCGCCCGCACGTTGGGGATCTGAGTGGCTTCGGTGGCGCCGATCTGCAGCACCGCGTTGGGCTCCTCGGCACCGGCTGCGACGATGCCGCGCGGACGCGAATACTTGAAGCTGCGGCCGATCACGTCGACGCCATTGGCCAGCAGGGCCGAGGCCAGGGTGTCGCCTTCATAGCCGATGTAGGTCGTGCCATTGAAGGTGAAGGTCAGCTTCTTGCTGCGCTCCAGACGTCCGCCGGTGGAGAGGCGATTGACCTGGCTCATGGCTTGTCTCCCGAGGCGATCTGCGGCGCCTCATCAATGGTCTTTTCGACGAACTGCGGCTGGCTGCCGATGCGATAGGTTTCCAGGATCTCGTAGGTCACCGTGTTGCGGGTCGCATTGAAATACTGGCGGCAACCGGCGGCATGGATCCACAGCTCGTGCTGCAGGCCGCGCGGGTTGTTGCGGAAGAACATGTACTCGCCCCATTGCGCGTCGGTGCACGCACCCGGGTCGAGCGGGCGGGCAATGTGCGCCTGGCCCGAGCAGTGGAATTCTTCTTCGCTGCGCAGCTCGCCACAGTGTGGACAGAAGATGTTGAGCATGGTGGTTTCTCCTGTCAGTGGGCGACGGCGGCGGCGCCGTGTTCGTCGATCAACGCGCCGTTGTGGAAGCGCTCGATGGAAAACGGCTTGGCCAGCGGGTGCATCTCGCCCGTGGCCAGGCTGGCCGCGAACACATGGCCCGAGCCCGGCGTGGCCTTGAAGCCACCGGTGCCCCAGCCGCAATTGAAGAACATGTTCGGCACCGGGGTCTTGGAGATGATCGGGCAGGCGTCCGGCGTGGTGTCGACGATGCCGCCCCACTGGCGGTTCATGCGCACCCGCGAGAGCACCGGGAACATCTCGACGATGGCCTGCAGGGTGTGTTCGATGATCGGGTACGAACCGCGCTGGCCGTAGCCGACCCAGCTGTCGATACCGGCACCGATCACCAGGTCGCCCTTGTCCGACTGGCTGATGTAACCATGGACGGCGTTGGACATGATCACGCTGTCGATGATGGGCTTGATCGGCTCGGACACCAGCGCCTGCAGCGGATGGGATTCGACCGGCAGGCGGAAACCGGCCAGCTTGGCCATGTGCCCGGAGTTGCCGGCGGTAACCACACCGACGCGCTTGGCACCGATGAAACCCTTGTTGGTTTCGACACCGATGCACACGCCGTTTTCCTTGCGAAAGCCGGTCACTTCGGTCTGCTGGATCAGGTCCACGCCCAGGGCATCGGCGGCGCGGGCATAGCCCCAGGCCACGGCGTCGTGACGGGCCACGCCGCCACGGCGCTGGACGGTGGCGCCGATGATCGGGTAACGGGTGTTCCTGGTGCAGTCCAGGTAGGGGATCTCTTCGGCCACCTGCTTGTTGTTCAACAGCTCGCCGTCCACGCCGTTGAGGCGGTTGGCGCTGACGCGGCGTTCGGAGTCGCGCATGTCCTGCAGGGTGTGGCACAGGTTGTACACCCCGCGCTGGGAAAACATCACGTTGTAGTTGATGTCCTGTGACAAGCCTTCCCACAGTTTCATGGCATGTTCGTACAGGTGGGCCGACTCATCCCACAGGTAGTTGGAGCGCACGATGGTGGTGTTGCGCGCGGTATTGCCGCCACCCAGCCAGCCCTTCTCGACCACGGCCACATTGGTGATGCCGTGGACCTTGGCCAGGTAATAGGCGGTCGCCAGGCCGTGCCCGCCGCCGCCGACGATGACGACGTCGTAGACCTTCTTGGGGGTCGGTGTGCGCCACATGCGCTGCCAGTTTTCGTGGTGGCTGAGCGAGTGCTTGAAAAGGCCGAAGCCAGAATAACGTTGCATGGTGTTCACTCCACTCTCAGCGGTAGACCGGGAAGTCGCTGCACAGGGCCGTCACGTGACGGGCCACGTTGGCCTCGACGTCGGCATCGCCCAAATTGTCGAGGATGTCGCAGATCCAGCCGGCCAGATCAAGGCACTGGGCTACTTTGAAACCACGGCTGGTGACCGCTGGGGTACCGATGCGCAGGCCCGAGGTCACGAACGGTGACTGCGGGTCATTCGGCACGGCGTTCTTGTTCACGGTGATGTGCGCACGGCCCAGGGCGGCGTCGGCGTCTTTGCCGGTGAGGCCCTGGCGAATCAGGCTGACCAGGAACAGGTGGTTGTCGGTACCGCCGGAAACCACGTCGAAGCCACGCTCGATGAACACGCCGGCCATGGCCTGGGCGTTGTCGATGACCTGCTGCTGGTAGGTCTTGAACTCGGGCTCCAGCGCTTCCTTGAAGCACACCGCCTTGGCAGCGATCACATGCATCAGCGGGCCGCCCTGGCCGCCGGGGAATACCGCGGCGTTGAATTTCTTTTCCAGGGCTTCGTTGGCACGGGCCAGGATCAGCCCGCCACGCGGACCGCGCAGGGTCTTGTGGGTGGTGGTGGTGACCACGTCGGCGAACGGGATCGGGTTGGGGTACAGGCCAGCGGCAACCAGCCCGGCAACGTGGGCCATGTCGACGAACAGGTAGGCTCCGACCTTGTCGGCGATTTCACGGAAGCGAGGGAAGTCGAGGGTCTTGGAGTAGGCCGAAAAGCCGGCAATGATCATCTTCGGCTGGTGCTCGACCGCCAGGCGCTCGACTTCGTCGTAGTCGATCAGGCCGGTGTCGGTGTCGATGCCGTACTGCACGGCGTTGTAGAGCTTGCCGGAGAAGCTGACCTTGGCACCGTGGGTCAGGTGACCGCCATGGGCCAGGCTCATGCCCAAGACCGTATCGCCGGCCTGCAACAGTGCCAGGTAGACCGCGGCGTTGGCCTGGGAACCCGAGTGCGGCTGGACGTTGGCATAGTCGGCACCGAACAGTTGCTTGGCGCGATCGATGGCCAGTTGCTCGACCTTGTCCACGTGCTCGCAGCCACCGTAGTAGCGCTTGCCCGGATAGCCTTCGGCGTACTTGTTGGTGAGGCCGCTGCCCTGGGCTTCCATCACGCGCTTGCTGGTGTAGTTTTCCGAGGCGATCAGTTCGATGTGGTCTTCCTGACGCTGGTCCTCGGCGTTCATGGCAGCCAGCAGGACGTCGTCATAACCTTGGATCTGATCTTGTTTGCTGAACATCGCGGTCTCCCCAGCGGCGGCGTGGCGCCTGGCATGTTGGACGAAGGCGACCGGCAACGGCTGCCCCCTTTGATTGCGATGGTAGGGCCGGCGCGATCCGACCAAATGCCTGCGCGCGCCTTGCAGAGGTTCGTTTACGACATGGCGCGATCAGGCCAGCGTCAGAGTGCCCGCAACAGCAGGCGCAGGCCCAGCAGGGCGAGGAAATGCAGGGGGTAGATGGCGTACGCCCAACGGCGCATGGGGACAACTGCCTTGTGTATCCCGACGCGCAGCACCAGCAGGCCCAGCCCTGGTGCCAGCAGACAGGCAACGATGCCGCCGATTGCCGGCCAGTAGAAGTGCCGCGCGGATTCGAACAGGTTGGCCCAAGCGTTGGCGGCCAGGCACAGCACGCCCAGGGGCAACGCCCAGTACAGCGGGCGCTGCCAGGCCAGGACAAACCCCAATGGCAGCAGCACGCCCGCCAGACCGAACATCAGCTGGTGGTCGAACAACGCCGCCACGGCAACCACCGCGCAGCCAAGTGCGGCCATGGCGGGTTGTCGACGTTGCTGCCAGGCCTTGGCGACGATCAAGCCCAGAGCGAGGGTGGGCAGCACGTTGAGAGTGTCGGCCGGGTAGACGAACAGGCGGTAGGGGATTTCCGACAGAGCGGCGAAGCTCAGCAACCAGGCCAGGTAGCGGCCGCCCAGGGGAGCCTCAGGGCGGCGCGTCAGGTTGGCGGCAATCGCCAGGCAGAACCAGGGGAAAGCCAGGCGGCCCGGCACGTAGAGAAAGTCCAGCGACCAGCCGACATAGCGCAGGTGGTCGAGGACCATGCACAGCATGGCCAGCCATTTGAGCAGATCCAGTGCATGATTTCGGGTCATCCGAGAAAAAGCTCCAGTTTATGGGTTGTCATACCGGCCTCTTCGCGGCCACAGACCGCTCCCACGCGAGCCTCACACAGCCCAGGAGCTGGCCGCATGGACGACACGTTTCCCGTAGGAGCGGCCAGTGGCCGCGAAGAGGCCCGCCTAGACGACACATCTTTCACAGTTGGTTTACAGTGCCCCCCATACTTAACACCAAGGACCCGCCCATGAACGACCAAACCCAACAGTTCGCCAGCGACAATTATTCGGGCATCTGCTCCGAGGCCTGGGCGGCCATGGAGCAGGCCAACCAGGGCCATCAGCGTGCCTATGGCGACGATCAGTGGACCGCACGCGCCGCCGATGAATTCCGCCGCCTGTTCGAAACCGACTGTGAAGTGTTTTTCGCCTTCAACGGCACTGCGGCCAACTCCCTGGCCCTGTCGTCGCTGTGCCAGAGCTACCACAGCGTCATCTGCTCGGAAACCGCGCACGTCGAAACCGATGAGTGCGGTGCTCCGGAATTCTTCTCCAACGGTTCCAAACTGCTGACAGCACGCACCGAGCTGGGCAAGCTGACCCCTCAGGCCATTCGCGAAGTCGCGCTCAAGCGCCAGGACATCCACTACCCCAAGCCGCGCGTGGTCACCCTGACCCAGGCCACCGAAGTCGGCAGCGTGTACCGCCCCGAAGAACTCAAGGCCATCAGCGCCACCTGCAAGGAACTGAACCTGAACCTGCACATGGATGGCGCGCGCTTTGCCAACGCCTGTGCGTTTCTGGGCTGTACACCGGCCGAGCTGACCTGGAAAGCGGGAGTGGATGTGTTGTGCTTCGGCGGCACCAAGAACGGCATGGCCGTGGGCGAGGCCATTCTGTTCTTCAACCACCGGCTGGCCGAAGATTTCGACTATCGCTGCAAGCAGGCGGGGCAGCTGGCGTCGAAGATGCGTTTCCTGTCGGCGCCTTGGGTGGGGCTGCTGGAGAACGATGCCTGGCTCAAGCATGCGGGGCACGCCAACCATTGCGCGCAACTGCTCAAGGCGTTGGTCGAGGGTATACCGGGGGTGGAGTTGATGTTTCCAGTAGAGGCCAACGGGGTGTTTCTGCAGATGCCGGAACCGGCCCTGGAAGCCCTGCGCGCCAAGGGCTGGCGCTTCTACACCTTCATCGGCAGCGGCGGCGCTCGCTTCATGTGCTCATGGGACACCGAGGAAGCCCGCGTGCGCGAGCTGGCCCGCGACATTCAGGCCGTAATGGCCGCCTGAGCACCGGGTCGTCCCGTTCGCGGCCACGGACCGCTCCTACATCTCGCTCATGCCACCGCAGTTCCACCGTAGGAGCGGTCATCGGCCGCGAAGGGTGCGCTGCGGTATGGCTGAACACCCCGCGGTGCGCTTTTCGCGGCCGATGACCGCTCCTAGCTCACCACCGCTTAGCCTGACTCAGACTTCCAGGTAATCCAGGATCCCTTCGGCAGCGTTGCGGCCTTCGAAGATGGCGGTCACCACCAGGTCCGAACCGCGGACCATGTCGCCGCCAGCGAAGATCTTCGGGTTGCTGGTCTGGTGCTTGAACCGACCCTGCTCCGGCGCCACCACGCGGCCCTGGCTGTCGGTCTGGATGCTGTGGTCCTGGAACCACGCCGCCGGGCTTGGGCGGAAACCGAAAGCGATGACCACGGCATCGGCCGGGATGATCTCCTCGGAACCCGGAATCGGCTCGGGGCTGCGACGGCCACGGGCATCGGGTTCGCCCAGACGGGTTTCGACCACCTTCACCCCTTCGACCTTGTCTTCACCGACGATGGCGATCGGCTGGCGGTTGTAGAGGAATCTGACCCCCTCTTCCTTGGCGTTCTTCACCTCTTTGCGCGAGCCCGGCATGTTCGCCTCGTCACGCCGATAGGCACAGGTCACCGCCTTGGCACCCTGGCGAATGGAGGTACGGTTGCAGTCCATCGCCGTATCGCCACCGCCCAGCACCACGACCTTCTTGCCCTTCATGTCGACAAAATCTTCCGGCGACTTTTCAAAGCCCAGGTTGCGGTTGACGTTGGCGATCAGGAAATCCAGGGCGTCATGCACGCCAGGCAGGTCTTCACCGGGGAAGCCGCCCTTCATGTAGGTGTAGGTGCCCATGCCCATGAACACCGCATCGTATTCCTGCAGCAACTGCTCGACGCTGATGTCCTTGCCCACCTCGGTGTTCAGGCGGAACTCGATGCCCATGCCGGTGAAGACTTCGCGCCGATTGCTCAACACGCTCTTCTCCAGCTTGAACTCGGGGATACCGAAGGTCAGCAGACCGCCGATTTCCGGGTTCTTGTCGAACACCACCGGAGTCACGCCACCGCGCACCAGCACATCGGCGCAGCCCAGACCGGCCGGGCCGGCGCCGATGATGGCGACGCGCTTGCCGGTCGGCTTGACCTTGGACATGTCCGGGCGCCAGCCCATGGCGAACGCGGTGTCGGTGATGTACTTCTCCACCGAACCGATGGTCACCGCGCCGAAGCCGTCATTGAGGGTGCAGGCACCCTCGCACAGACGATCCTGCGGGCACACCCGGCCGCACACTTCAGGCAGGGTGTTGGTCTGGTGCGACAGCTCGGCGGCGGCGAGGATGTTGCCCTCGGCCACCAGTTTCAACCAGTTGGGAATGAAGTTGTGCACCGGGCACTTCCACTCGCAGTACGGGTTGCCACAGCCCAGGCAGCGGTGGGCCTGGTCGGCCGACTGCGCGGGTTTGAAGGGCTCGTAGATCTCCACGAACTCTTTCTTGCGTTGACGCAACAGTTTCTTCTTCGGATCTTTGCGCCCGACCTCGATGAACTGGAAGTCATTACTCAGACGTTCAGCCATTGTTAAAACCTCATCAAACTGTTCAGGCGCATATCACTGCGGGTTGGCACGGGTGCTGGACAGCAGCGATTTCAGGTTGGCGGCCTTGGGCTTGACCAACCAGAAGCGACGCAGATAGTCGTCCAGGTTTTCCCAAAGGTTGCGGCCCCATTCGCTGTCGGTTTCGGCGACGTATTCGGCCAGCACGCGCTCCAGGTGAGTACGGTAGGCCTCCATGGCTTCGCCACTGATGCGCTGGATTTCCACCAGCTCGTGGTTGACCCGGTCGACGAAGCTGTTGTCCTGGTCGAGCACGTAGGCGAAACCGCCGGTCATGCCCGAGCCGAAGTTGTAGCCGGTCTTGCCGAGCACGCAGACGAAACCGCCGGTCATGTATTCGCAGCAGTGATCGCCCGTGCCTTCCACGACCGTGTGGGCACCGGAGTTGCGCACCGCGAAACGCTCGCCTGCGGTACCGGCGGCGAACAGCTTGCCGCCGGTGGCGCCGTACAGACAGGTATTGCCGATGATGGCACTGTCCTGGGTCTTGAACGGGCTGCCCTTGGGCGGCACGATCACCAGCTTGCCAGCGGTCATGCCCTTGCCGACGTAGTCGTTGGCATCGCCCTCCAGGTACATGTTCAAGCCACCGGCATTCCAGACGCCGAAGCTCTGGCCCGCAGTGCCCTTGAAACGGAAGGTCAGCGGATTGGCGTTCATGCCCTGGTTGCCATGCAGCTTGGCGATTTCCCCGGAGATGCGCGCGCCGATGGAGCGGTCGCAGTTGCAGATGTCCATCGCGTATTCGCCACCGGTCTTGCCCTGAATCGCCGGCAAGGCCATTTCCACCATCTTCTCGGCCAGCAGGCCCTTGTCGAACGGCGGGTTGCGCTCCACCTGGCAGAACTGCGGCTTGTCGGCTGGAATATGGTCGCTGCCCAACAAGGGGGTCAGGTCCAGGTGCTGCTGCTTGGCGGTTTCACCCGGCAGCATTTCCAGCAGATCGGTGCGCCCGATCAGCTCGCCCAGGCTGCGCACGCCCAGCTTGGCCAGCCACTCGCGGGTTTCCTCGGCCACGTAGGTGAAGAAGTTGATCACCATGTCGACCGTGCCGATGTAGTGATCCTTGCGCAGCTTCTCGTTCTGCGTGGCCACGCCGGTGGCGCAGTTGTTCAGGTGGCAGATGCGCAGGTATTTGCAGCCCAGGGCAATCATTGGCGCGGTGCCGAAGCCGAAGCTCTCGGCACCCAGGATCGCCGCCTTGATCACGTCCAGGCCGGTCTTCAGGCCGCCGTCGGTCTGTACCCGCACCTTGCCGCGCAGGTCGTTGCCGCGCAGGGTCTGGTGGGTTTCAGCCAGGCCCAGTTCCCACGGTGCACCGGCATACTTGATCGAGCTCAGCGGCGATGCACCGGTGCCACCGTCGTAGCCGGAAATGGTGATCAGGTCGGCATAGGCCTTGGCCACGCCGGCGGCGATGGTGCCCACACCTGCCTCGGCCACCAGTTTGACCGACACCAGCGCGGCCGGGTTGACCTGCTTGAGGTCGAAGATCAGCTGCGACAAGTCCTCGATGGAGTAGATGTCGTGGTGCGGCGGCGGCGAGATCAGCGTCACGCCAGGCACGGCATAGCGCAGCTTGGCGATCAGGCCGTTGACCTTGCCGCCGGGCAGCTGGCCGCCCTCGCCGGGCTTGGCGCCCTGGGCCACCTTGATCTGCAGCACTTCGGCGTTGACCAGGTACTCGGGGGTGACCCCGAAGCGGCCGGTCGCGATCTGCTTGATCTTCGAACTGCGCACGGTGCCGTAGCGCGAAGGGTCTTCGCCGCCTTCACCGGAGTTGGAACGCGCACCCAGGCGGTTCATTGCCTCGGCCAGCGCTTCGTGGGCTTCGGGCGACAACGCACCCAGGGAAATCCCCGCCGAGTCGAAACGCTTGAGAATCGCTTCCAGCGGTTCGATCTGGTCCATGCCCAGCGGCTCGTCGAGCGTCTTGACCTTGAGCAGGTCGCGGATCATCGACACCGGACGGTTGTCGACGATCGCGGTGTATTCCTTGAACTTGCTGTAGTCGCCCTGCTGCACGGCGGCCTGCAGGGTGTTGACCACGTCCGGGTTGTAGGCGTGGTACTCGCCGCCGTACACGAACTTCAGCAGACCGCCTTGCTGGATCGGCTTGCGCGGGCTCCAGGCCTCGGCGGCAAGGGCTTTCTGCTCGGCTTCCAGGTCGACGAAGCGCGCGCCCTTGATGCGGCTCGGCACACCGCGGAAGCTCAGCTCGCAGACTTCCTCGGACAGACCGATGGCCTCGAACAGCTGGGCGCCGCGGTACGACGCCACGGTGGAGATGCCCATCTTCGAGAGAATCTTGAGCAAACCCTTGGTGATGCCCTTGCGGTAGTTCTTGAACACCTCGTAGAGGTCGCCCAACACTTCACCGGTGCGGATCAGGTCGCCCAGCACTTCATAGGCCAGGAACGGATAGACCGCCGAAGCGCCAAAGCCGATCAGCACGGCGAAGTGATGCGGATCGCGGGCGGTAGCGGTTTCCACAAGGATGTTGCTGTCGCAGCGCAGGCCTTTCTCGGTCAGGCGATGGTGCACCGCACCGGTGGCCAGCGACGCATGCACCGGCAGCTTGCCCGCAGCGATGTTGCGGTCACTGAGCACCAGCAAGGTACGTCCGGCGCGCACCGCCTCTTCGGCCTGATCGGCGATGTTGCGCACGGCGGCTTCAAGGCCCATGGCTTCATCGTAGTTCAGCTCGATGACCTGCCGATCGAACCCCGGCCGATCCAGGTTCATCAGCGAGCGCCACTTGGCGGGCGAGATGACCGGCGAGCTGAGGATCACCCGCGAAGCATGCTCCGGGGACTCCTGGAAGATGTTGCGCTCGGCACCCAGGCAGATTTCCAGGGACATCACGATCGCTTCGCGCAGCGGGTCGATCGGCGGGTTGGTCACCTGCGCGAACTGCTGGCGGAAATAGTCGTAAGGCGTGCGCACGCGACGCGACAGAACCGCCATCGGCGTGTCGTCGCCCATCGAACCCACAGCTTCCTGGCCCTGTTCACCCAGTGGGCGCAACACCTGGTCGCGCTCCTCGAAGGTCACCTGGTACATCTTCATGTACTGCTTGAGCTGGTCGCTGCTGTAGAAAGCCGAACCGTGGTCGTTGTCTTCCATGGTCGACTGGATGCGCAGCGCGCTCTTGCGCAGCCACTGCTTGTAGGGGTGGCGCGACTTCAGGCGGTTGTCGATGTCATCGGTGTGCAGCACCTGGCCGGTTTCGGTATCGACCGCCAGGATCTGGCCCGGACCCACACGCCCCTTGGCGATGACGTCCTCGGGCTGGTAGTTCCACACGCCGATTTCCGAGGCCAGGGTGATGTAGCCATTCTTGGTGGTGACCCAGCGCGCCGGACGCAGGCCGTTGCGGTCGAGCAGGCACACGGCATGGCGGCCGTCGGTCATGACCACGCCGGCCGGCCCATCCCAGGGCTCCATGTGCATCGAGTTGTATTCGTAGAACGCCCGCAGGTCCGGGTCCATGGTCTCGACGTTCTGCCAGGCCGGCGGAATCAGCATGCGCACGCCACGGAACAGATCGATACCACCGGTGACCATCAGTTCGAGCATGTTGTCCATGCTCGAAGAGTCGGAACCCACGCGGTTGACCAGCGGGCCGAGCTCTTCCAAATCCGGGATCAGATCGTTGGCGAACTTGGCGCGACGGGCCAGCGCCCAGTTGCGGTTGCCGGTGATGGTGTTGATCTCGCCGTTGTGGGCGAGAAAGCGGAATGGCTGGGCCAGCGGCCATTTCGGCAGGGTATTGGTGGAGAAGCGCTGGTGGAACACGCAGATGGCGGTCTGCAGACGCTCGTCGGACAGGTCTGGATAGAAGGCCGTGAGATCGGCCGGCATCATCAGGCCTTTGTAGATGATGGTCTTGTGCGAAAAACTGCAAATGTAGTGATCGGTGTCGGCGGCATTGGCCACGGAGGACCGGCGGCGGGCACTGAACAACTTGATCGCGAACTGCTGATCGCTCAGGCCTTCGCCTCCGACGAACACTTGCTGGATTTTTGGCAGGCGCTCAAGGGCCAGGCGGCCCAGCACGCTGGTGTCGATGGGCACGTCGCGCCAGCCGACCAACTGCAGGCCGGCAGCCTCGATTTCGCGGTTCATGTTTTCGCGGGCCGCTTGGGCGCGTACCGGGTCTTGATTGAAGAAGACCATGCCCACGGCATATTGCTTGGGCAGTTCGTTGCCAAAGTGCTGTTGGGCGATGGCACGCAGAAACAGGTCGGGCTTCTGGATCAGCAAGCCACACCCGTCGCCGGTCTTGCCGTCGGCGTTGATCCCACCGCGGTGGGTCATGCAGGTCAGGGCCTCGATGGCCGTTTGCAACAGGTTATGGCTGGGCTCACCCGACATATGGGCAATCAGGCCAAAACCGCAGTTATCCTTGAATTCATCCGGACGATACAGACCTGTTTTCATAGACACATTCTCACCAGGCTGCCTCTTGTTCGAGGCAATTTCTTTTCGATTCAACTAGTTACCACACGCGCCGAACGTTCGCCGGCTTTGCGGGGGCAAAAGGGAGGTCATTGTACACAGCGCTACGAGTGGTCACAAATTCAGCGACGAAATCAATAACTCATTTGTCGCAAATGTGAACGTTTCCAGCAGGCTATTGTGATAGCGACTTGAGCTGGATTCTGAATCCCGCAGCCTGACAGTGCAAGCCCGCATGCCTGCAGGGCCCGTGCTTGAGCCTTTCAAAGCAAACCAGGGGACAGGGACGGCGAAGCCTGCCTCGCAGTGCGGGGCAGGCTTGGGATTCAGATGACGCCGGAGGGTGGGGCGGCGGGGATAGGGTGCCGCCCGACAATCAGCGAGCTGTCGCGAGGTCCTGTTGGACGCTGGCGACAGTGCGTGGCCAAGGTTTACCAGCCTGGACCTTGGCTGGCAAGTTCTTGATGGCGGCAACGGCGGCATCACGGCTGGCGAAGCTGCCATAGGTGATCACGTAGAGCGGTTTGCCTTGCAGGGTTTTCTTGAAGTAGCGGAACTCGCCACCCTGTTCCTTGACGTAGGCCTGCGCAGCGCCTTCGTTGCTGGTCCCCAGAATCTGCACCACATAATTGCTTGGCGACTGCCCGGCATACCAACTGCCGCCGGCGGCAGCTTTGCCGGCCGCTGCAGGGGCCGCCGGAGCTGGCTTGGCCGCCACGGTGGGCGCAGGCGCAGGCTTGACGGCTGTGGTCGGCGCAGGTTTGGTGGTTGCTGGCGGAGCTGTCTGACGCGCAGGCGCTGGGCTCGGCGCGACCGCTGCAGGCGAACCTACAGGCACACCGGCTGGCGGTGCGATGGTGGTCACGGTAGGCGGCTGCGGCGACGTATTCACCGCGTCGCCCGTCTCTTCTCCGTCGCCCATACCGGTGGACTCTGCCAGCGGGCCACGCATGACCGGCTGCTGTCCATTCATCGGCAACGACTGGGAGCTGCCATTGAATTCGACCGATGGATTGCCGTTGTTGGATTGAGCGGCACTTGGCTGCCCCTGCCCCATCGGCAACTGGGCCTGTTCTGTCGTGCTCGGTGCCTTGCCGTCGCGGCTGGGGATCAGCCAGGCGGCAGCCACAGCGACGACGACAACGGCGGAAATCGCCAATACGTGTTTCTTAGGCATCTTAAACCCCATAGCAGGACGCTTCACCGACGAGCGGCTAGCGATCATGGCCTCGATCAGTGCGTCACGAGCAACCTGGTTGATGGCTCCTGGCCAACCATCCGAGTTCTCGTGAATGTCGGCGATCTGATCATTGGTGAGCAACTGGATTCCCTTACCGGCACCCTCCAGACGCAGCGCCAGGTATTCGCGGGTTTCCTCGAGGCTGTACGGTTGCAGCTCGATCACGTGGAACAATTCCTGCCCGGCGCTGAACTGCTCCAGGCCCGCGATCAATGAAGGCTCGCCGAACAGGAACACATGTGGGCGCCCGTCCGCGGTGCCCGCCGCCAACGCCAGCAGGGCTTCGAGTGCGGATTCGTCGAGTTGTTCCGCGTCGTCCACCAGCAGGTAGACTTCCTGCCCTGTCAGCCCCAGCTGGACGATCTGCGCCAGCAGGGCCGGCACTTCCAGAGTATTGAGGTTGAGCGATTGGGCGACCTGGGTCAGCACGCTGGCGGCATCGCCGGCCCCGCGCGCCGACACCACGATGCTTTGCACCGACTGCTTGTTGGTACTGGCGACCAAAGCCTGGCGCAGCAGGGTCTTGCCACTGCCATGCGGGCCGGTAACCACCAGCAACAGCTGGCTATAGCGCGCCAGATGGTGCAATTGGCCCAGCACCGGCTTGCGCTGGGCCGGGAAGAATTTGAAGCCAGGCACCCTTGCGGCGAAGGGGTCATGATCCAATTGGTAGTGGCCGAGAAAGGCCTCATCGGCATGCAGACTTGTCATCGAACTCTCGTAGAACAAAGGTGGATCGTTGATGGGTTGCTGGAAACACGTCCTGCTGGAACAGGCTCCACTAGGCTTCCAGCCCGGCGACGATGGCGCGGTAATCCGCTTCCAGGGTCGCCTGAAGCACATCGTGCGGGTAGTCGGCGGTGATCACTGCTTCGCCGATGCTGCGCAGCAGCACCAGGCGCAGACTGCCATCCAGCACTTTCTTGTCGATTGCCATGTGCTCGAGGAAATCGGTCGGCGTCATTTCCGCCGGCGGCACCACCGGCAGGCCGGCGCGCTGCAGCAGACGAATGCCGCGATCCCGCTCGGCCTGGGTGATCCAGCCAAGGCGCATGGACATCTCCAGCGCCATCACCGTACCGGCCCCCACGGCCTCACCGTGAAGCCACACACCATACCCCATATGGGTCTCGATGGCGTGGCCGAAAGTATGCCCCAGGTTCAGCGTGGCGCGCACACCGGACTCGCGTTCGTCCGCACCCACCACTCGTGCCTTGGCCTCGCAGGAACGGGCAATGGCCACGGTCAGGGCAGCCTGGTCGACGGCCCTGAGGGCATCGACGTTATCTTCCAGCCAGCCCAGGAACGGTTCGTCGCAGATGAATCCGTACTTGATCACCTCCGCCAGCCCCGCCGACAGCTCGCGCGGCGGCAAGGTGGCCAGGGTGGTGGTGTCGATCAACACCGCCTGCGGCTGATAGAATGCGCCGACCATGTTCTTGCCCAGCGGATGGTTGATGCCGGTCTTGCCGCCCACCGACGAGTCGACCTGGGACAGCAGCGTGGTCGGCACTTGGATGAAATCGACACCGCGCTGGTAGCAGGCAGCAGCGAACCCGGCCATGTCACCAATGACACCGCCGCCCAAGGCAATGACCGTAACGCGCCGATCCAGACGTGCCGTGAGCATGGCATCGAAAATGGTCTGCAGGGTTTCCCAGTTCTTGAACGCTTCGCCGTCCGGAAGCACCACGGGCACCACCGAATAGGCGCCCAGGGTCTGGGTCAGGCGATCCAGATAGAGCGGCGCCACCGTGGCGTTGGAGATGACCGCCACCTTTCGCCCGGCAATGTGCGGGGCCAGCAGCCCAGCCTGATCTAGCAGCCCTTCGCCAATGTAGATCGGATAGCTGCGTTCGCCGAGGTCAACCTTGAGTGTCTGCATGTGTCCCCACTATTGTTCTGTGAATCGAATGCCGTCAAACGGCGCCCTGCGCCGGTAGCGGATAGCCGCGCGTACGGCCGCCTTCAGCGCGGCGGCAGGCGTTGCAGGCGTTCGAGGATATCGAGGACCACCATGCGCGGTGGGCGCTCGTCGGTCTGCACCACCAGGTCGGCGATCTCGCGGTACAGCGGATCGCGGATTGCCAGCAAGGCCCGCAGCGTGGCCTCCGGGTTGGCGGTGCGCAATAGAGGCCGATTGCGATCGCGTGCCGTGCGACCGACTTGCTGTTCGACCGAGGCGTGCAGGTAGACCACGCGCCCGCCGGCGTGCAATGCCTGGCGGTTTTCATCACGCATGACCGCGCCACCGCCGGTAGCCAGCACCAGGCCGTCGAACTCGCACAGCTCGGCCAGCATGGCCTGCTCGCGGTCGCGAAAGCCGGCCTCGCCTTCCTGATCGAAGATCCACGGGATATTCGCTCCGGTACGGGTCTCGATTTCCTTGTCGGAATCCTTGAACGGCAACCGAAGCTCTTTGGCCAGCAAACGGCCAATGGTGCTCTTGCCTGCACCCATTGGCCCAACAAGTATCAAATTTCGCACAGAATCAACGACTCACAGCAATCGCCTGGTTATTCATGATACGCGGTGTCAAGAATACCAGCAGCTCGGATTTGGCTTCCGACACGACATCCCGACGGAAAAGGCGCCCAACATACGGCACGTCGCCCAAAAAGGGCACCTTGTCCACGGTTTTACTTTGCGTGTTGGAGAAAACCCCACCGATGACGATGGTCTCGCCGTCGTTGACCAGCACCTTGGCGTTGACCTCGTTCTTGCTGATCGGCGGTACACCCAGCACCGCGTTCAGGTAGTCGGGCTCATCCTTGGTGACCTTCACTTCCATGATGATGCGGCTGTCCGGGGTGATCTGCGGCGTCACCTCGAGTGACAGCGAAGCCTCCTTGAACGACACCGTGGTGGCGCCGCTGGAGCTGGCCTCCTGGTACGGCACCTCGGTACCCTTGAGGATCTTCGCGGTTTCCTTGTCCGAGGTCACCACCTTGGGCTGGGAGACGATCTCGCCATTGCCGGTGCTTTCCATGGCACTGAGCTCAAGGTCCAGCAGAACGTTGTTGGTCACGAAGCCCAGGCCGATGCCGGAGGTTGCATCGGCGGCCCCCAGGTCGATGAAGGGCGTGTTGCTGCCGACGTCGGCGCCGGTGTTGCCGGCTTCGTCGCCATTGTTGTCCAGCCCGTAGGCCGTCCAGTTGTTCTTGCCCCTCAGGTTGGTCGAACCGCCCCAACGCACGCCCAGCGCCTTGTTGTAGCCGACGTTGGCTTCGACGATGCGCGCCTCGATCATCACCTGACGCACCGGAATATCCAGTTGGGTAACGATACGACGCAGTTCGTCGAGGCGATCCTGGGTCTGGTAGGCAATGATGTTGTTGGTGCGCTCGTCGACAGTGATCGAGCCACGCTCGGTCTCGACGTTCTCGCCGCGGGTCACCGACTGGAACAGCTTGGCGATGTCGGCAGCCTTGGCATAGTTGACCTGCATCAACTCGCGGCGCAGCGGCGCCAGCTCCTGAATCTGCCGCTGCGACTCCAGCTCCTGGCGCTCGCGGGCGGCAATCTCGTCGGCCGGGGCCACCAGCAGCACGTTGCCGACCTTGCGTTTGTCCAGGCCCTTGGTCTTGAGCACCAGGTCCAGCGCCTGATCCCAGGGAACGTTCTGCAGGCGCAGGGTGATGCCACCCTGCACCGTGTCACTGGCCACCAGGTTGAGGTTGGTGAAATCGGCGATCAGCTGTAGCACCGAACGCACGTCGATGTCCTGGAAGTTCAGCGAGAGCTTCTCGCCGGTATAGACATTGCGCTCGACATTGCGCCGCGCGACGTCCTCGTTGGTCAGCGGCCGCACACTGATGGTCAGGCGGTTTTCGGTCTGGTACGAGGAGTAGTCGAAGCTGCCGCTGGGCTCGATGGTCACGGTCGCGCCAGTGGCGCCGACCGAGGAGTTGACGAACTGCACCGGGGTCGCGAAATCCTTCACGTCCAGACGCACGCGCAACGGATCGGGCAGCTGGGTCTTGGCGAAAGTGAGCAGGATCTTGCCGCCCTGCTCTTGAATATCGGGGCTGATGGTCGGGTCGCTCAGGTCAATGATCACATTGCCTTCGCCCAGCTCGCCGCGCTGAAAATCGACGTTGCGAATGGCACGGCCGGCGGGCACTGCCGCGCGCGCAGGCGCAGGCACGGCTGCGGGTCGCGGGGCGGGCCTGGCCGCTGTCGGCGCTGGTATCGCCGTACCCTGCAGGGCCGCGGCACCCTCGCCCACCAACACGAACAGGTCGTTGCCCTGCACGCGAGTGCTGTAGGGCGCGAGCTTTGTCAGGTTGACGATGATCCGCGTGCGGTCGGTGGCCTCGACCACCACCACACTGCGGGCATTGCCCACGCCCAGATCGCGGCTGCGGGCGCCCAGTTGACTGGTCACACCCGGCAGGTCGAGGGCGATCCGGGCCGGTTGCTCGGTGGTATAGCCGCGTGGCGCCGTGACCGGGCCGTCGAACGAAAGCTTGAGCTCGATGCGATCACCGGGCAGGGAAGCAACGTCGAGCGTCTTCAAGTTCGCGGCCATGACGATCGGTGAAAGCATCGCTATCCCTAGCGAAATACCGAAGGCTGAGAGAATCCTGTTCATTTTCGAGTTCCACTAGACATGCTTGACCCAAGCCCTTTACGAGCGCTCTTTGAGCGGGATGGTGCGAGGCCGCTCCAACCAACCACCATCCCCATCGGGAACGATTTCAACGACATCGACCTGGGCATCGCTGATGGCGATGATCCGCCCGTCGTTGCGACCCAGGTAATCGCCTACCTTCAGGCGGTGCACGCCACCGGCGCCGCGCATCAGGGCAAAGCGCCCACCGGCATTGCCCAGGGTGCCGACCATTTCGAAATCCTCGATGTTGAAACCCTCCAGGAATTGCTTGACCCGCGTCGTGTCGGGCTTGATGAGCCGGGAGCCCTTCTGCCTGTTCACCAGTTCGATCTTGATCGGTGGCTGGAACGGACTGCGCAACGACGCAGCCTCGTAACTGAACGCCTGATAGGGCGCAAAGCGCGGTATCGGTTCGATCTTGCCCTTGGGCCTGGCCTTGACCTCGGCCATGAATGCGTCGAGGTCGGCGAAATCGCCGTTGCCACCGCAACCTGCCAGCACCAGCATGCACGCAGCCAGGGCTGCAACGAATACTGCTTTCATTTCGCTTGCCCCTGTGTCGGTGCCGCGTCCGCGCTAGGCAGGCCTTGATCGTTGTAGCGGTAGGTCTTGGCCAGGATACTCATGCGCAGTTGGCTGTTACTGGCCTTCGGGTCCACGGGTTTCACTTCGAAATCGTGCAGGGTGACGATCCGTGGCAGGCTGGCCACGCCACTGACGAAGGTGGCCAGGTCGTGGTAGGTGCCGGTCACGCTGATCTGTATCGGCAGCTCGATATAAAACTGCTGGGTCACCTCAGGCAACAATTTTATTTCTTCGAACTCCAACCCCGAACCCAGACCGGTGCGAGTGATGTCCTCGAGCAGGCCCGGCACTTCGGTGTCGCTGGGCAACTGGCGCAGCATCGCACCGAACGACGTTTCCATTTCCTGCATCTGCTCGGTGTAGGTTTCCAGGTTCGCCGCCTGGAAGGCCTTGGTGGAGAACTGCTCCTTGAGCGCAGTTTCCTGATCGGCCTGCTGCTGCAATTGCGCTTCGAGGTCCGAGATGTGGAAGTTGTAGCCCAGGCCGAGAATGAGCGCCATCAGCAAGACGCCGGCAATCACCTTGACCGCAGTCGGCCACGAACCGATGTTGTTCAGGTCAAGCTCGCTGAGCTCGACCTTGCGCAGGCTGTCCATCCAGCTCGAAGGGTTCATTTGTCGTCCCCTTCGGCCTGGACCGGAGCGGTCTGGCGCACGGTCAGCTGGAAACTGTTGGCGCCGTTGACGTCGGCACTGGTGTTGGCCTTGACTTCGTTGAGGGCGGGCGCTTCCAGCCAGGGCGAAGCGTCGAGGTTGCGCAACAGGTCGGACACGCGGTTGTTGGTCTCGGCGGCGCCGGCAATGGCAATGCTCTTGTCGGTCATTTTCACGTCGGTGAAGTACACGCCGTCGGGCAGCGTGCGCGCCATCTGGTCGAAGATGCGCCCGATGATCGGGCGGTTGCCCTGCAGGTCCTGGATGGTTTTCATGCGCTCGAGCAATTGCTTGCGCCGCGCCTTGAGCTCACTGATCGACTTGATGCGCTGATCGAGCAGGACGATCTCGGACTGCAGGTGGGCATTACGCGCCGTCTGGGTGTCGATGGCATTGCCGATGAATCGGTCCGCCAGAAAAATGACCGCGATGGCGCCGACCAGCACGCCGGCCATGGCAATCAGGAATTGTCGCTTGCGCTCTTCTCGCAGCTGCTCGCGCCACGGCAGCAGGTTGATCCTTGCCATCTAGTCGAAGCTCCTCAGCGCCAGGCCACAGGCGATCATCAAGGCCGGTGCATCGCTGGCCAGCGCACCGGCATTGACCTTGCTGCTCAGGGCCATGTCGGCGAACGGGTTGGCCACCAGGGTCGGGGTGCCCAGGCGTTGCTGGATCAGTCGATCCAGGCCGGAAATCGAAGCAGTGCCACCGGCGAGCATGATGTAGTCGACATCGTTGAACTGGCCGGCGGCAAAGAAGAACTGCAGCGAGCGCGACACCTGCTGTACCACGGCATCCTTGAACGGTTGCAGCACTTCGGCCACATAGTCGTCGGGCAGCCCGCCCTGCTTCTTGGCCAGGCCGGCTTCCTCGTTGGAAAGGCCGTAGCGGCGCTGGATTTCCTCGGTCAGCTGGCGCCCACCGAACAACTGCTCGCGGGTATAGATGATGCGGCCGTTGTGCAGCACGCTGAGGGTGGTCATGGTCGCGCCGATGTCCACCACGGCCACGGTCAGGGCCTGGTTGCCACCGGCCAGCTGCGCGGTGAGCAGGCCAAAGGCACGCTCCAGCGCATACGCCTCGACATCCACCACCTTGGCGCTCAGCCCGGCCAGGGCCAGGGCAGCCTCGCGGACCTCGACGTTTTCCTTGCGGCAGGCAGCCAGCAATACCTCGACCCGCTCGGGGTTGCGCGCCGAATAGCCCTGCACTTCGAAGTCGATGGCGACTTCTTCGAGGGGGTAGGGAATGTACTGGTCGGCCTCGACCTTGAGCTGGGTTTCCAGCTCGTCGTCCGACAGGCCGGCGTCCATCTCGATGGTCTTGGTGATCACCGCCGAACCGGCCACGGCCACCGCGACGATGCGGGTACCGGTGCGCGCCTTGACCAGCACGCGGCTCAGGGCATGCCCGACGCCTTCGAGTTCGGCAATGTTCTTCTCGACCACGGCATTGGCCGGCAACGGTTCCACGGCATACGACTCGACCCGGAAACGGTTGCCCGTGCGGCTCAGCTCGAGCAATTTGACCGACGTGGAGCTGATGTCGATGCCCAATAGCGAATGTGCTTTCTTGCTGAAGAGTCCACGCACAACCGATTCCCTATTACTATCCGCGACTTACGGACCCTTTGTCGTACGAGGCATTTAATAGCAGTCTTGACAGAAGCGCAAATGACGCTCCGGGTCGAAAAATGCTTATAATGCCCAGCGTTTTTTTCCACGTACCGCGTGCTGCGCTTAACCCATTCTTTTATCTGGAAATCCAAAAGCCTTGATACGCCTGCTGAAGTTTTTCTGGTGGTCTTTCCTCGCCGTCGTCTGCGGGCTGTTGCTCGTACTCAGCGGGGCATTTCTGTATCTCAGCCCCAGCTTGCCGTCTGTCGACGCCCTGCGCAGCGTCGAGCTGCAGATCCCCCTGCGGGTCTTCAGCAGCGACGGAAAACTGATCGCCGAGTTCGGCGAGATGCGCCGCTCGCCGATCAAGTTCGCCGAGATTCCGCCACATTTCATCCAAGCCCTGTTGTCCGCAGAAGACGACAATTTCGAAAACCATTACGGCGTCGACCCCAGCAGCCTCATGCGCGCCGCCTCGCAGCTGGTGCGCAGCGGTCATATCCAGACCGGCGGCAGTACCATCACCATGCAGGTCGCCAAGAACTATTTCTTGACGTCCGAACGCAGTTTTTCACGCAAAATCACTGAAATCCTCCTTGCCTTGCAAATCGAGCGCCAACTTACCAAGGATGAGATTCTCGAGCTGTACGTGAACAAGATCTACCTGGGCAACCGGGCCTACGGGATCGAAGCCGCCGCACAGGTGTATTACGGCAAGTCGATCCGCGACGTAAGCCTGGCGCAGATGGCGATGATCGCCGGCCTGCCCAAGGCGCCTTCGCGCTTCAACCCGCTGGCCAACCCGGTACGCAGCAAGGAGCGTCGCGACTGGATCCTGGGGCGCATGTTCCGCCTGGGCAAGATCGACGAAGCCAGCTACAACGCTGCCGTCGGCGAGCCGCTCAACGCCAGCTATCACGTGCCCACCCCGGAAGTCAGCGCGCCGTGGATCGCCGAAATGGCCCGTGCCGAAATGGTCGGTCGCTACGGCAGCGAGGCCTATACACAGGGCTTCAACGTCACCACCACGGTGCCGAGCAATCTGCAGGAAGACGCCAACCACGCCATCAGCTCCGGGCTGATCGCCTACGATCAACGCCATGGCTATCGCGGTCCGGAAGCTCGCCTGCCCGGCAAGACGCCGCGCGAGTGGGCCCAGGAACTGACTCGCCAGCGTCCGCTGAACGGCCTGGAGCCTGCCATCGTCACCAAGGTCGACAAGACGGGCATCGTCGTGCTCACCCGCGACGACAAGCAGGAGTCGATTGCCTGGGACAGCATGAAATGGGCGCGCCCCTTCATGAACACCAACAGTGTCGGGCGCACGCCTGCGCAGCCGTCGGACGTTGCGCAGGTAGGCGATCTGATCCGCGTACAGCGTCAAGACGATGACACCTTGAAGTTCAGCCAGGTACCGACGGTGCAGAGCGCGCTGGTGTCGCTGGACCCGCGCACCGGCGCCATCCGTGCCTTGGTCGGTGGTTTCTCGTTCGAACAGAGCAACTACAATCGTGCGATGCAGGCCAAGCGCCAGCCGGGCTCCAGCTTCAAGCCGTTCATCTATAGCGCGGCACTGGACAAGGGCTACACGCCCGCCAGCCTGGTCAACGACGCCCCCATCGTGTTCGTCGACGAGTCGGTGGACAAGGTCTGGCGTCCCAAGAACGACACCAATACCTTTCTGGGCCCGATCCGTCTGCGTGAAGCACTGTACAAGTCGCGCAACCTGGTCTCGATCCGCGTGCTGCAGAGCCTGGGTGTAGACAGCACCATCGACTACATCAGCAAGTTCGGCTTCAACAAGCAGGACCTGCCCCGCAACCTGTCGCTGGCACTGGGCACCGCCACCCTGACACCGATGGAAATCGCCACGGGCTGGAGCGTGTTCGCCAATGGCGGCTACAAGGTTTCGCCGTACCTGATCGAACGTATCGACAGCCGCAACGGCGAGACCCTGTTCCGCGCCAATCCGCCGACGGTACCGGCCGACGACATCGCCGCCGCCACGCCCCAGGCGGCACCGGCCAACGCGACCACGGTGTCGGCCCCCATCGCGGTGGACGCCACCTTGACGCCAGGCGCCGCCCCGGCCCCGGTGATTGCCGAGCGGATCATCGACGGGCGCACCGCGTTCATCCTCACCAGCATGCTCGAGGACGTCATCAAGAAGGGCACCGGGCGCCGCGCCATGGCCCTGGGTCGCACCGACCTGGCCGGCAAGACGGGCACTACCAACGACTCGAAGGATGCCTGGTTCTCGGGCTACAACGCCGACTACATGACCACTGTCTGGTCGGGCTTCGACCAGCCTGAAACCCTGGGCCGGCACGAGTTTGGCGGCACCGTTTCACTGCCGATCTGGATGACCTACATGGCCGCCGCGCTCAAGGACAAGCCGGCTCATGTGCAGCCCGAGCCCGACGGCATCCTCAGCCTGCGGGTAGACCCGATCAGCGGCCGCGCGGCCGCACCGGGCACGCCGGGCGCCTACTTCGAGCTGTTCAAGAGCGAAGACACACCGCCTTCCAACAGCGAGTTCGGTGGCGGCAGCGCACCGGGCAGCCCGCTCCCGGCAGACGAATCGGCGCCGATCGACCTGTTCTGATACCAGACCGCGTCGATCCCTTCGCGGCCACTGGCCGCTCCTACACGGTTTGTGGACATCCGTAGGAGCGGTCAGTGGCAGCGAAGGCGCCTGATCGTGCACACCCGTAGGAGCGGCCAGTGGCCGCGAAAGCGTCAGATCGTGCACACCCGTAGGAGCGGTCAGTGGCCGCGAAGGCGCTAGATCGTGCACACCCGTAGGAGCGGCCAGTGGCCGCGAAAGCGTCAGATCGTGCACACCCGTAGGAGCGGTCAGTGGCCGCGAAGGCGTCAGATCGTGCACACCCGTAGGAGCGGTCAGTGGCCGCGAAGGCGTCACTCGGATCACAAAAAAAGCCCCGACTCTCGCGAGCCGGGGCTTTTTTCATGGCGCGTCCAAAGGCTTAGCCGTTGAACACGTCATCCACGCTCTGCAGCGGGTAATGCTTGGGGTACGGCAGGGTGGCCACACCGGTCTCGATCGCAGCCTTGGCCACGGCGTCGGAGATCAGGGTGATCAGGCGTGGGTCCATCGGCTTGGGAATGATGTACTCGCGACCGAATTCCAGCGAAATACCGCCGTAGGCGTCGCAGACTTCCTGGGGCACGGGCAGCTTGGCCAGTTCACGCAGGGCGTTGGCGGCGGCGATCTTCATTTCTTCGTTGATGCGCTTGGCGCGAACGTCCAGGGCACCACGGAAGATGAACGGGAAGCCCAGCACGTTGTTGACCTGGTTCGGGTAGTCGGAACGACCGGTGGCCATGATCACGTCGTCGCGGGTGGCGTGCGCCAGTTCCGGGGAGATCTCCGGATCGGGGTTGGAGCAGGCGAACACGATCGGATTGGCGGCCATCGACTTCAGGCCTTCGGCGCTCAGCAGGTTGGGGCCCGACAGACCGACGAACACATCGGCGCCCTGCAGGGCATCGGCCAGGGTGCGCTTCTCGGTGGTGTGGGCGAAGACCGCCTTGTACTGGTTCAGGTCGTCGCGGCCGGCGTGGATCACGCCCGTGCGGTCGATCATGAAGATGTTCTCGATGCGAGCGCCCATGCTGACCAGCAGCTTCATGCACGAGATAGCGGCGGCGCCAGCGCCCAGGCAGACGATCTTGGCGTCTTCCAGAGTCTTGCCGGCGATTTCCAGGGCGTTGATCATGCCGGCTGCGGTGACGATCGCGGTACCGTGCTGGTCATCGTGGAATACCGGAATGTCGCACTGCTCGATCAGCGCGCGTTCGATTTCAAAGCACTCGGGCGCCTTGATGTCTTCCAGGTTGATGCCACCGAAGGTGATCGAGATACGCTTGACGGTGTCGATGAAGGCCTGCGGGCTTTCCGAGTCGACTTCGATGTCGAAGACGTCGATGCCGGCGAAACGCTTGAACAGAACGCCCTTGCCTTCCATGACCGGCTTGGAAGCCAGCGGGCCGAGGTTGCCCAGGCCCAAAATGGCGGTACCGTCGGAGATGACCGCTACCAGGTTACCCTTGCCGGTGTACTTGTAGGCCAGCTCGGGATCGCGACCGATTTCGCGAACGGGCTCGGCTACACCGGGGCTGTAGGCCAGCGACAGGTCGCGGGCGGTTGCAGTGGGCTTGGTGAGTTCGACGCTCAGTTTGCCTGGGCGTGGATGGGCATGGTACTCGAGAGCGGCAGTTTTCAAATCTGACATTGGGGGCGTTCCGCTTTTACGTTGGTCTGACGAGACCCGCGAGGATACGCAAGATGCCTACACCCGACAAGACTACCCGGTCACATGCGTCAAGGCCCCTGGCCTACGACTTTCGGCGGGTACCGACAGGGCCGTCGAGGGCCTGCGAGGCAGCCCATGCACAGGCGCCTCTGGCCGGTTCACGGCTGTATCTGCACCATCTGCGGGGTGCTCACCGGCAACATCCAGCGCAACTGCCCGGCAGCCCGATTGCCGCGCCGATTGCGATCCAGCACCCAGCCGCGGGCCTCGACCTTTTGGCCTTTCAGGGCATCGAGCCAGCCTTCGGGGAACAGCGCGAACACCTTGGGCGCGACGTGCAGGACCACCGAGTCGTCCAGTTCGATCCAGGCCCCGGCGCGGTTGCGTTCGACCTTGCTGACCCGCCCGCCGAGCAGGGCGAAGCCGGCACGCTCCACCTGCGCGGCGGCGATGGCCGGCGATTGACGCCACAGCCCCAGCCCGGCCATGCGTGCGGCGTGCTCGGCCTGCTGCTGGCAGGCCACCTGCTCGACATTGGGCGCCACCGCGACCTGCAGGGCCAGTCCTTCGGCCAGCAATTGCGCCTCGAAGTTCAGCCCACCGCGGCCATAGACATGGGCCAGGGTGCGCTGGTAGCGATCCTGGCTCTCGCGGCCCAACTGCAGGCCGACCAGGCCGTCGCTGTCATCGACCAGCGCCTGCAACCGGCGCCGCGCGGCCACGGCGTAGGGCTCGTCGCCGCGCCCCTGGCGACCGATCTCAGGCGCATTGATACCGATCAGGCGGACGCTGCGGCCATCCTGCAGGCGCAGGGTATCGCCATCGATGACCTGGCGGACCTGGGCGGTGCCCAGCCCGCTCGGAGCCGGGCAGAAGGCCTCGGCCTGAGCGGCGCCAAGCCAGAAAACGCCCACAAAAAAGGCGCCCGCAAGGGGCGCCTTCTTCAACAGCGAGAGCAAACCAATCAAGCTTTCTTGGCGCCGAAGCCGCCGAAACGCTGCTTGAAACGGTCAACACGACCGCCAACGTCCAGAGTCTTCTGCTTGCCAGTGTAGAACGGGTGGCATTCGGAGCAGACGTCGAGGCTCAGTGGCTTGGCCAGAGTCGAACGGGTCTTGATGACGTTACCGCAGCTGCAGGTAGCGTCGATGGCTTCGTATACTGGATGGATATCGGCTTTCATGGTGACTTCCTCAGGCTGCGTGCCGCCACCCGACACCATTGTCGAGTACCGCACGTAATTAGGCCGCGTATATTAACAGAACAGGGCGAACACGCAAGGTGTCGCTCGCACCGGCCGTCGTCTGCTAGTCTGCGCACCTCGAACCCCGTGCGAGCGGCAACCAGCCGCGACCCGTAAATCACGTAGGAGCGGTCTCCGGCCGCGAATGGCGCACCGCGTCATTTCGGTAACACCGCGGCACAGCCCTCGCGGCCGATGACCGCTCCTGCGACTGCAGTTGCTTCCACTCAAGAGAACTCCCGCGTGCCCGACGTCATCCTGCGCCTCGCCCTGCCCTCGCCGCTGCGACGCCTGTTCGACTACAAGGCGCCCGCCAACACTGCGCACACCGTGTTCATGCCCGGCATGCGCCTGCGGGTACCATTCGGGCGGCGGGAAATGATCGGCATCCTGATCGAAGTGGCCAGCCACAGCGATGTACCGCCCGACAAGCTCAAGCCCGCCATTGCCCTGCTCGATGCGGTAAGCCCCCTGCCACCTGCGCTGTTCAAGTTGTGCCTGTGGACTTCGCAGTACTACCAGCACGGCCTGGGGGACACCCTCAGCTGGGCGTTGCCGGTGCTGCTGCGTCAGGGCGAACCGGCCGAAGCGCGCCAGGAGCGCTTCTGGCACGCCGCCGCCGATGCACGCCTGGACGATCCGCGCATCGCTCGCGCGCCCAAGCAGCGCGATGCCCTCAAGACCCTGGCCCAGCACCCCCATGGCGTCGCCCATCAGCTGTTGAGCAAGCTGCAACTGAACAAGGACAGCCTCGACCTGCTGCTGGCCAAGCAACTGGTCAGCGTGGAAGTGCGCCGCCACGGCCCCGGGCCGCGGGCCGAACACTGGCTGGCGCAACCGGAACTGCCGCTCAACGAAGAGCAACGCGCGGCTTTCGAGGCGATTCGCGCCAGCCTCGGCGGCTTCCATGCGTTTCTCCTGGCGGGCGTGACCGGCAGCGGCAAGACCGAGGTGTACCTGCAACTGATCCACGAATGCCTGGAAGCCGGCAAACAGGCGTTGGTGCTGATCCCGGAAATCAACCTCGGCCCGCAAACCCTGGCGCGCTTCGAGCAGCGCTTCAACGCACGCATCGCGCTGGTGCACTCGGCGGTCAATGACCGCGACCGCCTCGACGCCTGGCTGGCGGCACGCGATGGCGAGGCCGACATCATCATTGGCACCCGCTCGGCGCTGTTCACGCCGATGAAGAACCCTGGGCTGATCATCATCGACGAAGAGCATGACGGCTCCTATAAACAGCAGGAAGGCCTGCGTTACCACGCACGCGACCTGGCGCTGGTGCGCGCCAGCCAAGAGAACATTCCCATTGTGCTGGGCTCGGCCACGCCTTCCCTGGAGAGCCTGCACAACGCCCATACCGGCCGCTACGGCCTGCTGCGCATCGACCATCGCGCCGGTGGCGCCCAGCAACCCAAGTTCATGCGCCTGGATGTAAAGAGCCGGCCGCTGGACAGCGGCATCAGCGGACCGATGCAGCAGGCCATCGGCCAGACCCTGGCCAATGGCCAACAGGTGCTGGTGTTTCTCAATCGCCGCGGCTTCGCGCCCACCCTGCTGTGCCACGACTGCGGCTGGTTGTCCGAGTGCCCACGCTGCGATGCCCGTACCACGGTCCACCAACGCTCGGGCGAGTTACGCTGCCATCATTGCGGGCATGTCGAACGCGTGCCGCGCCAGTGCCCCAAGTGCGGCACGGTGGACCTACGTCCGGTCGGCGCAGGCACCGAGCGCGCCGAGGAACGCCTGGCGATCCTCTTTCCCGATTACCCGGTGCTGCGCGTCGACCGCGACAGCACCTCGCGCAAGGACGCGATGAACCAGCTGTTCGCAACCATCCAGAAAGGCCATCCGTGCATCCTGGTCGGCACCCAGATGCTTGCCAAGGGGCATCACTTTCCACGGGTCACCCTGGTGTCGATTCTGGATGCCGACGGCGGGCTGTTCTCCGGCGACTTCCGCGCCAGCGAGCGCATGGCACAGTTGATCGTTCAGGTGGCAGGCCGCGCCGGTCGCGCGGAGGAACCGGGCAAGGTGATCATTCAGACCCACCTGGCCGACCACCCGCTGCTGGTGCAACTGACCGAGCAGGGCTACTTCGCTTTCGCCGAGCAGGCCCTGGCCGAGCGACGGGGCGCAGGCCTGCCGCCCTTCGCGCACCTGGCGCTACTGCGTGCCGAAGCGCACAAGCCGGGCCAGGCCGAAGCCTTTCTGGATGAGGCCTGTGCGGCAGCCGAAGTGCTGGTGGCGCAACTGGCCCTGGGCGGCCTGGAGCTGCTGGGGCCGGTCCCGGCGCCCATGGAACGGCGCGCCGGACGCTATCGCGCACAGTTGCTGGTCCAGGCAACGCTGCGCGCCCCGCTGCACCGCCTGCTCAATGCCTGGATGCTGCAACTGGAGCAACTGCCGAGCGGGCGACAGGTGCGTTGGTCGCTGGATGTGGACCCGGTGGATTTGTATTGAGATAGGCGCACCTGAGGCAGGGATCGGCGGCGTCCGCCGTCGCGGCTGGCGCCGCTGCTACAGGGGTGGTGGTTTGCAGGGGGGATTTGCGGGTTGGCAACCCCGGCCAACAACCGGATAATGCCCAGTTTTTCCACCCGTGCATCCAGCACCGCCGTACCTGCGGTCGACCGAGAACCCCATGAAAGACACCATTCGCCAGCTGATTCAACAAGCCCTGACCCACCTTGTCGCCGAAGGTGTGCTGCCAGAAGGTCTGACGCCGGCAATCCAGGTGGAAAACTCGCGCGACAAGAAGAACGGCGATTTCGCCAGCAACATCGCCATGATGCTGGCCAAGCCTGCCGGCATGAAGCCGCGCGACCTGGCAGAAAAGCTGATTGCCGCACTGCCGACCGACGAGCAGGTGAGCAAGGTGGAAATCGCCGGCCCCGGCTTCCTCAATTTCTTCCAGAACAGTGCGGCCCTGGCCGCGCGCCTGGACGCCGCCCTGGCCGATGCCCGCATCGGCGTGCGCAAGGCCGGCCCCGCGCAGCGTGTGGTGGTCGATCTGTCTGCACCCAACCTCGCCAAGGAAATGCACGTAGGCCACCTGCGCTCGACCATCATTGGCGACGGCGTGGCCAATGTGCTTGAGTTTCTAGGCGATACCGTGATCCGCCAGAACCATGTTGGCGACTGGGGCACGCAGTTCGGCATGTTGCTGGCCTATCTTCAGGAAAAGCCCGCCACCAGCGACGAGCTGTCCGACCTCGAGAATTTCTACCGCGCGGCCAAGCAGCGCTTCGATGAATCCGCAGAGTTCGCCGAGCGTGCCCGCGGCCTGGTGGTCAAATTGCAGGCCGGCGATGCCGAATGCCTGGCCTTGTGGAAGCGCTTCAACGAAATTTCCCTGTCGCACTGCCAAAGCACCTACGAGCGCCTGAACGTCAAGCTGACGCCGGCCGACGTGATGGGCGAAAGCGCCTACAACGACGACCTCGCCAACGTGGTCGCCGACCTGAAGGCCAAGGGTCTGCTGGTGGAAAGCAACGGCGCGCAGTGCGTGTTCCTCGAAGAATTCAAGACGGCCGAAGGCACGCCCCTGCCGGTGATCGTGCAGAAGGCCGGTGGCGGTTATCTGTACGCCACCACCGACCTGGCAGCGGTGCGCTATCGCAGCAACGTGCTCAAGGCCGACCGCGCGCTGTACTTCGTCGACCAGCGCCAGGCCCTGCACTTTCAGCAGGTGTTCGAGGTCGCGCGCCGTGCCGGTTTCATCACCAACGGCATGCAGCCGGAGCACATGGGTTTCGGCACCATGAACGGTGCCGACGGACGTCCGTTCAAGACCCGTGACGGTGGCACCGTGAAACTGGTCGACCTGCTCGATGAAGCCGAGCAACGCGCCTACACCCTGGTCAAGGAAAAGAACCCCGAGACCGCCGAGGCCGACCTGCGCGTGATCGCCCGAGCCGTGGGCATCGGGGCGGTGAAATATGCCGACCTGTCCAAGCACCGCACCAGCGACTACAGCTTCAACTTCGACCTTATGCTCAATTTCGAAGGCAACACCGCGCCCTACCTGCTCTACGCCTATACCCGCGTGGCCGGTGTGTTCCGCAAGCTGGGCAAGAACTTCGCGGACGTCGAAGGGCAGATCGTGCTGGAAGCCGAGCACGAGAAGGAACTGGCTGCCAAGCTGGCGCAGTTCACCGAAGTACTGAACAACGTCGGCGAGAAAGGCACGCCCCATGTGCTGTGCACTTACCTGTACGATGTGGCCGGGCTGTTCTCCAGCTTCTACGAGAACTGCCCGATTCTGGCGGCCGAACACCCCGCTCAGCAAAACAGCCGCCTGCGCCTGGCGGCGCTGACCGGTCGCACCCTCAAGCAAGGATTGGCTCTGTTGGGCCTGGAAACACTGGAGCGTATGTAAGTTGGCTGCCAAGAAAAAACCCGCACCCAAACGCGGCGCCAGCCGCAATTCCGCACCTGCGAAGAAGCCCATCCCAGGCTGGCTGTGGCTGGCGATCGGCCTGAGCGTGGGGGCCTTCGTGGTGTTCCTGATGAAGCTCGAGCCGGGCAACAGCGACGTCAAGCGGGTCAAGGCCGAGCAACTGAAAGCGGAAAAGATCGCCGAGGCGAACAAGACGCCGCCCAGCCCGCAGGCCCCGGTCAAACCCAAGTACGACTTCTATACGCTGCTGCCTGAATCCGAAGTGATCGTGCCACCCGAAGCGGTGCCCGAGAAAACCCCACCGATTCCGGCCCAGGCGCCGGTAACCCCGGCCGAGGCAGCCAAGATCGATACCGCCCGTGCCCAGGCGGCACTCAGTGGCGCGACCCCGCCGCCGGCCCCGCCGGTGATCAAGCCTGCCGCAACCACGCAGTTCTACCTGCAGGCCGGTTCGTTCCGCAAGCAGGCGGATGCCGACCGGGTGCGGGCGCAGATCATCCTGCTGGGGCAGTCGGTGAACGTGGAGTCCGGGACGGTCAAGGAAGACACCTGGTACCGGGTACTGGTGGGTCCGTTCAGCAACCGCGAGCAGCTGACCGTGGCGCAGAAACAGCTGGCCGGCAGTGGCTTTAGTAACCTGCTGTTGCAGCAAAGGCAGATCCGGCAGTAAGCCGCAGGGCGGCTTTCGCGGCCGATGACCGCTCCTACAGACCGTAGGAGCGGTCATCGGCCGCGAAAGCCGTTACACGAACCTCCTGACCCCCCGCAAGCTGTCTCCACGCGCCCCACAACCTGCAAAGGTTGAAATCCTCTCACCCACCCCCATATTCGTTTCCATCAGGGCATTTTCGCCCCGCTGCGTGGAGACTCTCCCCTTGACCACCATCGTTTCAGTCCGCCGTCATGGCAAAGTCGTCATGGGCGGCGACGGCCAGGTTTCTCTCGGCAATACCGTGATGAAAGGCAACGCCAAGAAAGTCCGTCGCCTGTACCACGGCCAGGTCATCGCCGGCTTTGCCGGTGCCACCGCCGACGCCTTCACGCTCTTCGAGCGTTTCGAAGGCCAGTTGGAGAAACATCAGGGCCATCTGGTCCGTGCCGCCGTGGAACTGGCCAAGGAATGGCGCACCGACCGCTCGCTCAGCCGTCTCGAGGCGATGCTGGCGGTGGCCAACAAGGACGCTTCCTTGATCATCACCGGCAACGGTGACGTGGTCGAGCCCGAAGACGGCCTGATCGCCATGGGCTCCGGCGGCGCGTTCGCGCAGGCCGCGGCCAGTGCGCTGCTCAAGAAGACCGAGCTGGGCGCACGGGAAATCGTCGAGACCGCCCTGGGCATCGCTGGCGACATCTGCGTGTTCACCAATCACAACATGACCATCGAGGAGCAGGATCTCGCCGAGTGATCAGACGGTTGTGGTGCCAGGCCTGCACGCTATGCGTCGCAAGCCTTCACCCCTTCCCTGCCTGAACCTCCGAGTCCGGAACACACCATGTCCATGACCCCCCGCGAAATCGTCCACGAACTCAATCGCCACATCATCGGCCAGGACGATGCCAAGCGCGCTGTCGCCATTGCCCTGCGCAACCGCTGGCGGCGCATGCAGCTGCCCGAAGAACTGCGCGTCGAAGTGACGCCCAAGAACATCCTGATGATCGGCCCTACCGGCGTCGGCAAGACCGAAATCGCGCGGCGCCTGGCCAAGCTCGCCAATGCACCGTTCATCAAGGTCGAAGCGACCAAGTTCACTGAAGTTGGCTATGTCGGCCGCGATGTCGAATCGATCATCCGCGACCTGGCCGATGCGGCTATCAAGCTGCTGCGCGAGCAGGAAATGGTCAAGGTTCGCCACCGCGCCGAGGATGCGGCCGAAGAGCGCATTCTCGATGCGCTGTTGCCCGCCGCCCGTGCAGGCTTCAACGAAGAGCCGGTGAGCAACGATTCGAACACCCGTCAGCTGTTCCGCAAGCGCCTGCGCGAAGGCCAGCTGGACGACAAGGAAGTCGAGATCGAGGTGGCCGAGCAGATGGGTGGCGTGGACATCTCCGCGCCTCCCGGCATGGAAGAAATGACCAACCAGCTGCAGAGCCTGTTCGCCAACATGGGCAAGGGCAAGAAGAAGAGCCGCAAGCTCAAGGTCAAGGACGCGCTGAAAATGGTCCGCGACGAAGAAGCCGGCCGCCTGGTCAACGAGGAAGAGCTCAAGGCCAAGGCACTGGAAGCCGTCGAGCAGCACGGTATCGTCTTCATCGATGAAATCGACAAGGTGGCCAAGCGCGGCAATGTGGGCGGTGCCGACGTGTCCCGTGAAGGCGTGCAACGCGACCTGCTGCCGTTGATCGAAGGCTGCACGGTCAACACCAAGCTGGGCATGGTCAAGACCGACCACATCCTGTTCATTGCTTCGGGTGCGTTCCACCTGAGCAAGCCGAGCGATCTGGTTCCCGAACTGCAGGGTCGCCTGCCGATTCGCGTCGAACTCAAGGCGTTGAGCCCGCAGGACTTCGAGCGCATCCTCAGCGAGCCACATGCCTCGCTGACCGAGCAGTATCGCGAGTTGCTGAAGACCGAAGGCTTGAACATCGAGTTCGTGCCCGAAGGGATCAAGCGTTTGGCCGAGATCGCCTGGCAGGTCAACGAGAAGACCGAGAACATCGGTGCGCGCCGCCTGCACACGTTGCTCGAGCGGTTGCTGGAGGAAGTCTCGTTCAGCGCCGGCGACATGGCCGCTGCGCACAGCGAGGCGCCGATCCAGATCGATGCCGAGTACGTGAACAGCCACCTGGGTGAGCTGGCGCAGAACGAAGACCTGTCGCGCTACATTCTGTAAGACGGCCTGTCATGCGCGGTGCGGCCTTTGCGGCCGCTGACCGCGCCTACGGAACGCGGCTCGCGGGCGACGTCAATGATCGTTCGCACAGGCCGGGTTCGCAGGAGCGGTCCGTGGCCGCGAAACAGACACCGCGCGACTTCGAGACCCACCATGACCAGAATCCCCAGCGCCATCAATTTGCACAAGGCCTCCAAGACTTTGAGCCTGACCTATGGCCCCGACGAGGTGTTTCACCTGCCCGCCGAGTTCCTGCGCGTGCACTCGCCGTCCGCCGAGGTCCAGGGCCACGGCAAGCCGATCCTGCAGGTCGGCAAACTGGGGGTTGGCCTGGCCAAGGTCGAAGCTGCAGGCCAGTACGCCTTGAAACTGACCTTCGACGACGGCCATGACAGCGGCCTGTTCACCTGGGACTACCTGTACCAGTTGGCGCTGCGCCAGGAGCAGCTCTGGGCCGACTACCTGGAACAATTGCGCGCGGCCGGCAAATCCCGCGACCCCGCCGAATCCGTGGTCAGGTTGATGCTTTAAGCCGCCAGGGCCTTGTCCAGGGCCTTTTCGATCTCGCTCTGGATGGTGCCGCTCATCATCGCCAGCATCATGCCCAGCTTCAGATCGATTCGAATCGCTTCGTCGTCGATCTGCACGGTGCCCTGTGCACCGCTGCGCTTGACCGCCACCGTGTCGCCTTGCCAGGTAGCCTGCACGTCATAGCGGTCGATCAGCTTCTGGACCACCACTTCAGCTTTCTGCCGCGCCGCGTCGCGGCCCAGATTGTGTTTGCGTTCGACGTTGATCTGGGTCATCGGGGATTCCAACAGGTAAGGGTTCAATGGCGCACAGTTTAACCCGGTTGCCCCGGCAATCCATCGTGCCAAGACAAAGCGCCCTTGTGCGGCTTAGAATGGTGCGTAATTTTTCCTGGTGACAGCGATATGAATGATCAGCGCAAAGGCGGCGATGCCGAACCCACCACTCACTTCGGCTACAAGCACGTACCGGAAAGCCAGAAGGCCGAAAAGGTCGCCGAGGTGTTCCACTCGGTAGCGGCCAAGTACGACTTGATGAACGACGTGCTGTCCGGCGGCATGCATCGGCTGTGGAAGCGCTTCACCATCGAGCTCTCGGGCGTGCGCGTGGGTAACCGGGTGCTCGACATCGCCGGCGGCACGGGCGATCTGGCACGCAAGTTCTCCGACCTGGTAGGGCCTACCGGCCAGGTGGTGCTCGCCGACATCAACGCCTCGATGCTCAAGGTCGGTCGCGACCGGCTGCTCGACCGCGGCGTGGCCGGCAACATCGAATTCGTCCAGGCCGATGCGGAAAAGCTGCCGTTCCCCGACAATCACTTCGATTGCGTGACCATCGCCTTCGGCCTGCGCAACGTCACCCACAAGGAAGCGGCCATCGCTTCCATGCTGCGCGTGCTCAAGCCAGGCGGGCGCCTGCTGGTGCTGGAGTTTTCCAAGCCTACCAACAAGCTGATGTCCAAGGTCTACGACGCCTATTCATTCGCGTTCATGCCGCTGGCCGGCAAGCTGATCACCAACGATTCGGAAAGCTACCGTTACCTGGCCGAATCGATCCGCATGCATCCCGATCAGGAAACCCTCAAGGCCATGATGGTGCAGGCCGGTTTCGACCGCGTCACGTACCACAACATGACCAGTGGCATCGTTGCCCTGCACCGCGGGATCAAGCCCTGATGCTGCTCGGTGGCCTGATCGCCAGTGTCGAACACGGTCTGAACCGTGTGCTGCGCCTGGACGCCACGGCGTTGCCGCGCCTGGCGCACCTGCACGGCAAGGTGATTGCCATCCAGGGCCGCCAGCCCGCGTTTACCCTGTACATACTGCCCAGTGCCAATGGCCTGATGCTGGCCCAGCAGTGGGCCACGCCGCCCGACTGCACGTTGCGCGCGCCGGCTGCCAGCCTGGTGCAGCTGGCACTGCGCAAGGACAAGACCGCGGTGCTGCACAGCCCGCAGGTCGATCTGGACGGCGACAGCGCCGCGCTGCTGGACCTGGTCAAGGTGCTGCAGGACCTTGAACTGGACTGGGAATACGAAGTCTCACGCTGGCTGGGTCCGGTGCCCACCGCCTTGTTGGCCGGGCATTTGCGCAGCCGCACGGGCTGGACCCGTCAGAGTCTGGCCACGGCGACGCAGAACCTGGGCGAATACCTGGCCGAGGAAGCGCGTACATTGGTGGGCGAGCAGGAAGCCCAGGCCCGTTTCAGTGAGCTGGATGCTTTGAAAGTCGACGTCGAACGCCTCGAGGCGCGTATTGAGCGCCTCGCCCGATCCCACAATTCCAGCGATAACGCATGAAGCTGCTTGCCGTCCGCCGTCTGTTGCGCATCCAGCGCGTCATCATTCGTTACCGCCTCGATGACCTGATGTTCGCCCTGCCACTGCCGTGGTGGCTGAAAATCACCCGTTTCGCCATGCCTTGGCGCTGGCTGCCGCGCAGCCGCCAGGAACTCAACCGTGGCGCGCGCCTGCGCTTGGCCTTGCAGGACCTGGGGCCAATCTTCATCAAGTTCGGGCAGATCCTTTCCACCCGCCGCGACCTGCTGCCCGAAGACATCGCCGATGAGCTGATGCTGCTGCAGGACCGGGTGCCGCCGTTCGACCCCAAGCAGGCCATGGCCCTCATCGAGCAGCAACTGGGTGCGAAGATCACCGACGTGTTCAGTCGCTTCGACGTCGAGCCATTGGCGTCGGCCTCGGTGGCCCAGGTTCACGCCGCTCGGCTCAAGACCGGTGAAGAGGTGGTGGTCAAGGTCGTTCGCCCGGGGCTCAAGTCGGTGATCAGCCAGGATCTGGCCTGGCTGTTCCTGCTCGCCCGCCAGGCCGAGCGGCTGTCCGCCGACGCGCGCCTGCTGCACCCGGTCGACGTGGTCGCCGACTACGAACGTACCATCTACGACGAACTCGACCTGTTGCGCGAAGCGGCCAACTCCAGCCAGCTGCGGCGCAATTTCGAAGACTCCGACCTGCTCTACGTGCCTCAGGTCTACTGGGACTGGTGCCGGCCGAAGGTCTTGGTGATGGAGCGCATCTACGGCGTGCAGGTCACCGACATGGCTGCCCTGGCCGACCAGCGCACCGACATGAAGCTACTGGCCGAGCGCGGCGTCGAGATTTTCTTCACCCAGGTGTTTCGCGACAGTTTCTTTCATGCCGACATGCACCCCGGCAACATCTTCGTCAGCACCGTGGCACCGTGGAGCCCGCGCTACATCGCCATCGACTGCGGCATCGTCGGCAGCCTGACCCCCGAAGATCAGGATTACCTGGCGCGCAACCTGTTCGCCTTCTTCAAGCGCGACTACCGCCGCGTGGCGCAGCTGCACATCGATTCGGGCTGGGTACCGGCCGAGACCAAGCTCAACGAATTCGAAGCGGCGATCCGCACCGTCTGCGAGCCGATCTTCGAGAAGCCACTGAAGGACATCTCCTTCGGCCAGGTGCTCATGCGCCTGTTCCAGACCGCACGACGCTTCAACATGGAAGTCCAGCCGCAACTGGTGCTGCTGCAGAAAACCCTGCTCAACATCGAAGGCCTGGGTCGACAGCTGTACCCGGACCTCGACCTGTGGAGCACCGCCCAGCCGTTCCTGGAACGCTGGATGCGCCAGCGGGTCAGCCCGAAATCTTTGTTTCAGAATGTTCAATCGCAGGTCGAGCAATTGCCTCACCTAGCCAACATGACCCGCGATCTGCTCGAACGAATGTCTCAGCCCCATCGCAAGGATCCACCGCCGCCCTGGGAGCAACGCCACGATCGCTGGGCCCTGCGGCTGCTCGGCGGCGCCTTGCTGGTGGGTGGAACGGTCACCGCCGTCTCCGGCATAGCCCTGGACAGCGTCCAGGCATGGCCCGCCTGGTTGATGCTGGCATCGGGCTTGTACCTGGTCGTGCGCCGATAGCCAGTCGCGCCATCGGCTGGCACACTAGCCCTCTCTGTTGTCGGAGTCGCACATGAAAGACTGGCTGGACGAGATCAAATGGGACCGCGACGGCCTGGTGCCGGCGATTGCCCAGGATCACCACACCGGGCGCATCCTCATGATGGCCTGGATGAACCGCGAGGCACTGGCATTGACCGCTGCCGAAAACCGGGCGATCTACTGGTCCCGTTCGCGTGGCAAGCTGTGGCGCAAGGGTGAGGAATCCGGTCACGTGCAAAAACTGCACGAGCTGCGCCTGGACTGCGACGCCGACGTGGTCGTGCTCAGCGTCGAGCAGGTCGGTGACATCGCCTGTCACACTGGTCGCCAAAGCTGCTTCTATCGGGTCTTCGAGAACGGCCAATGGACCGTCGTCGACCCCGTCCTGAAAGATCCCGCTGCCATCTATTCCGCAGGCCATGGCCATGAATGACACTCTGGACCGCGTCGCTGCGGTGCTCGAAGAACGCAAGGGCGCCAGCGCCGACAGCTCGTATGTCGCCAGCCTGTACGCCAAGGGATTGAACAAGATTCTGGAAAAGCTCGGCGAAGAATCGATCGAGACCATCATTGCCGCCAAGGATGCCGCCCACAGCGGCGACTGCAGCGATGTCATCTACGAAACCGCCGATCTGTGGTTCCATAGCCTGGTCATGCTTGCACAACTGGGCCAACACCCACAGGCTGTACTCGATGAACTGGATCGCCGATTCGGCCTGTCCGGTCACGATGAGAAAGCCGCCCGCCTGCCGTCAGCCTGAAATGTCTTTTTGGAGGAGTTGAATCATGGGTCTGTTTGATTGGAAACACTGGATCGTCATCCTGATTGTCGTGGTACTGGTCTTCGGCACCAAGAAACTCAAGAACCTGGGCACCGACGTCGGTGAATCGATCAAAGGCTTTCGCAAAGCCATGAACGACGACGACAAACCGGGTGCCGAGCAGCCGACACAGCCGGTCCACCCGCAGGCCAGCTCGCCGCTGACTCCGCCGCATACCCTCGACGGCCAGCATCAGAAAGTCGAAGAACCCATCAGGAAAGACTGATCAATGTTCGGTATCAGCTTCAGCGAACTCATGCTCGTGGGCCTCATCGCCCTGTTGGTGCTGGGCCCTGAGCGACTGCCCGGTGCCGCGCGCACCGCAGGGTTGTGGATCGGGCGCCTGAAACGCAGCTTCAACGCGATCAAGACCGAAGTGGAACGCGAGATAGGCGCCGACGAAATCCGTCGCCAACTGCACAACGAGCACGTGCTTTCGCTTGAGGAGCAGGCGCGCAAGATCCTCGATCCGCAGCGCGCTGCGCGTCCGAGCGAGCCGCCCGCACCGCTGGCCGATCCGATTCCACCCGGCGCCCAGGCGCAACCGGTGCTTGATCGTGATGCGGTGAGCACCGATGTGACGCCTACCACGGTGCCCACTGCCACGCAGACACCGGCTGTGGTTGACCGTGACACGAGCAGCGCCCAGGCTGTTGCGATACCCGTATCCTCCAATGAACCTACACAGCCACCGCGGGCCCCATGAGCGAAATTCCGGAAAACGACCAGCCCATGCCGCTGGTCTCGCACTTGACCGAATTGCGCACGCGCCTGCTGCGTTGCGTTGCCGTGATTTTCCTGGTCTTCGCCGGGCTGTTTTCCTTCGCCCAACAGATCTACACCCTGGTGTCGGCGCCGCTGCGCGAGTACCTGCCCGAAGGGGCAACGATGATCGCCACCGACGTGGCCTCGCCGTTTCTCACGCCATTCAAGCTGACCATGATGGTCTCGCTGTTCCTGGCCGTGCCGATCATCCTGCACCAGGTCTGGGGCTTCATCGCACCGGGCCTGTACAAGCACGAAAAACGCATTGCCATACCATTGCTGGTGTCGAGCATCTTCCTGTTCTATGCCGGGATGGCCTTCGCCTACTTTCTGGTGTTTCCGCTGGTCTTCAAGTTCTTCGCCAGTGCCACGCCCGTGGGCGTGACCATGGCCACCGACATCGCCAGTTACCTCGATTTCGTCATGACGCTGTTCTTCGCTTTCGGTGTGGCGTTCGAGATTCCGGTGGCCGTGGTACTGCTGGTGTGGATCGGCGTGGTCGACGTCAAGTACCTGCGCAAGATCCGCCCGTACGTGATCATCGGCTGCTTCGTGGTCGGCATGATTCTGACCCCACCGGACATTTTTTCGCAGACACTGCTGGCCGTGCCGATGTGGTTGCTGTTCGAGATCGGCATCCTGTTCGGTGCCCTGATCCGCAAGCGCGGTGATGAACCGACCGAGGACGATGACCGCAACGGCCAGCCGCCTGCGACTCAGGCATGAACCTGCTGCTGCTCGAAACGGCCGACTTCACCGCGCCGGACAAGGTAGTGCTGCGTGATCGACGCTTCACCCACATGCAGGCCGTGCACCGTGTCGAGCTGGGCGACAGCCTGCGGGTGGGCAAGGTCGATGGCTTGATGGGGCGTGCCCAGGTCACGAGGTTGGAAGATCACGAGGCCGAACTCGCCGTGGTGCTCGACCAACCGCCACCGGCGAAACTGCCGCTGACACTGGTGCTTGCGCTGCCCCGCCCGAAAATGCTTCGCCGAGTGTTCCAGACCATTGCCACCATGGGGGTGGCCAAGCTGGTCCTGGTGAACAGCTATCGGGTCGAGAAAAGTTTCTGGCAAACCCCTTTTCTCGAGCCGGCTGCCATTCGCGAGCAGCTCATTCTGGGCCTGGAACAGGCACGCGATACCCAGCTCCCCGAAGTGCTGATCGAAAAGCGTTTCAAGCCCTTCGTCGAGGATCGCCTGCCTGCTGTGAGCGCCGGCACCCTGGGGCTGGTCGGGCATCCGGGCGACTACCCGCCCTGCCCGCGCCATCCGGAGCAGCCAGTGACCCTGGCCATCGGCCCGGAAGGTGGCTGGATTCCCTACGAGGTCGACCTGCTGGGCCTTGCAGGTTTGCAGCCAGTGCAGCTGGGCGAACGTATCCTGCGGGTCGAAACCGCCGTGGCGGTGCTGCTGGCGCGGCTGTTCTGACCCACCGTCGTCCAGGCTTGACGATTCCCGGTGGGTCACGTCACTTAGCCACCATCGAGTTTCGGCGACACCTGCCGATGCCCCTGAACTGCCGACAATCATGCTGTCGGCCTGTCAGGGAGCTTCATCATGTCCAACACCTTTGCCCGCTACCTGGGCAATCTGAGCGTCAACCTGAAACTGGGGATTGGTTTCGGTGTGGTGCTACTGCTTACTCTTTTGATTGCCGCCACGGGCTGGTCTGGCCTGACCCGCTTGATCGAGCGCGCCGACAAGATCACCAGTATTTCCATACTCGACGACCGCATGCGTGACCTGCGCATTGCCGCTCAGTCGTTCGAACTGCAGAAAGGCAGTTCCGGTGCCGACAATGTCACCCGTCTTCTCGACCAGCTCGATACCGATCTTGCGGCCGCCCAGCACACTCTGGTACAGCCCGAAGACATCGCGCTCGTCGAGCAGGAAATAGCCACCACCCAAGCCTATCGCCGGGAATTCACCGCATCGCTGGCGTCGATCCAGGGTCGCGAGACAGCCCGCAGCCAACTGGGCAGCACCGCCGACCGCGCCGTGGCCGAAGTCAATCAGGCGCAGGCAGCGCTGCTGAGCCAGGGCGAGCTGACGGCCTACAGCACCCTGGTGGAAACCAGCCGGCTGATCCAGCAGGCGCGCTTTCAAGTGCGTGGCTACACCTATAGCGCCAAGGACGAAGCACGTCAGCCCGCGCTGGCGGCCATCGACCAGGCGATCGCTTCGGTCGCCGCTGCGGGGGCCAGTGTCTCCGGCGAGTTCACCGGTCGGCTGCAACAGGCCGGCGAGTCCCTGCGTGCCTATCGCGCGGCGGTGGCGCAATTCAGCGAAAACCAGCAGGCCACACTGCAGAGCATCGACAAGATGACGGCATTGGGCACCACCCTGCTCGAGCTCAGCGACCGACTGGGCGACTCGCAGACGGCCAAGCGCGATGCCGATACGGCCCAGGCCAAGGCGTGGCTGGCCACTGCAGCCGCCCTGGCCACACTGCTTGTTATCGCTGCGGCATGGGCGATCACCGCGCAGATCGTCGGCCCGTTGCGGCAGACCCTGGCGAGTGTCGAGCGCGTCGCTTCCGGCGACCTGCGGCAGTCGCCCGCCATCACCCGACGTGACGAACTGGGCCAGGTTCAGCTGGCCCTGCAGCGCATGACCCTTAACCTGCGCGAACTGGTAGGTGGCATCAGCGAGGGCGTCACGCAGCTGGCCAGTGCCGCCGAGGAGCTTTCCGCGGTCACCGAGCAGACCAGCGCCGGCGTCAACGCGCAGAAAGTCGAAACCGACCAGGTGGCCACGGCCATGAATGAAATGGCGGCGACGGTGCAGGAAGTGGCGCGCAACGCCGAGGAAGCCTCGGAAGCTGCCGTGGCTGCCGATCAGCAGGCCCGTGAAGGTGATCGAGTGGTCAGCCAGGCCGTGGGCCAGATCGAGCGACTGGCCGCCGAGGTGCTGCATTCCAGCGAGGCCATGAATCAGTTGAAGCAGGAAAGCAGCAAGATCGGCGGCGTGCTCGATGTGATCAAGTCGGTGGCGCAGCAGACCAACCTGTTGGCTCTGAACGCGGCAATCGAGGCGGCCCGTGCCGGCGAGGCAGGTCGCGGTTTTGCCGTGGTGGCCGATGAAGTACGCAGCCTGGCCCAACGCACTCAGCAATCGACCGAAGAGATCCAGTCATTGATCGCTTCGCTGCAGACCGGTACCCATGAGGTTTCCAGCGCACTGGACAGCAGCCGGGCGATGACCGACAGCAGTGTGCAACTGGCCCGGCGTGCCGGTGAGTCGTTGAGCGACATTACCCGTACCGTGTCGACGATCCAGGCGATGAACCAGCAGATCGCCGCCGCGGCGGAGCAACAGAGCGTGGTGGCTGAAGAGATCAACCGCAGCGTGCTCAACGTGCGCGACGTTTCCGAGCAGACATCGGCGGCGAGCGAGGAAACGGCAGCGTCGAGCATCGAGCTGGCGCGTCTGGGGACACATCTGCAGGGGTTGGTGGGTCAGTTCAAGGTCTGACCCTGGTTGGGTGAGCCTGAGGGCCTCTTCGCGGGCAGAGACCCGCTCCCACAGGAATCTGCAGCGATCTTGTGGGAGCGGGTCTCTGCCCGCGAAGAGGCCCCACAGCCAGACAGGCAGCAGAACTACAACACCTGCGATACTTCTGTGGGAGCGGGTCTCTGCCCGCGAATGCGGCCTGCGGATCGGCGCAGAACCCGGACTACAACACCTGCCGCAAAAACGCCTGTGCCCTTGGATCCTTGGGTGCGTCGAAGAACTCGGCCGGGGGCGCGTCTTCCAGCAAACGGCCATGGTCGAAGAACAGCACACGGTCCGCCACTTCACGGGCGAAGCCCATTTCATGGGTGACGCACACCATGGTCATGCCTTCTTCGGCGAGGGTCTTCATCACTTCCAGCACCTCACCGACCATCTCCGGATCAAGTGCCGATGTCGGCTCGTCGAACAGCATGACCTTCGGGTCCATGCACAGCGCCCGGGCAATGGCCACGCGCTGCTGCTGGCCACCGGAGAGCCGTGAAGGAAACGCATCGGCCTTCTCGCCGATGCCTACCTTGGCCAGCAATGCGCGTGCCTTGGCCTCTCGCTCGGCCCTGCCGCGCTTGCGCACCACTTTCTGCGCCAGGCACAGGTTTTCCAGCACGGTCATGTGCGGAAACAGGTTGAAGTGCTGGAACACCATGCCGACTTCGCGTCGGTAGGCATTGATGTTGGTTTTGGGATCGTCGAGGCGCAGGCCATCGATGCTTACCGAGCCTTCATCGAATGCCTCAAGGCCATTGAGGCAACGCAGGAAGGTGGACTTGCCCGAGCCCGAGGGGCCCAGTACCACCAGCACCTCGCCCTTGGCCACCTGCGTGCTAACCTGATCGACCGCGCGCACCACCTGGCCACGGGTATTGAACACCTTCAACAGGTCGCGTACTTCAATCACTTTGCGCAAGCCTCCGCTCGAGCCGGCTGGCGAAATACGACAGCGGCAGATTGATGACCAGGTACAGGGCTGCCACGCAGAACCAGATCTCGAACGTCGAGAACGACGTGGTGATGGCTTCGCGACCGCTCTTGGTCAGCTCGGTAATGGCAATCACCGACACCAGCGACGTGTCCTTGACCAGGCTGATGAACTGCCCGGCCAGGGGTGGCAGAACACGCTTGAAAGCCTGCGGCAGGATGACGTGACGCATCGACTGTCCGGCATCCAGGCCCAGGGAGCGGGCGGCCTCGCCCTGCCCCTTGGCAATGGACTGCACGCCCGAGCGCACGATCTCGGCCACGTAGGCACCGGTGAACAGCGCCAGCGCCGCCACCCCGGCGAATTCGCGCGAAAGGTTGAGCACGGTACCGATGAAGAAATAGAAGATGAAAATCTGCACCAGCAGCGGCGTACCCCGCACCAGCTCGACATACATCGTCGACAGATGGCGCAAGGTGGGGTTGCTCGACAACCGGCACAGCCCGGTGACCAGGCCCAGCAGCAGGCCGGCCACGCCGGACACCAGCGACAGCCACAGCGTGGTCCACAGCCCCCAGGCGATCGGTCCGGCGGTCCAGTGGCGCGTCACGCCGATCTGGTCGCCTTCGGAGACGTCATCGCCCTCTTCGAGCACGACACTGCCACTGTCCGCCAGCAACACCTGTTCGCCACCGTCTTCGTCGCGCAGGGTGACCCGTGTCTGCCCGCCCTGCCGGACGATCTGCTCGACGCTGCCATAGCCCTCGGCGCGCTGCGGCAGCTCGGCCTGATAGACGAAGTACTGCGGCACTCGATTCCAATGCCACTCATAGGAAATGCGCGAGGTGGCAGCGTACAAGCTGAAAGCCAGGCCGATGAGCACCAGCGCGGTAAGCCCGTGCCAGGGCCATTGAGCTTTGTGGTGTTTGATCACAGGGGGTTCAATCCGCTAGAAGACCGCCGCGCAGGGCAGGCCTGCGCGTCAGGGAGAGTCTGGCCAGAGGCGCAGTCATTGCATTTCGTCGAGCCAGTTCTTGCTCACGAACCACTTCTTGTGGATACGATCGTAGCTGCCGTCTTCACGGGCCTGGCGCAGGAAGTTGTTGATGAAGTTGAGGCTGTCGTAGTCGCCCTTCTTCAAGCCGAACGCCAAGGGCTCGTAAGTGAAAGGCTCGTCGAGGTAGACCAGCTTGCCATTACCGACCTTGTCCACCGCCACCACGTTGTAGGGCGAATCGTAGATGAACGCATCCGCCTTGCCGTTGACCACGTCGAGTACCGCTTCAGGCTCGTTGTCGTAGCCGTGGTACTGCGCCTTGGCGATCAACTTGCGCGCCACGAACTCGCCGGTCGTGCCGACCTTGGAGGTGATGCGGTAGTCCGGCGAGTTCAGGTCCTTGTAGGTCTTGACCTTGTCGGCCAATTCCTTGCGGATCAGCAGGGTCTGGCCGACGACGATGAACGGGTCGCTGAAGTTGATGCGCAGGTTGCGCTCCTGGGTCAGGGTCAGGCCGCTGCCGATCATGTCGAACTTGTCGGTCATCAGCGCTGGAATGATGCCATCCAGGCTGGTCGATACCAGCTCCAGCTTGACGCCCATGGACTTGGCCATGGCCTTGAGCAGGTCGACTTCGAAACCGATGATTTCGCCACGCTTGTTGGTCATTTCGAACGGCATGTAGGTCGGGTCCATGCCCACCCGCAAAGTGCCGCGCTTGACCGCTTCGTCGATAGCGCCCGCTTGCGCCGAACCCACGACCGCCATGGCCATGACGCCGAGCAGCAGCCGCGACAGATACTTGTTCATTACCAATTCCCCTAGCCAACTTCGGGCACGGCCAAGCCTGGGCGCACCATTTCGGGGTGCGATCCTAACTCAAACAGGGGGTTGAACAAAGTTTGGCGATGAAATGAGTGCCAGGTGGCACTGTTGGAGGGCATGGCGGAGTAACCGTGGTGCGGCCTTCGCGGCCGCTGACCGCTCCTACAAAGAACTGCAGCATGCCTGTGGGTGCCAGATGGCGCTGTTGGGGGGCATGGCAGGAATATCGAGGTGCAGCATTCGCGGGCAGAGGGCTCAGCCGCCCGCCCCGCTCCCACAGGAGTGCTTTTGCTACTTGTGGGAGCGGGCTCTGCCCGCGAATGAGGCCAACACGGTCAGGCGTTCTGCAAGCCTGCCGCTGCAGCGGTGTCCAGCGTTGGCACAGCCGGCGATTGCCGCTCCGCCTGCTTGGACTGACGCCACGCTTCCAGCCACGCAACGTTCTGGTCAGCCCAGACATGCTCGTGCAGACGCGAGATCGCTACCGGATCACTGAGCAGCGACATGCGCGTGCTGTTGTCGAGCTTCTGCGGGCCACCCTCCAGTGCCTGATGCACCCACTGCGCGCGCATGCTTTCGATCGGCGCAGCCTTGCCGTGCCGCGCCGTGCCCAGGCCGTAGGCCAAGGCATTCTGGCGCGGATCGACAACGGCACGCACGAAACCATCCTTGAGCGCGTTATCACGGTTTGCCTGGGTATAGCGATCGGTGGACAGCAGCTCCTGTGGCGTGTCGTACTCCTCGGGAATCAGGAACAACTTCTCATCGCGTGCCTGCATGCCCAGATTGGTCCGGCTGGAGATCACCGACACCGGGATCGACAGCATCAGCGAACCCACGATCGGAGTCAGCCACCACAGGAAGCTGGGGTTCAGCCAGATCACCAGGGCAGCCCAGGCCGCGCCCAGCAGCGTCTGCGAGCCATGACGCTTGATCGCCTCGCTCCAGGGCGTGGAGTCGTCGTCACGCTGCGGCGAGTTCCAGGTCGCGGCCCAACCCAGGAACGCGGCGAGCACGAAACGGGTATGGAACAGCATGCGCACCGGCGCCAGCAGCATCGAGAAGAGCATCTCCAGCAGCATCGACAAGGTGACCTTGAAACGGCCGCCGTATTCTTTCGCGCCCTTGGCCCAGATCAGGATGATGCTCAGCAGCTTGGGCAGGAACAGCAGCACGATGGTGGTGGAAAACAGCGCCACCGCCTTGTCCGGGTGCCATTGCGGCCACAGCGGGTACAGCTGACGCGGCGCCAGGAAGTAGGTCGGCTCCATCAGCGTGTTCACCGCCAGCAGCGCGGTGGACAGCACCAGGAAGAAGAACCACAACGGTGCCGACAGGTACGACATCACGCCGGTGAGGAATACCGCCCGGTGAACCGGGTGCATGCCCTTGACCAGGAACAGCCGGAAGTTCATCAGGTTGCCGTGGCACCAGCGGCGATCGCGCTTGAGCTCGTCGAGCAGGTTGGGCGGCAGTTCTTCGTAGCTGCCCGGCAGATCATAGGCAATCCACACGCCCCAGCCGGCGCGGCGCATCAGTGCCGCCTCGACGAAGTCGTGAGAAAGAATCGCACCGGCGAACGCACCCTTGCCCGGCAACGGCGCCAGGGCGCAGTGCTCGATGAAAGGCTTCATGCGAATGATCGCATTGTGCCCCCAGTAGTGCGATTCGCCCAACTGCCAGAAGTGCAGGCCGGCGGTGAACAGCGGACCGTACACGCGGGTAGCGAACTGCTGCATGCGCGCGTACAGGGTGTCCATGCCCGAAGCCTTGGGCGCGGTCTGGATGATGCCCGCATCCGGGGTCGCTTCCATCAAGCGAACCAGGCTGGTCAGGCATTCGCCACTCATTACGCTGTCGGCGTCGAGTACCACCATGTAGCGGTATTCGCTGCCCCAGCGACGGCAGAAGTCGTCGAGGTTGCCGCTCTTGCGTTTGACCCGACGGCGGCGACGACGGTAGAAGATATGCCCGAAACCACCGGCTTCGCGGCACACTTCCAACCACGCCTGTTGCTCGGCAACCGCGATATCGGGGTCGTTGGTGTCGCTGAGCACGAAGAAGTCGAAACGATCCAGGTCACCAGTCGCCTTGACCGATTCGAACGTGGCGCGCAAACCGGCGAAGACGCGTGTCACGTCTTCGTTGCAGATCGGCATGACCAGCGCGGTACGCGCGCCTGCCTCGATCGGCTCGTTGCCCGCGCTGGCACCGGAGATGCGGTACTTGTCGCGACCGGTAAGCAGTTCGAGGAAGCCCATCAACGCCGTCCAGAAACCCGCCGATACCCAGCAGAACAGGATACCGAAAAGGATCAGGATGCTGGTCTGCAGGAAGTACGGCAGAACCTGCGTAGCGGTCTGCATGATCGGCTGACGAACCACTTCGTCGAGGTCGACCATGCCCCAGCCCTGGTACGGCATGATGCCTTTCATGTACCAGCCGGCGACGATGGTCTGGCCCAGCATCAGCACCAGCAGAATGTAGCGACGCATCGAACCGACCCAGCGCCAGCGTGCCTTCGGCAGCACCCGCTTGTCGCTGGTGGGCTCGGGCTTGCTGGCCTTGCCGGTCAGCTTGCGCCATACCCGCACCAGCACGTTGGTGCGCCACGGCTCGGGAATCACCAGCGTGCGGTTGATCGGTGGCGTGGCCTTGAGCTGCAGGCGACCGCTGGCGTCGACGCCAAGCATCTCGGCCTCTTCCAGCTCGGCAGCCGAGTCCAGCCGCAGGCGCTGCTCGACCGAGTTCTGTGCGCCAAGCACGGCATCGTGCGACGGGCGCCCGGACAGGCGCTCGTGCAGTTCGGTGAAGGACGTGCAGTCGGCAAGTTCTGCGCGCTGTGCGTCCCCCAGGGGCAAATGAGCCAGATATTCGCCAAGCGATTCTGGCCGAGCTGGAGAATTAGTCATCGGCGGGCAACTGGTAGCTCCAGGTTTCAGTCAGGACCTGCTCGGTCTTGACCGGTTCGGTCGGTGTGACGGGAGCGGTTTCAGGCGCGGCGGGTGCCGGAGCCTGTGCAACCTCGGCAGCCTTGTCGGCCTTGCCGTGTGCCTTGTCATGCTTGGGCGCAGCCTTGTCTTCGACCGGCTCGGCTGCCTTGACAGGCTCCACCGGCAGATCCTTGACCAGCGCTGCACGCATTTCCACGGCCTTGTTCGGATCCTTCACCTTGACCCGCAGGGTCAGGCGCCAGCCTTTGGTCTGCGGGTTGTAGCGGACGTTGTTCTCGACCAGCTCGGCGTTGTCATCGACGCTGACCTGACTGCGAACGGCGGTGTCTTCAGCCAGAGCGGCCAGCACCGGACCTTCGTAGTCGATCAGGAAGGCAATGCTGCCATCGGCCTGACGGATCAGGTTGGACTGCTTCACGTCGCCGGTCGAACGCAGGGTCTGATTGACCCAGGCAACGTCGGGCGAGTGAAACTCGTCTTCGTCCGTGGTCCAGTGCAGGCGGTAGTTGTGCTCCAGCGCCTGACCGGGCTCCGGGATCTTTTCCGGGTTCCAGAAGGCCACGATGTTGTCGTTGGTTTCGTCGGCGGTCGGAATTTCGACCAGGTCGACGGTACCCTTGCCCCAATCGCCCTTGGGCTCGATCCAGGCGCTCGGACGCTTGTCATAGCGGTCATCGAGGTCTTCGTAACGGGAGAACTCGCGGCCACGCTGCAGCAGACCGAAACCGCGCGGGTTCTCGACAGTGAAGCTGCTCACGGCCAGGTGCTTGGGATTGTTCAGCGGGCGCCACAGCCACTCGCCGTTGCCGGCATGGATGGACAGGCCGGTGGAGTCGTGCAACTCGTGACGGTAGTTCTGCACACGGGACGGCTGGTTCGAGCCAAACAGGAACATGCTGGTCAGCGGCGCAATGCCCAGGCGGCTGACACGGTCACGCAGGAACACCCGCGACTCGACGTCGACGGTCGTGTCCTTGCCCGGACGCAAGGTCAATTTGTAGGCACCGGTTGAGCGCGGCGAATCGAGCAGGGCGAAGATCACCAACTGCTTGTCGCCTTCGTTCGGCCGTTCGACCCAGAACTCGCGAAACCGCGGGAACTCTTCGCCCGACGGCAATGCCGTATCAAGAGCCAGGCCGCGGGCCGACAGACCGTAGACCTGGTTTTTGCCGATGACGCGGAAGTAGCTCGCGCCCAGCATGGTCATGATTTCGTCCTGCTTGTCCGCCTTGTTGATCGGGAACAAGACGCGGAAACCGGCGTAGCCCAACTGATCGGTGGATTTGGGATCGAACTGCAGGTCGCCGAAATCGAAACGCGCTGGGTCGTACTTGATTTCGTTGACGGTGGTAGCGGTGACTTCGTTGATCTTCACCGGGGTGTCGAAGTGCATGCCCTGATGATAGAAGGACAGCTTGAACGGGGTCTTGGCGTCGGCCCATTCGGCGTTTTCGTTGCGGAAACGGATCTTCTGGTAGTCCGCAAACTTCATGTCGCGAAACTCTTTGGGCAGATTGCTGCGCGGAGTTTCGAATTTCTGACCGGCGAGCTCCTTGGCGCGTCCGGCAACATCATCCAGGCTGAAGGCCCAGAGTTGGCTGGCGCTGAACAGGCAGAACAGTGCAGACCCGGCCAGCATCGCATTGCGCAACCGAGTGCGGGGTGTTCTTGAAGCATTTAAAGGACTAACAATCACGAGCAACCCTCGCCGAAAACATATCGAAAAACCAACGGCCAGCAGTCTTGCGCCGGGTTGGCGAGCACTGTTCCGACTCCAAAAGGGCACAATGATTCCCCAAGCGGAGCCGGACACGCTTCAAACGGGACATACCGGGTAGCGAAATGTGGCCCCCTGGCGCGCGATTATCTAGTACGTCGCGTCACAACGCATCAGGGTAGCTCAAGTATTTATGCTGTGAGAAACGGACGACGACTGCAAACTCGCCAGCAATAGGCCATTAAATTTGTAACAAAAAGGTTACGGGGCCATCGTTGGTCAGGCTTACCTGCATATCGGCACCGAACTGCCCGACCTGAACCTGTGGATGCGCTTTTTTTGCAGCGTCCACGAGGTGCTCGAAAAGCGCCTGCGCCAGGGCCGGCACAGCCGCAGTGGAGAAGCCTGCGCGCAGGCCGCTGCGGGTGTCCGCCGCCAAGGTGAATTGCGACACCAGCAACAGGCCGCCGCCAACATCCTTCAGCGACAGGTTCATCTTGCCTTGCTCGTCGCTGAACACTCGATAGTTGAGCAGCTTGTGCAGGAGCTTGTCGGCGCTGGCGGCGGTGTCGTCCGGCTCGACCGCTACCAGCACCAACAGCCCCTGGTCGATGGCCCCGATGGTTTGCCCGGCCACCTCGACGCGGGCCTGGCTGACCCGCTGCAGCAGCCCCTTCACGCTTCTTCCAGGGGCAGGTCCAGCAAACGCCGCGCCATCTGCTCGGCAGCGCGCACCAAAGCGTCGGTAATGCCCGGCTCCGAGGCGGCATGACCCGCGTCGCGAATGACCTGCAGCTCGCTGTTTGGCCAGGCCTGATGCAGCGCCCAGGCGTTGTCCAGCGGGCAGATCACGTCGTAGCGGCCGTGCACGATGACTGCCGGCAGGTGGGCGATGCGCGGCATGTCGCGGATCAGCTGGTCGGGCTCGAGGAAGGCATTGTTGACGAAGTAATGGGTTTCGATGCGCGCGATCGACAGCGCACGCTGCGGCTCGGAGAAACGATCGACCACCAGCGGGTTGGGCCGCAGGGTCGCGGTACGCCCTTCCCAGGTGGACCAGGCCTTGGCCGCATGCATCTGGGCAATCTGGTCGTTGCCGGTAAGACGCTTGTGGAAAGCCTGCAACAGGTTGCCGCGCTCATCCAGCGGTATCGGCGCGATGTAGTCCTGCCAATAGTCGGGGAACAGGCGACTGGCGCCGGCCTGGTAGAACCATTCTATTTCCTGCGGGCGGCAGAGGAAAATGCCGCGCAGGATCAGGCCGTGGACCCGCTCGGGATGGGTCTGGGCATAGGCCAGGGCCAGCGTGGAGCCCCAGGAACCGCCGAACAGCACCCACTTGTCGATGCCCAGGTGTTCGCGAATGCGCTCCATGTCTGCCACCAACCGCCAGGTGGTGTTGTTCTCGATGCTGGCATGGGGCGTGGAGCGGCCGCAGCCGCGCTGGTCGAAGGTCACGATGCGATAGACGTTGGGATCGAAGTAGCAACGGCTCTGCGCGTCGCACCCGGAACCCGGGCCGCCGTGGATGAACAGCACCGGCAAGCCCTTGGGCGAGCCGCTTTCGTCGACATACAGCACGTGCGGCTCTTCCACGGCCAGATCATGCCTGGCGTAGGGTTTGATCTGCGGGTACAAGGTTTGCATCGTGCGCTCCGTTGGATGTTGGGTCTCTGCCGTTGGCCATCATAAACCCGAATGACCGCTCGGCGCATTCTCCCTATTCATTGCAGGGTTTCCACTGCAGGGTTTCACAAGCGCTCCCCTACCAGATAGGCGCCACCCGGCACGCCCTGGTGCAAAGCCGTGCGGATATCGCGATACAAGCCGTCGGCCTGCTGCGCAGTCAGGGACTGGGCGTGGTCGCGCAGCACCACCTGCAGCACCAGGTTGTGCTGGCCGCGAACGATGCCCAGGCGCTTGATGGTCAGCGCGGGCAATTCCTCGAACGGCCAGCAGCCGCGTATGTGCAGTTCCTCGATCCAGCTGGCGCGGTAGCCGGCCACCTGCAGGACCTGCTCGGTGATGTCCTCGATGCCCAACCCCGGCGCCACCGCCAGCGACAGGTCACGGCTGATCGCCGGCTGGCGGTACAGGGGCTGCCAGGCCTTGAGGTCGCCCATCTGCGCCTGCACCTGGGGATGGCCATCGCGCAGCAGGCGGATGTCCGGAACGCCCTTGCGCAGCATGGCCAGGCGGTCCAGCCCCAGGCGCAGAACCAGACCACCATGGGCCTGGGGATCGACCTCCAGACGCTGCAGGAACGCCGGGCAGATGCAGCCGCAGGCGAGGATGTCCACCGGTGCCTGGCGGGTCACCAAACTGACGTTGAGGCCATCGCGGGTAAAACCGCAGGCTCCGCAGCTGTGCCCCCACATTCGCCCCGGCACGGCGATGTCCAGCACATCACCGACCAGACGCAGCAGATCCTGACGATTGCCCAGTTCGGCGTCGCCCAGTACCCAGATGTCCATCTGGTGCGGCTCGGCGCAATGCCAGCGATCACGGATATCGCGACGGAAAGTGATGCCAGGTGCGGCAAGCATGATGGTTTCGCCCGGTGCCCGACGCGCCGCCGCCGCTTGCAGGCCGGTGATGATCGCGCTGCTGGTCTGGGTGCGCAGCAGCAGTTCGTCATCCACCCAGCAGCTGTGGTTGCCTACCTCATCCATCACCTGGGGATCATCGCCGCACAGCTGGAAGTTTTCCACGGCAGAGATGATCCGCGGCCCCTTGTGCACCTCGGCCAAGGGCCAGCCTTGTCGCACCAGGCCGGCAAGCAGATCCTTGACCAGCAGGCGCACGGCATGGGGCGGCTCGCAGGCGTCGGTCAGGTCGGCAATGCGCAGCGCCTTGTGTATCGCTTCATGGCTGAGATAGTGCTTGGTGACGGGCATGCAGGCATTCCTTGTTCGAGGCGAATGCCTGCACGCTAGGCAGGGTATGGGGGGACCACAATCAGAAAAGTCTGAAAGGCCTGTTATTCAGAAACGTCTGTCGGACGTTTCTGAATAACAGGCCGTTTGGGGCTTCAGATCGCGACGCTGCGCCGCTGGACGAACCGGTCCACATAGTCGTCGGCCGGGTTGTGCAGGATTTCCCTGGCGGTGCCGGCCTGGATCAGGCGTCCGTCCTTGAGAATGGCGATCCGGTTGCCCAGGCGAAGCGCTTCGTCCAGATCGTGGGTGATGAACACGATGGTCTTGTGCAGGCGGGTCTGCAGTTCCAGCAACTGGTCCTGCATTTCGGCGCGGATCAAGGGGTCCAGGGCACTGAATGCCTCGTCCATGAGAATGATGTCGGTGTCGGCGGCCAGTGCCCGCGCCAGGCCCACACGCTGGCGCATGCCGCCGGAAAGCTGCTGCGGGTAGGCGTGTTCGTAGCCATTGAGGCCCACCGCTTCGACCCAGTGCTGCGCGCGCTCCTCGCACAGCGCCTTGCTCTCGCCCCGCACCTTGAGGCCATAGGCGACGTTGTCCAGCACGCTTCTGTGCGGCAACAGGCCGAAGCTCTGGAACACCATGCTGATCTTGCGACGGCGAAATTCGCGCAGCGCCGGCATGCCGTAGCGCAGGATATCCTCGCCATCCACCAGTATCTGGCCACTGGAAGGATCTACCAGTCGGTTGAAATGCCGCACCAAGGTGGACTTGCCCGAACCGGACAACCCCATGATGACGAACACCTCGCCTGCGGCGATCGACAACGACAGGTCGTCGACCCCGACCACGCAACCGGTGGCGGCCAGCACCTGCTCCTTGCTCTGCCCTTGCTGGCTCAGCGCCAGTGCCTCTTTCTCGCGCTTGCCGAACACCTTGTAGACATTGCGCACTTCGATCTTCGGCGCGTTCATCGGCCTGCCTCGTGACGGGGACGACCATAGGCCTGGGTGATGCGGTCGATCACGACCGCCAGAATGACGATTGCCAGCCCGGCCTCGAGCCCCTTGCCCACGTTCAAGGTCTGGATACCCACCAGCACGTCTTCGCCCAGGCCACGGGCACCGATCATCGAGGCAATCACCACCATCGACAGCGCCATCATGGTGGTCTGGTTGATGCCGGCCATGATGCTCGGCAGGGCCAACGGCAATTGCACACCGAACAGCTGCTGCCAGCGATTGGCACCGAAGGCATTGATCGCTTCCATGACCTCGCGATCGACCTGGCGAATGCCCAGGTCGGTCAGGCGTATCAGCGGCGGCGCCGCGTAGATCACGGTGGCGAAGATGGCCGGTACCTTGCCCAGGCCAAACAGCATCAGTACCGGGATCAGGTACACGAAGCTGGGCATGGTCTGCATGATGTCGAGCAGCGGCATCAGCACCGCGCGCAGACGGTCGCTGCGTGCGGCAAGGATGCCCAGGGGAATGGCGATCACGACGGAAATCAGCGTGGCAACCAGCATCAATGCCAGGGTCTGCATGAGCTTGTCCCACAGCCCCACCGCGCCGACCAGAAACAACAGGCCGACGATGACCGCGGTGGTCAGCCACTTGCGCGATGCATGCCAGGCGATGCCGCCGACAATTGCCAGCATCAGCCACCAGGGCGTCATGCGCAGCAGGCTTTCCAGGTTGACGATGGCCCACAGCAGGGTGTCGGATATCTGCCGGAAGACATCGCCATAGCGGGTCACCAGCGCATCGACGCCGTCATTGACCCAGTTGGCGATGGAAAAAGTGAAGCTTTCAGGAAACATGGGGCGCTCTCGATGCTGGGGGCTTTGTCGATACCAAAGACCAGGTCAAAGCGCTGCTTCGATCTTGGTGGCGGCCGCTTCGCTGACCCATGGTTTCCAGACGTCCGGGTGCTCCTTGAGGAACAGGCGCGCCAGCTTGGGCGACTCGATACGCTCGCGACTCATGCGCGCCAGATTCTGGTTGAGCAGGTCGATGGGCAGGTTGACCTTTTCGAACACGCCGAGCAATTCCGGCGCACCGTCGTGAAAGGCCTTGGACAGGCCGACCTTGATGCTGATGGTCTTGTCCACACCGGGTTTTTCCGCCAGCTTGACGACGTCGACCTGGCCCAGCAGAGGGGTCGGTGACCAGTAATAGAACAGGATCGGTTCGCCACGCTTGTAGCTCGACAGTACCGCCGCATCGAGGGCGGGCCCTGTGCCTGGGCGGAAATTGGTGTAGCTGTCCAGCAGGCCGTAGCTTTTGAGCATTTCGCTGTTTTCCAGCTCGCAGGTCCAGCCGGCCGGGCAATTGTAGAAACGACCCTTGTTCGGTTCTTCCTGATCCTTGAACACCTGGGCGTATTTGCCCAGGTCGGCGATGGCTTTGAGGTCGGGCGCTTTGGCGTCGAGGCCGCGCTTGGCGTCGCCTTCGACCACATAGCGCGGCACGTACCAACCTTCCACGGCGCCGGTGATCGGCGCGCCTACACCCACCACCTTGCCCGCCTGCTCGGCCTTGTTCCAGACCTCGCTGCGACCGACCCATTCCTCGGCGAATACCTGGATGTCGTTGCTGCCCAAGGCACTTTCCATGGTGATGGAGTTGCCCGGCAGGCTGTCGGTCTTGCAGTCGTAGCCGTGTTCCAGCACGAACTGCAGCAGGTCGGTGAGCAGCATGCCGCTCTCCCAGTTCAGGCCGGCGAATTTCACCGGTTTGCCCGATTCGCACCACCCGGCGGCTTGGCTGTTACCGGCAGCGGCCAGCAAGCCCAGGGAAAGGGTCGTTGCCAGGAGGGTCTTGTTCAGTTTCATTGGGTCCTGCTCCACATGGGCCATGGGTCACGGCGGTCTATGGCTGTGACCGCGCGATGAGCCATTGTTCTGCGCGACCTGTGGCAGATTGGCGTATTTGTGTCGCCAGCAGGCCTATTTGGTGAAGCGTCCTTCCAGCCGATGACGCGAACCTGGGTGGATCAAGCGCGCCGCCGTGACCGGCGTCTTGCCCGACCAGGTGCGGCGCAGGATCAGCAGGCAGGGCTCGCCGCGCTCGATCTGCAGCAGTTCGCACTCGCTGGGGTTGGCGAGCATGGCTTCCACCAGGTGCTCGCCGGCGGTCAGCGGTGCCACACGGGTCAGGTAGGCATACGGCGTCTCTTCGACGAAGTCCTGCTGCAGGTATTGCGGGGCGATCTGGGCGTTGACGTAGCGATCCTCGATCTGCACCGGGATGTCGTTTTCGTAGTGGACGATGATCGAATGAAACACTCGCTGGCCTTCGCGCATGTTCAAGGTCAAGGCGCGCTCGGCGCCGGCCGCTTCTTCTTCCAGCAATACCAGGCGGCTGCTGTGGCGGTGGCCGCGGGCGGCGATCTCGTCGGCGACGTTGTGCACTTCGAACAGCGCCGACTGGCTTTTCGGCTCGGCCACGAACGTCCCTACGCCCTGCATGCGCACCAACAGGCCTTCGGCCGTCAACTCGCGCAAGGCGCGGTTGATGGTCATGCGGCTGAAGCCCAACTGGTTGACCAGCTCGCTTTCCGAGGGCACCCGGTAGTGCGGTGGCCAGGTACCGTTGAGGATCTGCACCGCGATCATCTGTTTGACGCGGGCATACAAGGGCGCCGGACTTTCGCCCATCTGGGCAGCCAGCGCAGGGACAACGGGCGGAGTCGGCACAAGAATTCCTTGGATTGATTCGTGGGGCACAGCGAGTGACATTGTAACGCGACTCGCGCCTGGGCAGGACAACTCTGCACGGGCCGGGCGCGAGCGGGGTCACGCCATCACTTGCCGATATCGGCATCCGCCGCGCGCCAGATCAGGCGCGTGGTGTCATAGCCCTGCTGGCGTGCTTTCGCCAGCATGCGCTCGCGCACGGCCGTGGAGACCTGCGGCGTGCGCGACAGCAGCCACAGGTACTTGCGGTTCGGGCTGCCGACCAGCGCGTGCTGGTAGCCGTCGTCCACGTCCAGTACCCAGTAGTCGCCCTTGGCCAGGTCCGGGGCCATTCTGGAGAACCAGTTGTCGAACACCACCCACAGCTTGTCGGTCTTGCCGGGGACCTGCGGCGAAGCGGTGCCGTTGGCTTCCTGCCACTTGCCACTGTCGGTGCGGCAGCGGTTGAGCACGCCAATGTTGCCGTCGGCCTGCAGGGTGTAATGGGCTTCGGATTGGGCGCAGTTGCGCTGGAAGAACATGGGCAACCTGGCCACTTCGTACCAAGTGCCTTGGTAGCGCTTCAGGTCTACGCTGTCGACGGTACGTGGCGCCATGCTGGCGTCGGGGGCATTGCTGCAACCGGCGATCAACAGCGACAGGCACAACGGCAGCAAGGCAAACGTGCGCAACGACATGGGGGGCTCTCCTTGAACGGCAGACACAGGGGATGTGCTGCTTAGAAGAGCGCAAACGGCGCGGGTTCCAATTGGCAACGGTGCGCCTACCGCGGTGGGCCAGAGGCACCCCATGCACCAGTGCCTGTCTTCAACGCGGCCCCTGTAGCAGCGGCGCAAGCCGCGTCAGGGGCACAGCGGTGATTCATCCACACCGCATGCACCGCCGACGCGGCTCGCGCCGCTGCTACAGACGAATCCGCCAACCCCTGCACCAGCGCCCGGCTTCAATGCGGTCTTGCGGCGTTTACTCGGTGTGGTAACCGGTGACGCGCTCGACTTCCTGCTTGGAACCCAGGAACACGGCAACACGCTGGTGCAGGCCCTCGGGCTTGATGTCCATGATGCGCTGGCGGCCATCGGTCGAAGCACCACCGGCCTGCTCCACCAGGAACGACATCGGGTTGGCTTCGTACATCAGGCGCAGCTTGCCTGGCTTCTCTGGCTCGCGGCTGTCGCGTGGGTACATGAACAAGCCGCCGCGGGTCAGGATACGGTGCACGTCGGCGACCATCGAGGCGATCCAGCGCATGTTGTAGTTCTTCTTCAACGGGCCTTCTTCACCGGCCAGCAGCTCGTCCACATACTTGGTCACCGGGGCTTCCCAGTGACGCTTGTTGGACATGTTGATGGCGAACTCGGCGGTGGTTTCCGGAATCTGCATGTTCTCGTGGGTCAACACGAAGCTGCCCATTTCGCGATCCAGGGTGAAACCCTTGACGCCGTTGCCCAGGGTCAGGATGAGCATGGTCTGCGGGCCATAGATGGCGTAACCGGCAGCAACCTGCTCGGTGCCTGGCTGCAGGAAGGCTTGTTCCTTGAGGCTGTCGTTCTGGCTCAGGTGCTCGGTAGGGCAGCGCAGGACCGAGAAGATGGTGCCGACCGACACGTTGACGTCGATGTTGGAAGAGCCGTCGAGGGGGTCGAATACCAGCAGGTAGGCACCCTTGGGGTACTGGCCGGGAATCTGGTAGGCGTTGTCCATTTCTTCGGACGCCATGCCGGCCAGGTGACCGCCCCATTCGTTGGCTTCGAGCAGGATGTCGTTGGACAGCACGTCCAGCTTCTTCTGCACTTCACCTTGGACGTTTTCGGTGCCCATGCTGCCAAGCACGCCACCCAGGGCGCCCTTGGACACCGCATGGCTGATCTCTTTGCACGCGCGCGCCACCACTTCGATCAGGAAGCGCAGATCGGCCGGCGTGTTGTTGCTGCGGGTCTGCTCGATCAAGTAGCGACTCAGGGTAACGCGGGACATGGACGACTCCGGAGTAGAAAAGGGGTTGGGGAAAGCCCGCACAGTTTACACGGGTGCGGTCAAACCTAGCGAGCGCTAGCCACGCCGCGGCAGCCATCAGATCGCTATCAGGGAATATAGTTCGCCGCCGAGTATGCGGCGAGCCCTTCGCGGCCGATGACCGCTCCTACAGACATCCGTAGGAGCGGTCTTCGGCCGCGAAAAGAGCGCCGCCGATCCTGGCCCTACTCCAACGCCTGCCAGATATCCTGCGCATACTCGCGGATGGTTCGGTCGGAAGAGAACCAGCCCATGCGCGCCGTGTTCAATACCGCCATGCGCCACCACTTGTCGGCGTCGTGCCAGGTGTCCTCGACCTTGCGCTGGGCATCCCAGTACGCGTCGAAATCGGCGCACAACAGGAAGCGGTCGTAGTTGGTCAGCGAATCGACCAACCCGACATAGCGCGATGGATCGTCCGGCGAGAACACCCCGCCGCGGATGGCCTGCAGTACATCGTTCAACCGATGGGAAGCCGCGACATCGCCATGGGCACTGTAGCCCCCGGCATGCTTGCGTTCTTCCACCTGAGCGGCGGTCATGCCGAAGATGAACATGTTTTCCTTGCCCAGGAATTCGCACATCTCGACGTTGGCGCCGTCCAGCGTACCAATGGTCAAGGCGCCATTGAGGCCGAACTTCATGTTGCTGGTGCCCGATGCTTCGTAGCCGGCCGTGGAAATCTGCTCGGACAGATCCGCTGCCGGAATGATGCTTTCCGCCAGGCTGACGTTGTAGTTGGGCAGGAACACCACCTTGAGCAGGCCGCGCACGGTCGGGTCGTTGTTGACCACCCGGGCGATGTCGTTGGCCAGTTTGATGATCAGCTTGGCCTGGTGATAACTGGCCGCGGCCTTGCCGGCGAAGATCTTCACCCGCGGCACCCAGTTCGTCTCCGGCTCGGCGCGAATGGCCTGGTAGAGCGCCACGGTGTGCATCAGGTTGAGCAACTGCCGCTTGTACTCGTGGATGCGCTTGACCTGAACGTCGAACATCGCCTCCGGATTGACCGCCACCCCCACGCGCTCATGAATGATGCGCGCAAGCGCCTTTTTGCTGTTCAATCGCTGTGCAGCGAACGCCTTGCGGAACTCGGGCTGGTCGGCAAAAGGTTCGAGGTTTTTCAGCAGCCCTTCCGGGTTGTCGAGCAATTGCGGCCCGAGCTTGTCGACCAGCATGGCGGTCAGCTCGCTGTTGGACTGGTACAGCCAACGGCGGAAGGTGATGCCGTTGGTCTTGTTGTTGATCCGGTCGGGATAGAGCTTGTGCAGTTCGGAGAACACGGTGCTGCGCATCAACTGGGTGTGCAGGCCCGACACGCCGTTGACACTGTGCGAGCCGAGGAACGCCAGGTTGCCCATGCGCACGCGACGGCCGTTGTCTTCCTCGATCAGCGATACCGCGCGCAGCACATCGACGTCGTCCTGGCCTTTGGCACGCAGCGAATCGATGTGATAGGCGTTGATCAGGTAGATGATCTGCATATGCCGCGGCAGCATGCGTTCCATCAAGCCCACGGGCCAGGTTTCCAGCGCTTCGGGCAACAGTGTGTGGTTGGTGTAGGCCAGGGTGTTGACGGTGATTTCCCACGCCGTGTCCCAGGCCAGGCCATGTTCGTCCACCAACTGGCGCATCAGCTCCGCCACGGCGATGGAGGGGTGAGTGTCGTTGAGCTGGATGGCGGCCTTGTCGGACAGGTTGAGCAGGCTGTCGTTGCCATTGAGGTGACGACGCAACAGGTCCTGCAGAGAGGCTGCAACGAAGAAGTACTCCTGGCGCAGGCGCAACTCCTGGCCCGCCTCGGTGCTGTCGGCGGGGTACAGGACCCGCGAGATACTCTCGGCGCGTGCCACTTCGGCCACGGCGCCCAGGTGGTCGCCCGCGTTGAAGCGTTCCAGATGCAGCTCTTCCAGTGCCCGCGCACGCCACAGACGCAGCGTGTTGACACTGGAGCCACGCCAGCCGACCACTGGCGTGTCGTAGGCAACCGCGCGCACAGTCTCGCTGGGCCACCACACCTGCTTTTGCTGGCCTTCGCTGTCGGTGACGGTTTCCACATGGCCACCGAAGCTGATCGGGTAGATCACTTCAGGACGCTCGAACTCCCAGGGGTTGCCGAAATTCAGCCAGTTTTCCGTCTGCTCCTGCTGCCAGCCGTCGACGATGGCCTGGCGGAACAGGCCGTGCTCGTAACGGATGCCATAGCCGTGGGCAGCGACGCCCAGGGTCGACATGCTTTCCATGAAACAGGCGGCCAGGCGGCCGAGGCCACCATTGCCCAGCGCTGCATCGGGCTCGAGCAGACGGATGCGTTCCAGGTCCACGCCCAGGTCGGTCAACGCTTCACGGGCGATGTCCAGCAGCCCGAGGTTGCTCAGGCTGTCGTAGAGCAGCCGGCCGATGAGGAATTCCAGCGAAAGGTAATAGACCCGTTTCTGACCCTTGCGGTAGATCTGCCGGGTGTGATCCATCCAGTGCTCGACCATGTGGTCGCGCGCCGCCAGGGCAATGGCCTCGAACCAGTCATGGTCGAATGCGTGATCGGGGTCCTTGCCCACCGCGTAGGTGAGTTTGGCGAGTACAGCAGCGCGGAAATCGGCCACCTCGGCGTCACGGACAAGCGGTTCCTGAGACATGCAATGCGTCCTCGGGGAAATTGACGATTCTAGATGGAATACCTGAGCCTAGACGCTTCGACACACGCTGAAAGCTCAGGTTCGTAACTTTGCACGATTAGCAGGGTTTCAGGCAGATGGTTGTTCACTTTTTCACCAATGCCGGTATGATCTCGCGCCCTGATCCACGTTACCTGATGACCTGACGATGAAAAGCTCTTTGATTGCCGCCGCCGAAGTGGACCGCCTGGACACCTGGCAGAAATATTCCGCGCCGATGTGCGGCGCCTGTATCTCGACCTGCTGCACGCTGCCGGTGGAAGTGAAGATCAAGGACCTGATCCGTATCGGCGTGGTGGATGAATTCGAGAAAGGCGACCCCCCCAAGAACGTTGCCAAGCGCTTGCAGAAGGAAGGCATCGTCGAGCGCTTCAACCAGAAGTCGGGCATTTTCACCCTGACGCGCATGAGCAACAACGATTGCCTGTACCTGGACAAGAAAAGCCGCCTGTGCACCATCTATGAAAAGCGTCCGGACACCTGCCGCAATCATCCGAAGATCGGGCCTCGCCCAGGCTTCTGTGCCTACCAGCCCAAGCCAGTATCGCGCCAAGGCTGAGTAACGTCCCTGCTACCCCTGTGGGAGCGGGCCCTGCCCGCGAAGGCCATACCACGGCCTGCCAGGCACACTGCAGCGCCCTTTCGCGGCCAATGACCGCTCCTACAGAACATCGCCACACGCCTGCCCCCTGTGGGAGCGGGCTCTGCCCGCGAAGGGAGCGCCGCCCAATTGCCGCCGGTCACCCCTGTCGGCTCAGCCCTGCCAGACGGGTCGACAGAGCCTGCATGCCCTGGCTCAGTTCACTGAGGCTCGACGCATCGCGCGCGCCGTCTTCGCTGGCTGCGTGAATGCGCACTGCCAGTTCGTTGATCTCCTGGGTGACATGGCTCTGTTCCTGGGCGGCCACAGCGATCTGCTGGGTGCGCTGGACGATGTCGTCGAAACCGACCACCGTGCTCCCCAGCGACACGCTCAACACGTCAGCTTGCTGCGCCACGGTCCGCGTGCGGTCCTCGCCCGCGACCATGGTATTGACCGCCTTCACCGACGCCTGGCGCAGTTCGCCGATCATCTCCTGGATCTCGTCGGCCGAAGCCTGGGTCCGTCCTGCCAGGGTGCGCACCTCGTCGGCGACCACTGCGAAGCCTCGCCCCTGCTCACCGGCGCGAGCGGCTTCGATCGCGGCATTGAGTGCCAGCAGGTTGGTCTGCGCGGAAATCGACTTGATCACGTCGAGCACGCCGCTGACGCTTTCGATGTCCTGACCCAGGCTGGTAATCGCCTGTGCCACGCTGGCGATATCACCGGTCAAGGAATTGATCGTCTGGCTGTTCTGCTGAACATGCCCCTGGCTCTGGCGCGCCGTCGACAGCGACAGCTGCGCGGTGTCGGAACACTCCGTGGTGTTGGAGGCAACCTCCTGGGCACTGGACGACATCTCGGTGATCGCCGTGGCCAGCAAGGTGTTGTCCTGACGCTGGGTTTCGGCGCGTTCGGCCATGATCACCGACAACCGAGCAACGTCATCGGATTGTTTCTGCAGGCGCAGCGCCTCATCGGCGATGGCCTTGAGCATGCTGCGCAGGTTGCCGGCGTAACGGTTGACCGCCCCGCGCAGCAGGCCGATCTCGTCCGCGCGAGCCACGTCCAGTTCGGCGCTGGCGCCACCGCCCTGCTCGCCCAGCTTGTCGATCTGTGCCGTGGTTTCGTTGATCTGACTGAACACCGCGCGCCCGGCCAGCCAGGCCAGACCGAACACCAATGCAAGGATCGGCAGCAAGGTGGTGAGGATATCCACAGTCAATTTGCTGGCAATGCCGGTCATGTGTGCCTGCGGCGTGGCCAGGCCCACCACCCAACCACTGGCCGGCACCCGCGTGAGACTGATGTAGCCCGCCCCACCCAGTTGCGCGTCCTGATCGATATGAAACGTCTGGGCTTCGCGCTGGCCGCTGCTGCGCCAATCGGCAACGCCCTTGAACCAAGGGTAGGCAGCGAGCATCGCCGCCTCGTCGGCAGGTGCCGGCTTGTCGTTGGCGGCCGGGAAATACAGGACCTTGCCTGATGGGTCGATGGCGAATGCATAACCACCGGTGACCTGCCCATTGGACTTGAGGAAGTTGGCCAAGCCCGTGAGTGTCAGGTCGATGGTCGCCACACCGGCGAAACGTCCGTCACGACTGTAGGGCACGGTACAGGTGGTCATCAGGATCTTGCTGACCGGATCCTCGTAGGCATCCGACCACGCGCAGCGGCCAGGCGCGGATGCCTTGCCCTGCACGTACCAGTCGGCGGCGTGATAGTCATCGACGGCGCCGGCATTGTATTCCTCGGAATAACCCAGGCCCTGCCCACTGCGCGCCCAATAGAAACTGCGCCGCGGCACGCCTGCGCTGAACGCATTGGGCTCGGGCCACAGGCCACCGCCGGCAATGGCGGCATCGCCCTGTGAGTCGATGATCGGTGCCAATGCACCCTTCACCAGCTCGACGTCGGCCGGCAGCGTCGCGCCCAGACTCGCCAGCGCGGCGACGCGCCCCTCGACCTCGGCCAGCTGGATCGACAGCTGCCGAGCGATGGCCGTGGCCGACTGCTCGGCGCTCTTGGTGTTGGACTGGATCAGCTTGGGCTCGCCGCTGAGTACCATGACCGCGTAGATGGCCACCGTCGTGACCAGAAGGATGAACAGGATGCCCAAGCTGAAGCGGGACATGATCTTGGTAGGTAGCAGGCTCACGGGGCACCCTTCGGAGGGAATCGATATTGCCTGCGCTATCGGCTCGGTCCGAGGAAACTCGAGAAGTGGGCGATGGAAGGTATGCAGGGTGCCAGGGCCGGCCCTTTCGCGGCCAGACCTGCCAACACACAGCCATAAAAAAACCCCCGGACCCTTTCGCGCCGGGGGCTTTTTCAATCAACCGGAACTACGGATCAGTTCTTGGCTTTCTTGGCAGCGCGGGTACGCTCGCCTTCGTCCAGGATCTTCTTGCGCAGACGGATCGACTTCGGCGTGACTTCGCACAGCTCGTCGTCCTGGATGAATTCCAGAGCCTGTTCCAGGGTGAAGCGAACAGGTGGAACCAGAGCGATGGTTTCGTCTTTGCCCGACGCACGCATGTTGTCCAGCTTCTTGCCCTTGGTAGGGTTTACGCCCATGTCGGTGTCGCGGCTGTTCAAGCCGACGATCTGACCGTTGTAGATCTCCTGGCCGTGCTCGACGAACAGCTTGCCGCGCGCCTGCAGGGTTTCCAGCGAGTAGGTCAGTGCCTTGCCGGTTTCGACCGAAACCAGTACGCCGTTCTGACGGCCGGACATGTGGCCCGACTTCATCGGAGCGTAGCGATCGAAGATCGAAGTCAGGATGCCCGCACCGTTGGTCAGGGTCAGGAACTGGTTACGGAAACCGATCAGACCGCGAGCAGGGATGTTGTATTCCAGACGAACACGGCCCTTGCCATCCGGCACCATGTTGGTCAGGTCGCCTTTACGCAGGCCCATCTCTTCCATGACCTTGCCCTGGGATTCCTCAGGGGTGTCGATGGTGACGTTTTCGAACGGTTCCTGCTTCTCGCCGTCGATGACGCGGATGATCACCTCAGGACGACCGACACCCATTTCGAAGCCTTCGCGACGCATGGTTTCGATCAGTACCGAAAGGTGCAGCTCGCCGCGGCCGGAGACCTTGAACTTGTCGGCCGAGTCGCCTTCTTCAACGCGCAGAGCAACGTTGTACAGCAGCTCTTTGTCCAGACGTTCCTTGATGTTGCGGGACGTCACGAACTTGCCTTCTTTACCGCAGAATGGCGAGTCGTTGACCTGGAAGGTCATGGAAACGGTTGGCTCGTCGACGGTCAGCGGCTTCATCGCTTCGACGTTGTCCGGCTGGCACAGGGTGTCGGAGATGAACAGCGAGTCCATGCCGCTCACGCAGACGATGTCGCCAGCGAAGGCTTCTTCGACGTCGATGCGGTGCAGGCCGTGGTGACCCATCAGCTTGAGGATACGACCGTTGCGCTTCTTGCCGTCGGCGCCGATGGCGACCACCGGGGTGTTCGGCTTGACGCTGCCGCGAGCGATACGGCCAACACCGATGACGCCCAGGAAGCTGTTGTAGTCCAGTGCCGAGATCTGCATCTGGAACGGGCCGTCGCGGTCGACTTTCGGAGCCGGTACGTTGTCGACGATCGACTGGTACAGCGGGGTCATGTCTTCGGCCATGTCGGTGTGTTCCAGACCGGCAATGCCGTTCAGGGCCGAGGCGTAGACGACTTTGAAGTCCAGCTGTTCTTCGGTGGCACCGAGGTTGTCGAACAGGTCGAAGATCTGGTCCAGAACCCAGTCCGGACGCGCGCCTGGACGGTCGACCTTGTTGATGCAGACGATCGGACGCAGACCGGCTTCGAACGCCTTCTTGGTCACGAAACGGGTTTGCGGCATAGGGCCGTCCTGGGCGTCGACCAGCAGCAGCACGGAGTCGACCATCGACATCACGCGCTCTACTTCACCACCGAAGTCGGCGTGGCCCGGGGTGTCCACGATGTTGATGTGGTAGCCGTTCCAGTTGATGGCGGTGTTCTTGGCCAGGATGGTGATGCCACGCTCTTTTTCCTGGTCGTTGGAGTCCATCACGCGCTCGTCGTTGAGCTCGTTGCGCTCCAGGGTGCCGGACTGACGCAGGAGTTTGTCTACCAGGGTGGTCTTGCCATGGTCAACGTGAGCAATGATGGCGATGTTGCGTAGATTTTCGATCACTTGTGTATCTCGATCAGAGGATTCGGTTGCCGCGCATTCTACGTGGCGAATATTAAACAAAAAGCTATCCGGGCCAGACAGCGTAGGAACGTAGCGAGCGACGGCAAGGCAAGGAAGAAATAGGCGAGGAAGCACAGTTTACTGGTTGTAAATGAGCATTCCGAGCCTGTTTCTGACGCAGCATTGCCTAGCGCAGTAGTTCCTACGCTGTCTGGGGGTCGGGAGGGCGATGGCGGATACTTCCACCATTCAACCCTGGGACTCTATGTCGGACGATAAACGCGCACATTGGCATGTCCCTCACTCAACAGATGGTGAGCATGCAGTCGGCTCATGACGCCCCTGTCGCAATACAGCAAGTACTGGCGAGTGAAATCCAGTTCCTTGAAGCGGCTGTTCAGGGCATAAAAAGGCATTGCCTTGACCTCGATGCCGGCCAGTGACAGCGGCTGGTCTTCCTGGGCATCGGGGTGGCGGATATCGATGACGACTTGTCCGGACAGCGCCTCGCTGACCTCTTCGACCTCGATATCCCGGCCCAGCTGGTCGATGACTTCATCAATGGACACCAGCTTGGCGCGTTCCAGCGCTCGCTCAAGAACGGCCATGTCGAAAGACTTCTCTTCATGGACGACGCGCGGCAATTTTGCACTGGTGGTCGGGTTGACCGAAATCACGCCGCAATATTCTGGCATGTGTTTGGCAAAATCGGCAGTCCCAATTTCAACTGCTTGATCGATGATGTCTTGTTTGTGGCTCGCCAGCAGCGGGCGCAGTACCAATTTGTCGGTCGCGCTGTCGATCGCCGACAGGTTGGGCAGGGTCTGGCTGGACACCTGCGAGATGGCTTCGCCGGTGACCAGCGCGGGAATCTTCAGTTGGTCGGCCAGGCGCGTGGCGGCCCGCAGCATCATGCGCTTGAGGATCACGCCCATGTGGCTGTTGTCGACCTTGCCGAGAATCTCGCCCAGCACTTCTTCGAACGGCACGCTGATGAACAGCACGCGCTGGGAGCTGCCGTACTTCTTCCAGAGGAAGTGGGCAACTTCCATCACCCCCAGCTCATGAGCGCGACCGCCCAGGTTGAAGAAGCAGAAGTGGGTCATCAGGCCACGGCGCATGATCTGGTAGGCGGCAACGGTGGAGTCGAAACCGCCCGACATCAACACCAGCGTCTGTTCCAGCGCGCCCAAGGGGTAGCCACCCATGCCGTCGTGCTGGTCATGGATGACGAACAGGCGCTGGTCGCGGATTTCCAGGCGCACCACCACGTCGGGCTTTTTCAGGTCGATGCCGGCAGCACCACACTCGCGGCGCAATTGGCTGCCGACGGTGCGTTCCACATCCATCGAGCTGAAAGCATGCTTGCCGGCACGCTTGGCGCGTACCGAAAAGATCTTTCCAGGCAGCAGCGGGCCGAAGTGCGCCTTGCACTTGGCCACGATGTCATCCATATCGCCCAGCGGGTATTCGTCCACTTGCAGGAAATGCGCGATACCTGGCGTGCAGCTCAGGCGTTCGGTCATCTCACGCAACACCTTGGCGTCCGTCAGCTTGGTCTGGACTTCAAGGTTGTCCCACACGCCAGTAACCATCAGCTGCGGGTCCAGGTCACGGAGCACCATGCGGATGTTCTTGGCGAGCTGGCGGATGAAGCGCTTGCGCACCGGCGGGCTCTTGATGGTGATCTCTGGAAAGACTTTTACGATAAGTTTCATGAAAACAGCGCGCGAAATGCCAGCCTGAAAAGAGGGGCGCGGATTATAGCGGAAATTGCTCAAGGTTTGACCAGTTATCGTACGAACGGGCAAACGCACCAATATCGACCACCCAAAACAGACCCGCACCAAACCAGCGCACCCCTATTCAAACCCACCTCGTGTAGCTGCGGCGCAAGCCGCGTCCCGCCTTCATACCTATTAATGCCAGGGACGAAGCGTGACGCGGCTTGCGCCGCTGCTACAGGGGAATGGGTTCGAACCTGCGGATAGTGAGAATCAGCGTTGCGCCCATCACAGGGCACTGGCATGCAAATTGCTCCCTTGTGAGGCAGGTTGCCTTGGCCGACTATCGGGCCCGGCATCACACATACTTAGGGGCCCCCTTTCACAATCGGCCCCATTCCACCCCGGAGGACAACATGTCGAAGTCGGTTCAACTCATCAAAGATCATGACGTCAAGTGGATTGATCTGCGCTTCACTGATACCAAAGGCAAGCAGCAGCACGTGACCATGCCAGCGCGCGATGCCCTGGATGACGACTTCTTCGAAGTCGGCAAGATGTTCGACGGTTCCTCCATCGAAGGCTGGAAAGGCATCGAAGCCTCCGACATGATCCTGCTTCCGGACGACAGCACTGCCGTTCTGGACCCGTTCACCGAAGAGCCGACCCTGATCCTGGTCTGCGACATCATCGAACCGTCCACCATGCAGGGCTACGATCGCGACCCACGCGCCATCGCCCATCGCGCCGAGGAATACCTGAAGTCGACCGGTATCGGCGACACCGTGTTCGTCGGCCCGGAGCCTGAGTTCTTCATCTTCGACGAAGTGAAGTTCAAGTCCGACATTTCCGGCTCCATGTTCAAGATCTTCTCGGAACAGGCTTCCTGGATGACCGACCAGGACGTCGAAGGCGGCAACAAAGGCCACCGTCCAGGCGTCAAGGGCGGTTACTTCCCAGTGCCACCGGTCGACCATGACCACGAGATCCGTACCGCCATGTGCAACGCACTGGAAGAGATGGGTCAGGTCGTCGAAGTTCACCACCACGAAGTGGCGACTGCCGGCCAGAACGAAATCGGCGTCAAGTTCAACACCCTGGTCGCCAAGGCCGACGAAGTGCAGACCCTGAAGTACGTCGTGCACAACGTTGCCGACGCCTACGGCCGCACCGCTACCTTCATGCCCAAGCCACTGTACGGTGACAACGGCTCGGGCATGCACGTGCACATGTCGATCTCCAAGGATGGCAAGAACACCTTCGCTGGCGAAGGCTATGCCGGCCTGTCCGACACCGCGCTGTACTTCATCGGCGGCATCATCAAGCACGGCAAGGCGCTGAACGGCTTCACCAACCCGTCGACCAACTCCTACAAGCGTCTGGTCCCAGGTTTCGAAGCGCCGGTCATGCTCGCCTACTCGGCCCGCAACCGTTCGGCTTCCATCCGTATTCCTTACGTCAACAGCCCGAAAGGCCGTCGTATCGAAGCGCGCTTCCCAGACCCGGCAGCCAACCCGTACCTGGCTTTCGCAGCCTTGCTGATGGCTGGCCTGGACGGCATCCAGAACAAGATCCACCCCGGCGATGCCGCCGACAAGAACCTGTACGACCTGCCGCCCGAAGAGGCCAAGGAAATCCCGCAGGTTTGCGGCAGCTTGAAGGAAGCCCTGGAAGAGCTGGACAAGGGCCGTGCGTTCCTGACCAAGGGCGGCGTGTTCAGCGATGACTTCATCGACGCCTTCATCGCCCTGAAAAGCGAAGAAGAAATCAAGGTCCGCACCTTCGTACACCCACTGGAATACGACCTGTACTACAGCGTCTGATCCCTGTGATGTGACAGAAAGGCCACCCTCGGGTGGCCTTTTTTCGTTCTGCGCCTACCATGGCAACGCTGCACGCACCCCCTCAATTGCTCTATGCTGGCCCCCATGCAAGCGCCACTCAGAGAAGTTTCCATGCGCTCACCCCTAGCCTGCCTGTTGCTGCTGTGTGCGCTGCCCGCCGTGGCGCAGATCTACAAATACACCGACGCCGAGGGCAACACGGCCTACAGCAACCAGCCGCCCCAGGGGCGTGCCAGCCAAACGGTCGAGTTGCCGCCGCTCAACAGCGTCGAGTCGCTGCGCAAGCCCGCGCCAACCACCCTGCCGAGCACCACCGTCGCGGTGCCGCAGACCCAGTACAGCCAGCTGGAACTGACCGGGCTGCCAACCGACGAAGCGCTGCGGGCCAACAACGGCACCTTCGATGTGGGCGTGGCGATCGTGCCACGCCTGCGTTCGGGAGATCGCCTGCGCCTGGTGCTCGACGGCGAGCCCTATGGTCAGCCAAGCAACGTGCCGCGCCTGCAACTGGTGAATGTCGATCGCGGCGAACATGGCCTGGCGGTACAGGTCCTCGATGCCCGCGAAGCCGTGATCCAGCAGAGCGCCACCGTCACCTTCACGGTCCAGCGGGTTCACCTGCCGTGATGCGCTGGACGCTGCTCTGGCTGGTAGTGATCGCCGCGTCGGCCCATGCCGCGGTGTACACCTACGTCGACGCCAATGGCAACCGGGTTTTCACCGACCAGCCGCGCAAGGGCGCCGAACGGGTGCCGATGCCTGCACGCGCCACGCCCACCGCCCCGGCTACCGTGATGCCGCCGCGCACCAGCAAGGTGCCAGTGCCGAACAGAACCGCGGCGACGCGTTATCAGATGCTGCGCATCCTCGGGCCCCTGCCGGACACCGCCGTGCGCGAGGAAGACGGTTCACTGATCGTGACCCTGACCAGTGAGCCGGCCTTGCAGCCCAACCATCGCTACCGCCTGTTGCTCGACGGCGAAGTGGCACAGGCGCCGGGGCGCAGTCCGGTGTTCGCCCTGAGCAACGTCGACCGCGGCACTCATACCCTGGCCGCCGAGATCATCGATCAGGACGACCATGTGATCGAGCGCACGCCAGCCCAGCCGGTCCACCTGCAGCGTATCTCGCTGATCCAGAAACGCCGGGTTCACCCCTGCCGAAGTTCCGACTACGGTGTACGCCCGGAATGTCCACTCAAGGACAAGCCGGAGGACGACTGAGCAGCGGCAGCCGAAAACGATATATCCCTGCCCGCACTTTTTTGGTGCGCTATGCTGGTCATTGCCAGGCATGCCGTGCCATTTTGGGTCGCCATGGCATTTCACAGACCGACGATCCCCTGCTGCGAAGCACTAATGGTACCCATTTGCAGGATCCGCGCTTCTTTTCGGAGCCTTGGTTTGGTTCTTGCATTTTCCCTGCACCAGCGAGTTTGTTTCGCGCGCGAACCCGGGCGCTGCCACGGGCGCCCTGTGCCAAAAGAGGTCACCTGTCCCCATGACCATCAGCGATGCCCTGCACCGACTGTTACTCGACAACCTCACCACTGCCACCATTCTGCTCAATGCCGACCTGCGCCTTGAGTACATGAATCCCGCAGCCGAGATGCTGCTGGCGATCAGTGGCCAACGCAGCCATGGTCAGTTCATCAGCGAGTTGTTCACCGAATCCACCGAAGCCCTCAACTCCCTGCGCCAGGCAGTCGAACAGGCTCACCCCTTCACCAAGCGCGAAGCGATGCTGACCGCGCTGGCCGGGCAGACGCTGACGGTCGACTACGCAGTGACGCCGATCCTCAGCAACGGCGCCACCTGGCTGCTGCTCGAAGTGCATCCGCGCGATCGTCTGCTGCGCATCACCAAGGAAGAGGCCCAGCTGTCCAAGCAGGAGACCACCAAGATGCTGGTGCGCGGCCTGGCCCACGAGATCAAGAATCCGCTGGGTGGCATCCGTGGCGCGGCTCAATTGCTGGCGCGCGAGCTGCCCGAGGAAAGCCTCAAGGACTACACCAACGTCATCATCGAGGAAGCCGACCGCCTGCGTAATCTGGTCGACCGCATGCTCGGTTCGAACAAGCTGCCTTTGCTGGCCATGACCAATATCCACGAGGTGCTTGAGCGCGTGGCCAACCTGGTCGAGGCCGAAAGCCAGGGCTGCATCACTCTGGTGCGCGACTACGACCCGAGCATTCCGGATGTATTGATCGACCGCGAGCAGATGATCCAGGCCGTGCTCAATATCGTGCGCAATGCCATGCAGGCGATCAGCGGCCAGAACGAGCTACGCCTGGGACGCATCAGCCTGCGCACCCGCGCCATGCGCCAGTTCACCATCGGCCATGTGCGGCATCGCCTGGTCAGCAAGATCGAGATCACCGACAACGGTCCGGGCATTCCTGCGCAACTGCAGGAAACCATCTTCTACCCCATGGTCAGTGGCCGTCCCGACGGCACCGGCCTGGGGTTGGCCATTACCCAGAACATCATCAGTCAGCACCAGGGCTTGATCGAGTGTGAAAGCCACCCCGGCCACACCACCTTTTCGATCTTCCTGCCGCTGGAACAAGGAGCCGCTTCGTCATGAGCCGTAGTGAAACTGTCTGGATCGTCGATGACGACCGTTCCATCCGCTGGGTACTGGAAAAGGCCCTGCAGCAAGAAGGCATGACCACCCAGAGCTTCGACAGCGCCGATGGTGTCATGAGCCGACTGGCACGCCAGCAGCCCGACGTGATCATCTCCGACATCCGCATGCCCGGCGCCAGTGGCCTGGACCTGCTGGCGCGCATTCGCGAACAGCATCCACGCCTGCCGGTGATCATCATGACCGCGCACTCGGACCTGGACAGCGCGGTCGCTTCCTACCAGGGCGGCGCGTTCGAGTACCTGCCCAAGCCGTTCGACGTCGACGAGGCAGTGTCGCTGGTCAAGCGTGCCAACCAGCACGCCCAGGAACAGCAAGGCCTGACCGAAGTACCGGCTCTTACCCGCACGCCCGAGATCATCGGCGAAGCACCGGCCATGCAGGAAGTCTTCCGCGCCATCGGCCGCCTCAGCCACTCCAACATCACCGTGTTGATCAATGGCGAGTCGGGCACCGGCAAGGAGCTGGTCGCCCACGCCCTGCATCGGCACAGCCCGCGGGCCGCGTCGCCGTTCATTGCGCTGAACATGGCGGCGATTCCCAAGGACCTGATGGAGTCGGAGCTGTTCGGCCATGAAAAAGGCGCCTTCACCGGCGCTGCCAACCTGCGCCGAGGCCGCTTCGAACAGGCCGACGGCGGCACACTGTTCCTCGACGAAATCGGCGACATGCCGGCCGACACCCAGACGCGCCTGCTGCGCGTGCTGGCCGATGGCGAGTTCTACCGCGTCGGCGGGCACATACCGGTCAAGGTCGACGTGCGCATCATTGCCGCCACCCACCAGAATCTGGAAACCCTGGTGCACGCCGGCAAGTTCCGCGAGGACTTGTTCCATCGCCTCAATGTGATTCGCATCCACATTCCGCGCCTGTCGGACCGTCGCGAAGACATCCCGACCCTGGCCCGACACTTTCTCAGCCGCGCCGCCCAGGAGCTGGCGGTCGAGCCCAAGCTGCTCAAGAGCGAGACCGAGGACTACCTGAAGAACCTGCCGTGGCCCGGCAACGTGCGTCAGCTGGAGAATACCTGCCGCTGGATCACGGTGATGGCCTCGGGTCGCGAAGTGCACACCGGCGATTTGCCGCCCGAGCTGCTGAGCCTGCCGCAGGACGCGGCACCGGTGACCAACTGGGAGCAGGCGTTGCGCCAATGGGCCGACCAGGCGCTGGCACGCGGGCAATCGAGCCTGCTCGACAGCGCCGTGCCCAGCTTCGAGCGGATCATGATCGAGACCGCCCTGAAGCATACCGCCGGGCGTCGTCGTGACGCGGCCGTGCTGCTGGGCTGGGGTCGCAATACCCTGACGCGCAAGATCAAGGAGCTGGGCATGAAGGTCGACGGCGCCGACGAAGACGAAGTCGAAGAAGCCTGAGGTTCCGCACACCACCACGGGCATACCCGATCCCTGTAGCAGCGGCGCCAGCCGCGTCCGGCCTCACCGCGCTGGGGCAGACGCACCGCACATACCGCCGACGCGGCTTGCGCCGCTGCTACAGGGGTACGTCAGATGCCCAGCACACACCCCCACGGCATACCCGATCCCTGTAGCAGCGGCGCCAGCCGCGTCCGGCCTCACCGCGCTGGGTCTGATGCACCGCACGTACCGCCGACGCGGCTTGCGCCGCTGCTACAGGGGGTTTGAAGAAACTCTCCGCTTTTGTGCATTCGCCTTGTGCAGTGCACCCACACGATGCGCTAGCGAACATCGCTTATTGCTCGGATAAAACCTCGTCCGTTTCAATAAGCTAAAAGACTGTTATCCGATAAAAATAATTTTCCCTTACATTCCAATCAGATAGATTCCAAGACAAAACGTTTTTGGCGTTCAGAAAGCTTCTGCAACAAAACTGGCACGCACGCTGCAATGTACTAACCATTACCCAGTTTCGGGAACCTCGGTACAGGCAGGCCGGGGATTCCCTCTTTACACCGCGACTCCAGCCAAAAGCTGGAATACCGAACAACTGTTTTGGGGACCTTGGTACAGGCAGGCCGGGACTCCCCTTCTTTACATCGAAACGCCCGGCTGCAAGGTCGGGTATTTCATCCCCGCTTGGGGGGCCCCGGTACAGGCAGGCTGGGGTCCCCTCTTTTATTGCTCGCGCAGCTCGACGGTGGTTTGCCAGCGTCCATCGAGCTGCACCGCGCGCCATTGCATCTGCAACGGACGCGCTGCCACCACCGTCAACAACAACCCCTGATCACTGCGCTGAATGCGCCAGGTCACCGGCTTGCCGCCCACCAGCAACCGCCCGCTGGCCGGAGCGCCGGTGGCGTCGAACAGCATCGCCACCGTTCCTTCCACCACCTCGCCATGCAACCGCGGCTCATCGTTGAACCACAGCACCAACTGGTCGCGGTGCACTTCGATGTTGTCCAAGCGGGCAGGCTCGGGATTGGTCAGGCGACCGATCATCAGTCCGACCAGCAAGCCAATGATCGCCAGCGAGCCCAACACCCGTGGCCACAGTTGCGAACGCTCGCTCGGATCAGGAGTAGAATGCTGCCCGTCCTTCAGTTCGGTGCCGCGCATGTTTCACGTGATCCTTTTTCAACCAGAGATTCCGCCCAATACGGGCAACATTATCAGGCTGTGCGCCAACAGCGGCTGCGCCTTGCACCTCATCGAGCCGATCGGCTTCGAGCTGGACGACAAGCGCCTGCGCCGCGCCGGCCTCGATTACCATGAGTACGCCACCCTGCAGCGCCACGCCGACCTGGCCAGTTGCCTGGAAAGCCTGGGGCAGCCACGGGTTTTCGCCTTCACCACGAAGGGCTCGCGACCGTTCCATGATGCCAGCTTCCAGAAGGGCGACGCGTTCCTGTTCGGTCCGGAAAGCCGTGGGCTGCCGGCCGAGGTGCTGGACGCGCTGGACAGCCAGCACAAGCTGCGCCTGCCGATGCGCGAAGGCTGCCGCAGTTTGAACCTGTCGAACACGGTGGCCGTGGCGGTGTATGAGGCTTGGCGGCAGCTGGGGTTCGAGTAAGGCTTGAGGGCCTCTTCGCGGGCAGAGGGCTCGCGAAATGGGCACCACGCACCTACGAAAAAGCGCCCCGAAAGGCGCTTTTCGTTCACTGCAAGCCAACGCTTACTGAGGCGCAGGCGCTTCGCCCGATTCCTGCATGCGCTGCAGTTCCTGGGCATAGAGCATGTCGAAGTTCACCGGAGCCAGCATCAGCGCCGGGAACGAGCCGCGGGTCACCAGGCTGTCCAGGGTCTCGCGGGCATACGGGAACAGGATGTTGGGGCAGAACGCACCCAGGGTGTGGCTCATCGAACCCTCGTCCAGGCCCTTGATCAGAAAGATACCGGCCTGTTGCACTTCGGCGATGAACGCGACTTCTTCACCGTTCTTGACCGTGACCGACAGGGTCAGCACGACCTCGTGGAAGTCCCCTTCCAGGCCTTTCTGACGAGTGTTCAGGTCCAGGGAAACGCTGGGTTCCCACTGCTGGCGGAAGATCGCCGGGCTTTTCGGCGCCTCGAACGACAGGTCACGCACGTAGATGCGCTGCAGCGAGAACTGCGGTTCGTTTTCGGCGGCAGCAGCGCCATTGTTCGCTTGGTCGGTCATCGCAGATCCTTGTGATCTTCAGAGGTGTGGGGGTAAGGGGACCGATCAGGCCCCCAGCAACGCGTCCAGCTTGCCGGCGCGCTCGAGGGCGAACAGGTCGTCGCAGCCGCCGACGTGCAACTCGCCGATCCAGATCTGGGGCACCGACGTACGGCCAGCCTTGGCGGCCATCTCGCGGCGCAGCTCGGGCTTGCCGTCGACCTTGATCTCGGTGAACGGCGCCTTCTTGCTTTCCAGCAGGTACTTGGCGCGCGAGCAGTAGGGGCAATAGTCGCTGGAGTAGACGAGGATCGGCTTCATGTCACTTCACCACAGGCAGGTTGTCGGCGCGCCAGCTCGAGACGCCACCGGCCAGCTTGGCGGCGGTGTGGCCGGCCTTGACCAGCTCGGCGCAGGCAGTGCCGGCGTGCTGGCCGATGGCATCGACCACGATCAGGGTCTTGCCCTTGTATTTTTCCAGCTCGCCGACGCGGCTGGCCAGCTTGTCCTGGGGAATGCTCAGCGCGCCGACGATGTGGCCCGCGGCGTAGTCCTTCTTGTTGCGGATATCCACGACCACGCCTTGGTCGCTGTTGACCAGCGCAGTCAGCTCGCGGGGGCTGAGGCTTTTGGCGCCCTTGCTCATTTCCAGCATGATCAGCATGACCAGCAGGACCACGAACGCGGTCACGAGCAGATAGTGATTTGTGGCGAATTCAATCAGGTGAGCGACCATCAGCGGGTTCCAGGGCGTTAAAATGTCGGCCAGTATACACAGCCGCCAAGTCCGGCCAAAGCCCGCCGGACGGAACCGCTCGGCCTGATTGCGGGTCTGTGCTTGTTGTTCTTGCACCCGCGGTGAAATAAACCGCCATGATTCGTCACGCAGGCCCGCAATGCCCTAAAATGCCGGGCTTCTCCTGAATGCTCTTCTGACATAGCGAGTGGGATCCATGACAGCCACGCCCAAACCCTTGGTCCTGATCATCCTCGATGGTTTCGGTCACAGTGAAAACCACGAGTACAACGCGGTCTATTCGGCTCGCAAGCCGGTGCTCGATGCCCTCATGGCACGCCAGCCCAATGGCTTGATCTCGGGGTCGGGCATGGATGTCGGGCTGCCCGACGGGCAAATGGGCAATTCGGAAGTCGGCCACATGAACCTGGGGGCCGGGCGTGTGGTGTACCAGGATTTCACTCGCGTGACCAAGGCCATCCGCGACGGCGAGTTCTTCACCAACCCCACGATCTGTGCAGCCGTGGACAAGGCCGTGGCCGCCGGCAAGGCGGTGCACTTCATGGGCCTGCTGTCGGACGGTGGCGTGCACAGCCACCAGGATCACCTGGTGGCCATGGCCGAACTGGCCGCGGGGCGCGGTGCTCAGAAGATCTACCTGCACGCCTTCCTCGACGGCCGCGACACCCCGCCCAAGAGCGCCCAGGCCTCGCTGGAACTGATGGATGCCACGTTCGCCCGCCTTGGCCGTGGGCGCACCGCCAGCCTGATCGGCCGCTACTTCGCCATGGATCGCGACAACCGCTGGGAGCGCGTCAGCGCGGCCTACAACCTGATCGTCGATGCTGCCTCCGAATTCCACGCGGCCACTGCCGTGCAAGGCCTGCAGGCCGCCTACGAGCGCGGCGAGAGCGACGAATTCGTCAAGGCCACCACGGTCGGCGAGCCGGTTCGCGTCGAAGATGGCGATGCCATGATCTTCATGAATTTCCGCGCCGACCGTGCGCGCGAGCTCAGCCGCGTATTCGTCGAAGACGATTTCCACGATTTCCCGCGCAATCGCCAGCCCAAACTGGCCGGCTACGTGGGCCTGACCCAGTATTCGGCAAAGATCCCGGCACCGGCGGCCTTTGCTGCCACCGGCCTGACCAACGTGCTGGGCGAATACCTGGCCAAGAACGGCAAGACCCAGCTGCGCATCGCCGAAACCGAAAAGTACGCCCACGTGACGTTCTTCTTCTCCGGTGGCCGTGAAGAAGAGTTCCCTGGCGAAGAGCGCATCCTGGTGCCCTCGCCCAAGGTGGCGACCTACGACCTGCAGCCCGAGATGAGCGCGCCGGAAGTGACCGACCGCATCGTCGAAGCCATCGAGCAGCAGCGCTATGACGTCATCGTGGTCAACTACGCCAACGGCGACATGGTCGGCCACAGCGGCATCATGGCTGCAGCCATCAAGGCGGTCGAGTGCCTGGACACGTGCGTGGGTCGCATCGCTGCGGCACTCGACAAGGTCGGCGGCGAAGCGTTGATCACCGCCGACCACGGCAACTGCGAGCAGATGGAAGACGTCTGCACCGGCCAGGCGCATACCGCGCACACCACCGAGCCGGTGCCGTTCATCTACGTCGGCCAGCGTGACGTCAAGGTACGCGCCGGCGGCGTGTTGGCCGACGTGGCGCCCACCATGCTCTGGCTCATGGGCCTGCCCAAGCCCGAAGAGATGACCGGCACCTCGATCCTGGTACAAGGCTGACCCATGCTCCGCGCCCTGATGTTCCTGACCCTGACATGCCTGCTCGGCCCGGCCTTCGCCGACGAGCGCGCGCAAACCCAGCAGCAGATCGACGCCACCCGCAAGGACATCGCCGAGCTGCAGAAAACCCTTGGCAAGTTGCAGGCGGAACGCTCCGGGGTGCAGAAGGAGCTGCGCACCACCGAAACCGAGATGGGCAAGCTGGAAAAGCAGGTGGAGGCCCTGCAGAAAGAACTAAAAAAGACTGAGGGCGAACTGGAGCGTCTGCAAGGCGAGAAAGCCAAGCTCCAGGCCGCCCGCGTCGAACAGCAACGTCTCATTGCCATCCAGGCCCGCGCGGCCTATCAGAGCGGGCGCCAGGAATACCTGAAACTGCTGCTCAATCAGCAGAATCCGGAGAAGTTCGCCCGCACCCTGACTTATTACGATTATCTGAGCCAGGCGCGCCTGGAACAGTTGAAGAACTTCAACCAGACCTTGCACAAGCTGGCGGGTGTGGAAAAGGACATCAATCTGCAGCAGGCGCAGTTGCTGGTGCAGCAAGGCAATCTGGACAGCCAGCGCGAAGACCTCGACAAGGTGCGCAAGGAGCGTCAGGTCGCCCTGGCCAAGCTCAACGATCAGTACAAGCAAGGCGATCAGAAGCTGCAGACGCGTCAGCAGGACCAGGAAGACCTGGCCAAGGTGCTCAAGACCATCGAGGAAACCCTGGCACGCCAGGCTCGCGAAGCCGAGGAAGCGCGGCAGAAGGCCCTGCTGGCCGCCCAGGAGGCTGAAAACCGTCGCCAGCGCGAAGCGCAGGCGGCCGCCACCCGAGAAGCGCCAGCACCCGCACCACAGGCCCCTCGCGCACCGAGCGGCCCGCTGGTGTCGAGCAGCGGCGAAAGCTTCGGTGGTGCATTTGCTTCGGCGCGGGGAAAACTTCCATGGCCTGTCGATGGTCGACTGTTGGCACGTTTCGGGGAAACCCGCGGCGACGATGTCCGCACCAAATGGGACGGGGTCATGATCAGCGCATCGGCCGGCAGCCAGGTGCATGCGGTGCACGGTGGCCGCGTGGTGTTCGCCGACTGGTTGCGCGGCGCCGGGCTTCTGGTCATTCTCGACCATGGCAATGGCTACCTCACCCTGTACGGGCACAACCAGACCCTGCTCAAATCGGCCGGTGACGTGGTCAAGCCTGGTGATGCCATCGCCACCGTAGGTACCAGCGGCGGGCAAAGCACGCCAGCGCTGTATTTTGCAATACGCCAGCAAGGCAAGCCGACCGACCCCTCGCAATGGTGTCGAGGCTGACTGGCGCAGTCGTTCAAAAGCAGCCCTCAAAGGCGCGAACCCGTATCAGGAGTCTGTTAGACATGCCGCATCTGTCCCGCCTTACCTCGCTGGCCCTGACGATCGCCGTGGCCTGTGCTGCCCCGGCAGTGATCGCCGCCGATCTGGCTCCCCAGCCTGCCCGGTCGGTCGGCTCGGCTCCGGCCGCCGCACCGTTGCCGCTGGACGAGCTGCGGACCTTCGCCGAGGTGATGGACCGCATCAAGGCGGCCTATGTCGAGCCTGTGGATGACAAGACGCTGCTGGAGAATGCCATCAAGGGCATGCTCAGCAACCTCGACCCCCACTCTGCCTACCTGGGCCCCGAGGACTTCCAGGAGCTGCAGGAAAGCACCAGTGGCGAGTTCGGCGGCCTGGGTATCGAGGTGGGCAGCGAGAACGGCATGATCAAGGTGGTATCGCCCATCGACGACACGCCAGCCTCCAAGGCCGGCATCGAAGCCGGCGACCTGATCGTCAAGATCAACAACCAGCCCACCCAGGGCCTGAGCATGACCGAAGCCGTCGACCTGATGCGCGGCAAGCTCGGCGAGAAGATTACCCTGACCCTGGTGCGCGACGGCGGTACGCCGTTCGACGTGACCCTGGCCCGCGCCACTATCCAGGTCAAGAGCGTCAAGGCGCAGTTGCTGGAAAACGGTTATGGCTATTTGCGCATCACCCAGTTCCAGGTGAAAACCGGCGAAGAAGTCGGCAAGGCCCTGGCAAAGCTGCGCAAGGACAACAACGGCAAGCTCAAGGGCCTGATTCTGGACCTGCGCAACAACCCCGGCGGCGTACTGCAAAGCGCCGTGGAGGTGGCCGACCACTTCCTCACCAAGGGCTTGATCGTCTACACCAAGGGCCGCATCGCCAACTCGGAACTGCGCTTCTCGGCAGACCCTGCCGATGCCAGCGAACGGGTGCCTTTGGTGGTACTGATCAACGGCGGCAGCGCCTCGGCGGCAGAAATCGTCGCCGGCGCACTGCAGGACCACAAGCGCGGCATCCTCATGGGCACCGACAGCTTCGGCAAGGGCTCGGTGCAGACCGTGCTGCCGCTCAACAACGATCGTGCCCTGAAGATCACCACGGCCTTGTACTACACGCCCAATGGCCGCTCGATCCAGGCCCAGGGCATCATCCCGGATGTTGAGGTACGTCAGGGCAAGGTCACCCGCGATGCCGACACCGAAAGCTTCAAGGAAGCCGACCTGCAGGGTCATCTGGGTAACGGCAACGGCGGCGCCGATCGACCTTCGGGCAAGCCGGTGATCGGCGCCCGCAAGGCCCGGCCACAGGACGACGACTTCCAGATCAGCCAGGCGCTCAGCCTGCTCAAGGGCCTGAGCGTGACGCGCGGCAACTGACATGCGCCGCATCCTGTTGCTGGCCGTGCTGTTGCTGACTGCCGGCCCGGCCTTCGCCGGGCCGGCGTACCTGAGCCTGATCATCGATGACCTGGGCCAGTCCCCGGCTCGCGACAGCCGCACCCTGGCTCTGCCCGGCCCAGTGACGCTGGCAATCATGCCCGACACGCCACACGCCGCAGACTTTGCCCGCCAGGCGCACAAGGCCGGGAAGACCGTGATGGTGCACATGCCCATGGATCCTGCGACCGGCCCGTTCGCCTGGCGACCCGACATGCCTGCCAGTGAGCTACTCGCTCGCCTGCAGGCCGCGCTGCGCGCCGTGCCGTATGCCGCCGGTTTGAACAACCACGAAGGCAGCCGCATGACCTCGCAGCCCGAGGCCATGGCCCTGTTGATGAACGAGCTGCAGCAGCACGGCATGTTCTTCGTCGACAGCCGCACCAGCGCCGCCACCGTGGCCGCCGCCAAAGCCCAGGGCATCGGCCTGGCCAGCCTCTCCCGGGACGTCTTCCTGGATGACACGCGCACCGTCGAGGCCATCGCTGGCCAGCTCGAAAAAGCCATTGCCTTGGCACACAAACAGGGCACGGTGGTGATCATCGGACACCCCTATCCACAGACCCTGGAAGTGCTGGAGCGCGAACTACCGCGCTTGAAGGCCAGGGGAGTGGAGTGGATACCGGTCCGGCAGATGATCGGCGAGCGCGGCAATCGCGCCACGGCCGCCCATGGCAAGGGCGGGATCTACCACTGATTCGCCATCGCCCTGTTTCATGGAGTGCCGTGTCTCATAGATAGTCGGCGAATACCCGATCGACGAAACCGTCGCGGCGCATCTCATCGAGTGATCGTTGCAGACGCTCGACCACTGCCTGCGGTGTGTCCTTGTTCAGCGCCAGAAACAGCTCGGCGCTGTTGAAGCGCAGCACGGTCTTGAGCCCGTTGATCCCTTCCAGACGTGCCAGATAGCGGCCAGCCGGATCGCCCGTGGCCCACAGGTCGATCTGGCCATCCAGCAACTTGCGTGCGTTGTCCTGGTCGCGCAGGGCGACGATCGGGCGCATGTCGCGCTCGGCAAGGCTCTGCGCAATGGCATCGCCCTTGTAGGCGCCGATCCGGTAGGGTCGGGCCTGGTCGAGGGTCTCCAGGGTGATCGGGCTGTCCGCACGGGCCAGCATGATCCAGTCATCCGGACCCAGTGGGCCAACCCATTTGAAGGCCTGTTCGCGCTCGGGCAGGCGCGCGGTGACGAACACCCCATAGCCGGCATTGCTCAGGGCCAGCTTGTAGATACGGTCCCAGGGAAACCGCAGGGTCATGCTGTAGGGGATGTCCGCCCGGCGGAACATTTCGCGCACGAGTTCCGCTGCGATGCCGCGGATGTTCTCTTCCTGGGCGAAGTTCTTGTCGTTGCTGGCCATGTTGTAGGGTGGGAAGTTTTCGGTCAGCAAGACCATCGAATAGCCTGCCGGGACCTCGGCGCGCACGGGGCTGCCACTGAGCAGCGCAGCACAGAAGGCAAAGGCGAGAAAAGTGCGGTCGAGCATTACGAGGTCCCTGCAGCAAAGGCAACGCCAGAGTGCCGGTCAGGCCGACGGCTGTAAAGCCCTGCAACGATTACGTGACAAGGTGTCTACACCGCGCTGTGCAGCAGGTTTTCCAAGGCTGTGAGGTCCGGCACCCGCGCTACGGTTTCGCCGACCTGCACCGCCGCCATTTCCAGCGGCTTGAGCGGCACGTCAACGTAGCTGAGCTGGCTGTCGACCCGGCACGAGCGAGGCACGTGCTGGATCAGTACGGCAATGAAACGCGTCGAGGTTTCACCCAGTGCATTGAGCACGACGATACGGGCGCGCTCGCCGATCACCGCTTCGCCGCCGCTGGCCGCTTCGAAGCTGACCAGCGGCAGGCGCAGGTTGCGCCACTCGATCATTCCCAGGTGCCAGCGCGCGGCGCCGAGCACCGGTTCACCGGGCAGATAGTCGATCAGCTCGGCCACCGCCACGTTGGGCAGCAACAGGCTTCGATCGGCCAGGGGCAGCACCAGCGCGGTAAGGCTGTCGCGGCGGCCGATCGCCCGATCAAGCATGGACCTGGCCCCAGCGTTCGATGCATTCCAGCAACTGGCTCTCCTGATAAGGCTTGCCCAGGTACTCGTTGACGCCAATGGCCATCGCCCGCTCGCGATGCTTTTGCCCCGTACGTGAGGTGATCATGATGATGGGAAGGTCCTTGAGCGTGGGATGCTGGCGGATGCGCCGGGCGACCTCGAAACCGTCCATGCGCGGCATCTCGATGTCCAACAGGAGAATATCGGGGCTGTGTTCCTGCAACAGCGCCATGGCGTCGACCCCGTCCTTGGCGGTCAGCACCTGCATGCCATGACGCTCGAGCAAGCGACTGGTGACCTTGCGCACGGTCACCGAGTCGTCGACCACCAGGACTTGCAGGCGCCGTACCTGCGCGCCGTGCTGATAACCGGCGCGAGCCACGGCCACACCCTGACGGGCCCGCAGCTGAGCCAGCAGGTCGAGGATCAGCACCACGCTGCCATCGCCCAGGATGGTCGCGCCGCCCAGGCCCGGCACGGCCGCGAACTGGCTTCCCAGGCTTTTCACCACGATTTCGCGGGAGCCGGCCAAGGCATCGACCTGCACCGCCACCTGCTGATCGAACGCGCGCACCAGCAGCACGGGCAACGGTTGGCTCTGCGCCGTCAGCGAGGGGACGGCGAGGCCGTGCAGCAGGGTGCCCAGGTAGCGCAGGTCATACACCCGCCCGGCGTAGCCGTAGCGCGGTGGGGCAGACTGATAGGCATCGTGCAGCTCGCCTGGCATGACCCGCACGATCCCCTCGATGCTGTTCAGGGGAATTGCATACTGCTCTTCGCCACACTGCACCATCAGGGCGCGGTTGACCGACACGGTGAACGGCAGGCGAATCTGGAACCGCGCACCTTGCCCCGGCCGCGAGTCGATACTCATGGCGCCGCCCAGCTGCTTGACCTCTTCGTGGACCACGTCCATGCCCAGGCCCCGGCCGGAGATCTGCGTCACCTTGGTGGCGGTGGAGAAGCCAGGCTGGAGGATGAACTGCAGCACGTCGTGGTCGCTGAGGTCGCTGTGCGGATCCAGCAAACCACGCTTGATGGCCTTGGCGCGCACCGCTTGCAGGGGCACCCCGGCACCGTCGTCACTCATTTCGATGACGATGTCGCCGCCTTGGTGAAGCAGTGCCAGGCGAATGTGCCCCGCCGCAGGCTTGCCGGCGGCCAGGCGCTGCTCGAGCGGCTCCAGGCCATGATCGACGGCATTGCGCAGCATGTGTTCGAGCGGCGCGATCATGCGTTCCAGCACGCTGCGGTCCATCTCGCCCTGGGCCTGGCTGACTTCGAACTCGACCTCCTTGCCCAGCGCTTCGGCCACCTGGCGCACTACACGCTGCAGGCGCGGCAGCAGGCGCTCGAACGGCACCATGCGCGTGCGCATCAAGCCCTCCTGCAACTGGCTGTCGACGCGCGCCTGTTGCTGCAGCAACGTCTGTGCTTCCAGGTTGCGGCCGGCCAGGGTTTCCTTCAGATCGAGCAGGTCCGAGGCCGACTCGAACAGGGCCCTCGACAGCTGCTGCAGGTGTGAATGACGGTCCATTTCCAGTGGGTCGAAGTCTTCGTAAGCCTGACCATCGACCTGCTGACGGCTGAGGATGCGGCCTTGGGTTTCGGTATCGAGGCGGCGCAGCTGATCGCGCATGCGCTCGATAGTGGTTTCCATTTCCTGCAGCGCCGCCTGGGCGTCATTGACCTGCTGCTCGATGCGTCCGCGAAAGATTGCAGTTTCCCCCGCCAGGTTGCCCAATTCATCGAGCAGCTCGGCGCCGACCTTGATCACATCGACGGGACCACGTTCGGCGGCCACCGGTTCGGCAACTGCGGGCTTGGCCGAAGCAGCTGGCCCGGCGTGCCCGGCTGGCTCACTGCCCGCGGCGAATTCGGCGATCGCGGCAATCAGCTTTCCGGCGGCCGGCAACGCCTGCCGCGAGCGGACCGCGTCGAGCATCTGGGCCAGGCGGTCGTGACCCTTGTGCAGCAAGCCAAACAGTTGGCTGGAGGCCTGCAACTGCCCCTGGGAGATGCGCTCGTACACCGATTCCAGCTCGTGGGCCAGGTCGCCCAGCGGACCGATCTCCACCATCCTGGCGCCGCCCTTGAGCGTGTGCAGGTCGCGCAGCAGGTTTTCCGCTTCGAGATGGTTGCCCGGTTCGGCCTGCCAGCGCACCAGTGCCGCGCCTGCGCTCTCGACGATGTCCAATCCCTCTTCGATGAAGATACCCAGCAATTCACCGTCGGCGTCGTCCACCTGATCGATTCCAGGCTCCAGCGGGCCTGGATGCGACGAGTGCCGAGATGCCCCTTCGTAGCCGGGTTCGCTCAGCCAGCGCCGCTGGGTCTGCTCGATGGATTCCTCGGTGAATGACCCTTCATCGTCGGCATCTGCCGCAGCGACGTTGCCAAGCAGGGCAAGATCGATCACCGCGCCGCCTTCGCGTTGCACCACACCCATGGCGTGCGGGGCCAGGGCACCCTGCAGCAGTGCCCGCAGGGCACGCACGTGAGTGGGCTGGGCCTTGACCTCTTGGCCGGCCGCCAATTGATCGAGCATGCCGATCATGGCCTCCTGGGCCTGTTCGGCCTGCTGGAAAAAATCCGTGCTGACACTCAGGCTGCTTTCTTCGACCGCGCCATACAGATCGAGCAGCGCCTCGCACAGCTCGTCGAGCGCCTGCACGTCCGTCAGTTGCGCCTGTTCGCCCAGCAGGGTCAGCTGGTCGAGCAGCCGTGGCAACTCCACACGGCTGGCCGGCGTCTGTTGCCAGCGCTGCAGCAAGCGCTCGGCATCGAGCAGGATATCCATGCCCTCGTCGAGCAACCGCTCGATCAGTTGCGGCGCCTGGACCTGCCGGGCATCGCCCAGCGTCTGTACGCCCTGCAGGCGTTCGGTGGTGTGTTCCTGTACCTGCCGGATCAGCTCGCCGGCACCGGGAATGGGCGTCAGCGGCTGCGCAGGCAATTGCAGCAGCTTCTGCCGCATCAGATAGTGGGCATCGCCCAGCAGGCCCAGCGTTCGGGCCTGGAACGGCAGCCGGTGGGCACGCAGCTCGCGGGCCATGACGTCGAAGGCCGTGGCCAGTTCGGCCAGCGGCGTGACACCGGCCACCAGCGCGCTGCCCTTGAGCGTGTGCAGGGCACGCTGCAATTCGTCGGTGACGGCGACGTCGTTGCCCTGCTCGTCCAGGGCGAGAAATCGCTCCACGGCGCTCAGGTGGCTCAAGGCCTCGCTGTGGAAGATCTCCAGCAATTGGGTATCCACGGGGTCGGGCTCCGGGCCCGTCGCGGCATGCGCCTCGCCGTGTGGGTCTGTTGGCGCAGCCGCTGCCAGGCCAGCCTCGGCCACCGCCAGCAGGCTCTCATGGGCAAGCTGCGGTGCTTCGCTGGTGCGCTGCAGGTAATGCTCGACCGCCGCGAGTGCAGCCGTCACCTGCTCCAGGGGCACAGGTACCGATGCCGTCGGCTCGTCCAACAGGTGCGCTTGAACGGCGTCATTGCAGCCTTGCAGCACCGCGGCGGCCCTGGGCAACGGCAGCATGACCAGCGCACCGCGCAGCTGGGTGAGCAGCGGCACCAAGGTGCGCAGCCGTTGCCGGTCCCAGCGGCCGTCGCTGGAATCGGCCAGTATGTCCCTGGCCTCCTGCAGGCCGAAGCGGGTTTCGCGCATCACCAGTTGGCGAATCTGCACCAGGTCGGTGCTGGACGTCTGCTGCTCATCGCGCCCCGGCGTATCGCTGGGTCCCGCCATGCCCGCCAGCGTGGCTTCGACATAGAGCAGTGCCCCGGCGACGTCCATCAACACGGCATCGTTGGGCTCGCGGGTCCCCTGCACCAGGCTCTGGATCACCGCCAACTGGTCGATGATGACCTTGCGCGGCTGGCCGAAACCGAGCACAGCCAGGGCATCGGCAATCTGTCGCAACGATGCCGTCAGGCCGTTCAACTCCTGGGTGTACTCGCGACCACCGCGCACGAACAGGTCCAGCTGCTCCTTGACCTTGAGCAACTCCTCGCACAACGCGGGAAGTACGTATTCGTGCCGTTCAGCCATGATCACTCCGCAGTTGCATCGGCACTGGGCGCCGGCAAGGTGAAACCGGACACCGAACGGCGCATCTCGCTGGCCATCTGCGCCAGATTGCCGATGCTTTCAGCCGTTGCACTGGAGCCTGAAGAGGTCTGCTCGGTGATCTGCTGGATCACCGACATGGTGTGCGAGATCTGTCCTGCCGAACTGGTCTGCTGCTGGGCAGCGCTGGAAATCACCTGGATCAGCTCGGCCAGATCCTGCGACACGCCCTCGATCTCTTCCAGGGCGATCCCGGCGTCGTGAGCCAGGCGCGCACCGCGCACCACTTCGAACGTGGTCTGTTCCATGGAGATCACTGCCTCGTTGGTGTCGGCCTGGATCGCCCGCACCAGCGTCTCGATCTGCCGGGTAGCCGATGACGAGCGCTCGGCCAGGCGTTGCACTTCGTCCGCGACCACGGCAAAGCCACGCCCGGCCTCGCCAGCCATGGAGGCCTGGATCGCCGCGTTCAGGGCAAGGATGCTGGTCTGGTCGGCAATGTCGTCGATCAGGCTGACGATGTGGCCGATTTCCTGGGATGATTCGCCCAGCCGCTTGAGGCGCTTGGCGGTGTCCTGGATCTGCTCGCGAATGTTGTCCATGCCCTGGATGGTGTTGTTCACCACCTCGCTGCCCTTGTTGGCGATGGTCACCGAACGATCCGCAACCTTGGCCGACTCCCAGGCGTTGGTCGACACCCGGTCGATCGACTGGGCCATGTCGCTGATCGCCACCGATGCGTCACTGATCTGCTGCGCCTGATGCCCCGAGGCCCGCGCCAACTGGTGGGCGGTGGCCTGGGTGTCCTGCACGGCCGTAGCGACCTCTTCGGCGGTGAGGTTGATGGTGGCCACCAGATCGCGCAACTGGTCGATGGAATGATTGATCGAATCGGCGATGGCACCGGTGAATTCCTCGGTCACCGAGGCGGTCACGGTCAGGTCGCCATCGGCCAACCCACCGATCTCATCGAGCAGGCGCATGATCGCCGCCTGGTTGCGCTCGCTTTTCTCTGCGGTCTGGCGCAGTTGCCGTTTGGTTTCGCGCACCATCACCAGGGCGATCAGAATGATCGAAGCCAGCGCCGCCAGGCCCAGCACATAGCCACCGACGGTACCAGCGGAACGCCCGCTGGCCAGGTTCTCGAAGCCGCTGGCCAGGCGCGAGGCTTCTTCCAGAAGGCTCTGCGACTGATTGAAGATATTGCTGGCCGAGGCCCGCACCTGAAACAGTTCGGGCGAGGTTTCCAGGATCTCGTCGACACTGCCCGAGACGAACTGGAACAACTCGGCGATCTCGCGCAAGCGCGCGCGTGCCTCCGGATCTTGTACCTGGGTCACCCGGATCAGCGCATCGCCGTCGAGCATGCCGCCCAGCACCTGGCCGAAACGGTTGGCGTCGCGGCCGAAGCTTTCTGCAGCCTGGGCCGCGCTTTCGTCGCCGGACAGCACCGTGTTGACGGCGCCCAGAATGCGTTCGGCGAGCAACGACTGGCGCTGCGCCACGGCAACCTGGCTGGCTGGCGCGGCGCCGCGCAGCAGCGTGTCGACGACCTTGTCGTACTCGACCTGCAGTTGCGGCACGGTTTCGGCCAGGGTCGCGGCCACCTGATGCAGCGACAGCACCGTCTGTTCGCTGGCCAGGATCGCATCGGAATTGTGGCGCAGCTCGTCCCAGTCGCGCTGCACCAAGCGCATCTGTTCGCGCATCGCCGCGGGGGCCGCAGGCAGCCCGGTGGCGCTGTCGCCTTCCTTGAGAAAACCCCAGCGGCGCTCGAAATCGTTGCGCGCGTCGGCCAGCAACTTGAACGCTGCAGCCTTGCCCGCCGCCGCCTCGGTGGCGTTCTTGGCGATGCGCTGCGACAGCACGCGCAATTCGCCGGCATGGCCGATGTACTGCTTGTCGTAGGTGGATTGAGTGTTGAGGTAGGTGAAATTGGCGAACAGCAGAACGATGAAGATCACCAACGCCACGAACAGGCCGATGATCTGCGCGCCGGCTCGGGAGCCCAACAGAGAGTTGCCTGGCCAGCGCTTGGTCATGATGTGGGCCCGTGTAGGGCGAGTCTGCTGGGGGAAGTACGGATACGCATAGGCATGCTCAGAGTGCTACATCCAGGAAAGCGGGGGCCTGTACCAGCCGGGCCGGGCTGAACACGCACCAGGGGTGTTCACGCAGGAAGTGGCCCTGCAGGAACGGCGCGGCGGCAGCCAGCGCCATTTCGGGCAATGATGCCTGGTGGTTGGCCGAGCTGAAATGCTGCAGACCGGCGACCTCGTCCACCAGCAGGCCGACGAAGATGTCCGCTCGGTCCACCACCAGCACCCGGTGCTGTTTGCGCTGCGGCGACAGGCCATGGCCGAAGAATCCGCCCAGGTCGATGACCGGCAACAGCCGCCCGCGCAGGTTCGACACGCCCACGACCCAAGGCCTGACCCCCGGCAGCCGCGTGCTGCGTGGCTCGGGCAGCACTTCGGCAACCTCGCCCATGGGCGCGACGTACCAGTGCCCGGCCAGACGAAAACCGATGCCGCTCCAGGTCTGCAGGCGCAGTTCCTGCGAGGGCAGTTCGGCGGCCAGCAGGCGACAACGCTGGTCGATATCGAGCAGCAGGTCGAAGGCGGTGCGTGACTCCAGCATCGGCGTGGGTCAACCGGCCAGGACGGTGTTCAACGTCTGGATCAAGGTGTCCTCGTCCACCGGCTTGGTCAGGTAGCCCTTGGCCCCCTGGCGAGTGCCCCAGACCTTGTCGGTTTCCTGATCCTTGGTGGTGATCATGATCACCGGAATGTGCGCGGTCTCTTCGTCCTTGTGCAACTGGCGGGTCGCCTGGAAGCCGTTCAAGCCGGGCATGACGATGTCCATGAGGACGGCGTCGGGCTTCTCCTGGCGGGCCAGGGCCACACCATCGGCACCGTTCTGGGCCTTGAGCACTTCATGACCGTGCCGTTCCAGCATGCCGGTGAGTTTGTAGGTTTCCGTCTGCGAATCATCGACGATCAGGATTCGAGCCATGCTGTTCCCCATGCGGTAAAGGCCCTGGCACGCGCCAGGGCTGGACAACGTTCGCTACGCGGCGAAACCCGGCACATGGGTGCGGATCGCGGCGAGCAGTTCTTGCTTGCTGAAGGGCTTGGTCAAAAATTGATCCGAGCCGACACTGCGGCCGCGAGCCTTGTCGAACAGGCCATCGCGCGACGACAACATCACCACCGGAATGGCGCTGAAGGCGCTGTTGCTCTTGAGCAGCGCGCAGGTCTGGTAGCCATCCAGGCGCGGCATCATGACATCAATGAAGATGATATCGGGACGTTCGTCGACGATCTTGGCCAGGGCATCGAAGCCATCGAGTGCGGTGATCACTTGGCAGCCTGCCTGTTCGAGCAACAGTTCGGCGCTGCGACGAATCGTCTTGGAGTCGTCGATCACCATGATCTTGAAGGCTTCGGACGTTTTCATGGAGGCTCTGATGTGCGCTTGCCCCGACGGGCGCCTTCGCGGGCAATAAAGAAGTCCGAGCCTTTTTAGCACACTCTCCAACAGCGTTCCATCGGCCGCTGCCCCTTGACCTGCGGGCCATGCGGCGCCACCCTGACGCCACTTTCCAAGACCCATTCGCAAGCGGCACGTCCCGCGTACAGGAGCTACCCCATGAGCGTTCGCCTCGGCATTGTCATGGACCCGATCGCCAACATCTCCTACAAGAAGGACAGCTCGCTGGCCATGCTGCTGGCGGCCCAGGCACGCGGTTGGTCGCTGTTCCATATGGAAATCCAGGACCTGTATCAAGGCCAGGGTCAGGCCCGCGCGCGGATGCGTCCGCTCAAGGTCTTCGCCGACCCGCAGCACTGGTTCGAGTTCGAGTCGGAATTCGACGCGCCGCTGGCCGATCTCGACGTCATCCTGATGCGCAAGGACCCACCCTTCGACCTCGAATTCGTCTACAGCACCTACCTGCTCGAACAGGCCGAGGCCGCGGGCGTACTGGTGGTGAACAAGCCGCAGAGCCTGCGCGACTGCAACGAGAAGATGTTCGCCACGCTGTTCCCGCAACTGACCCCGCCCACGCTGGTCAGCCGTCGGGCCGACATCCTGCGCGAGTTCGCCGCCGAACATGGCGACGTCATTCTCAAGCCGCTGGACGGCATGGGCGGCACCTCGATCTTCCGCCATCGGGTGGGCGATCCGAACCTGTCGGTCATCCTCGAAACGCTGACGGCCATGGGGACCCAGCAGATCATGGCGCAGCGCTACCTGCCGGCGATCAAGGACGGCGACAAACGCATCCTGATGATCGACGGCGAGCCGGTGCCCTACTGCCTGGCGCGTATTCCCGCCAGCGGCGAGACTCGCGGCAACCTGGCAGCCGGGGGGCGTGGCGAAGCGCGTCCGCTGAGCGACAAGGACCGCTGGATCGCCGAACAGGTCGGCCCGTCGCTGCGCGCCCGGGGCCTGTTGTTCGTCGGCCTGGACGTGATCGGCGAGCACCTCACCGAGATCAACGTCACCAGCCCGACCTGCATCCGCGAAATCGACGCGGCATTCGGCACCGACATCGGCGGCCAATTGATGGACGCCATCGATCGCAAGCTCAAGGCACGCTGACCCTACGCCCCTGCTCCGGGTTATGATGCACGCCCTTTCAGTTGCCGGGCGCGCATCGCCGCCCGGGTTGCACGCCTGCCGGATTCTTCATGACGCTGCCCGCCGACCTCCCTGCTGAACTGACCCGCATCGGCGCCCGCCCTGCGGATCGGCTGGGTTTTACCCTGTTCCTCGCCGCGCTGCTGCACGTCGCCCTGATCGTCGGCGTGGGCTTCGGCACGCAGCCGCCTACCCAGATCAGCAAGACCCTGGAAGTGACCCTGGCACCGCTCAAGAGCCAGACCGCGCCCAAGGATGCGGATTTTCTTGCCCAGGACAACCAGCAAGGCAGCGGCACCCTGGACAAGAAGGCCGTGCCCAAGACCACTGAAGTCGCGCCCTTCCAGGACAGCAAGATCAACAAGGTGACGCCACCGCCTGCGCCCAAGCCGGTCACCCAGCCCGAGCCTGCACCGCTGAAGAAGGCCATCGCCACCACGGCCCCCCGGCCGGTGAAGACCGAGGCACGACCGCCACCGGTCAAGCCCGACCCCAAACCAAAGGCCGCTACCCCGGAATTCGACAGCTCGCAGCTGTCCAGCGAGATCGCCAGCCTGGAAGCCGAGCTGTCCCACGAGCAGCAGGCCTACGCCAAGCGTCCGCGCATCCACCGTTTGAGCGCGGCCTCGACCATGCGCGACAAGGGTGCCTGGTACAAGGATGATTGGCGCAAGAAAGTCGAACGCATCGGCAACCTCAATTACCCCGACGAGGCACGCCGCCAGCAGATCTACGGCAGCCTGCGGCTGATGGTGTCGATCAACAGCGACGGCTCGCTCTACGAGGTGTTGGTGCTCGAATCGTCCGGCCAGCCGCTGCTCGATCAGGCGGCCCAGCGCATCGTGCGCCTGGCCGCGCCGTTCGCGCCCTTCACCGGCGATCTGGCCGACGTCGACCGCCTGGAGATCATCCGTACCTGGCGCTTCGCCAAGGGCGATCGCCTGCAGAGCAATTGAGACACATGAAACTGCGCCTGCAAGCTTGTCAGGCTGGCAGGCCGACGCCACACTACAGGTCATGAAAAACCTCGAAACGAGCTACCTCAGGAACCAGTTCCTGATCGCCATGCCGCACATGGCGGACCCCAATTTTGCCCATACCTTGACCTACATCGTCGAGCACACGCCCAATGGCGCGATGGGCCTGGTGGTCAACCGCCTGCAGGACCTGAACCTGGCCGACATACTCGAGCAGTTGCGGCCGGACACCGAACCACCGGCTTCCTGCCAGCAGGTGCCCATCTACAACGGCGGGCCGGTGCAGACCGACCGCGGCTTCGTTCTGCACCCCAGCGGCCCGGTGTTCCAGGCCACGGTCGAGCTGGGCGAGGTCTCGCTGTCCACCTCCCAGGACATCCTGTTCGCCATCGCCGATGGCGCGGGTCCCGAGCAAAGCCTGATCACCTTGGGCTACGCCGGCTGGGAGGCCGGTCAGCTGGAAGCCGAACTGGCCGACAATGCCTGGCTGACCTGCCCCTTCGATGCCGACATCCTGTTCAATACCGACAGCGACCAGCGCCTCGGCGCGGCGGCGGCACGCCTGGGCATTAACCTCAGCCTGCTGACCAGCCAGGCGGGCCACGCCTGATGAGCGCACCCAGACTGCTGCTCGGCGTGGATTACGGCACCAAGCAGATCGGCTTCGCGGTTGGCCAGGTGATCACCGGCCAGGCCCGTGAACTGTGTACCCTCAAGGCCCAGAACGGCGTGCCCGACTGGACCCGCGTCGAAGCGCTGATCAAGGAATGGCAGCCGGACGCCATCGTCGTCGGCCTGCCGCTGAACATGGACGGCAGCCCCAGCGAAATGAGCGAACGGGCAGAAAAGTTCGCCCGCCGCCTGAACGGCCGCTTCAACATCCCGGTGCACACCCACGATGAACGGCTGACCACCTTCGAGGCCAAGGGCGAGCGCATGGCCCGTGGCGGGCAGCGCGGCAGCTACCGCGACAACCCGGTCGACGCCATCGCTGCCAAGCTGCTGCTGCAAGGCTGGCTGGAGGCGAATGCGCTGGGTGGCAACAGCTGAAGATGACAGCAGCTGCACCCCACCCCCCTGTAGCAGCGGTGCAAGCCGCGTCGGGCCTCGACGCATTTTTCCAGATACACCGCACGACCGCCGACGCGGCTTGCGCCGCTGCTACAGGTGCGGCGCAAGCCGCGTCCGGCCTCGGGGCATTTTTCCAGGCATACCGCACGGCCGCGTCACACCGCACCCCTCTCTTCGGACGATCTCAACCACAGGAGCACACATGAGCCTTCCCAACCCGGCCGAGCTGATCGGCGCGATGGCTGTCGACCTCAAGGCCCATCTGGCCAGGCGCTCCATTGCCGAGCCGCGCTACATCGGCATTCACAGCGGCGGTGTCTGGGTCGCTCAGGCGTTGCTGCAAGCCATGGACAGCAAGGCTGCGCTGGGCACCCTGGACGTGTCGTTCTACCGCGACGACTTCAGCCAGAACGGCCTGCACCCGCAAGTGCGCCCCTCGGCCCTGCCCTTCGAGATCGAGGGCCAGCATCTGGTGCTGATCGACGACGTGCTGATGAGTGGCCGCACCGTCCGCGCCGCCCTTAATGAACTGTTCGACTACGGCCGCCCTGCCAGCGTGACCCTGGTGTGCCTGCTCGACCTGGACGCCGGCGAGCTGCCGATTCGCCCCGACATCGTCGGTGCCACCCTGTCGCTGGCTGCCCATGAACGGGTAAAATTGCTCGGCCCGTCCCCGCTCGCCCTCGAGCGCCAGGACCTCGTTTCCGCCTCCAGCCTTTAAGAGCCCCCGCCATGACGCCTATCGACGCCAAGCGCCCGCTGCAGCTCAATGACCAGGGCCAGCTACGCCATTTTCTTTCCCTCGACGGCTTGTCCCGCGAACTGCTGACCGAAGTGCTCGACACCGCCGATTCGTTCCTTGAAGTCGGCGCCCGTGCGGTCAAGAAAGTCCCGTTGCTGCGCGGCAAGACCGTGTGCAACGTGTTCTTCGAAAACTCCACGCGCACGCGCACCACCTTCGAGCTCGCCGCCCAGCGCCTGTCGGCCGACGTCATCACCCTGAACGTGTCGACCTCCTCGACCAGCAAGGGGGAAACCCTGTTCGACACCCTGCGCAACCTCGAAGCGATGGCCGCCGACATGTTCGTCGTGCGCCACGCCGACTCCGGGGCCGCGCACTTCATCGCCGAGCACGTCAGCCCGGAAGTGGCCATCATCAACGGTGGCGACGGCCGCCATGCCCACCCGACCCAGGGCATGCTCGACATGCTCACGATTCGTCGGCACAAAGGCGGCTTCGAGAACCTGTCGGTAGCGATCGTCGGCGACATCCTGCACTCGCGGGTAGCGCGCTCGAACATGATCGCCCTCAAGACCCTGGGCTGCCCGGACATCCGTGTGATCGGTCCGAAGACGCTGTTGCCCATCGGCGTCGAGCAGTATGGCGTCAAGGTGTTTACCGACCTGGAGCAGGGCCTCAAGGATGTCGATGTGGTGATCATGCTGCGCCTGCAGCGTGAACGCATGACCGGTGGCCTGCTGCCCAGCGAAGGCGAGTTCTATCGCCTCTACGGCTTGACCACTGCGCGTCTGGCCGGTGCCAAGCCCGACGCCATCGTCATGCACCCAGGGCCGATCAACCGTGGCGTCGAGATCGAATCGGCCGTCGCCGATGGACCTCATTCGGTAATTCTCAACCAGGTCACCTACGGCATCGCAGTCCGCATGGCGGTGTTGTCGATGGCCATGAGCGGGCAGACGGCCCAGCGTCAATTCGAGCAGGAGAGCGTCCAGTGAGCCTCAGTATTATCGGTGCACGGGTGATCGACCCCGCCAGTGGTCTGGACCAGATCAGCGACCTGCATATCAGCCAGGGGCGAATCGTGGCCATCGGCGATGCGCCCGCCGATTTCACCGCCAGCCAGCGCCTGGACGCCAGCGGCCTGGTGGCCGCGCCCGGCCTGGTCGACCTCAGCGTGTCGCTGCGCGAGCCCGGCTACAGCCGCAAGGGCACCATCGCCAGTGAAACCCGGGCCGCAGCTGCCGGTGGCGTCACCAGCCTGTGCTGCCCGCCGCTGACCAAGCCGATCCTCGATACCTCGGCAGTGGCCGAGCTGATCCTGGATCGCGCCCGCGAGGCCGGGCATGCCAAGGTGTTTCCGATCGGTGCCCTGAGCAAGGGCCTGGAAGGCGAGCAACTGGCGGAACTGATTGCCTTGCGCGATGCCGGCTGCATTGCTTTCGGCAATGGCCTGAACAGCTTCGGCAACCACCGGACGTTGTGTCGTGCGCTTGAGTACGCCGCAACGTTCGACCTGACGGTGATCTTCCATTCCCAGGACCGCGACCTGTCCGCCGGCGGGCTCGCCCACGATGGGCCCACCGCCGCTTTCCTCGGCCTGGCGGGTATTCCAGCCACTGCGGAAACCGTCGCCCTGGCGCGCGACCTGCTGCTGGTCGAGCAGAGCGGCGTGCGTGCGCATTTCAGCCAATTGACCACCGCCCGCGGCGTCGAGCTGATCGAACAGGCCCAAGGCCGCGGCCTGCCGGTCACGGCGGACGTGGCGCTGTACCAATTGATCCTGACCGACGAGGCGCTGACCGGGTTTTCCAGCCTGTATCACGTGCAACCGCCGCTGCGCTCGGCGGCGGATCGGGAAGGCTTGCGTGCGGCGGTGAAGAAGGGCGTGGTGCAGGCCATTGCCAGCCATCACCAGCCCCACGACCGTGATGCCAAACTGGCCCCGTTCGGTGCGACCGAGCCGGGTATCAGCAGTGTCGAGCTGCTATTGCCGTTGGCCCTGACCCTGGTGCAGGACGGCTTGCTCGACCTGCCGACCTTGCTCGCGCGCCTGGGCCAGGGCCCGGCCGAGGCCATGCGCTTGCCGGCAGGCCGCTTGCAGGTGGGCGCGGCGGCGGATCTGGTGCTGTTCGATGAAGGCGTCTCGACGGTGGCCGGCGAGCGCTGGCTGTCCAAGGGCGCCAACTGCCCGTTCCTCGGTCACACGTTGCCGGGCGCCGTGCGTTACACCTTGGTGGATGGGCATATCAGCTTCACTGGCTGATCCCCCCCGCTCCTACAGACGACACCATCCCTGTAGGAGCGGTCAGCGGCCGCGAAAGCCTCGCCGCAGTACGGCTGATGCACCGCACTCACTTCTTCGCGGGCAGAGCCCGCTCCCACAGACGACCACCCCCGTAGGAGCGGTCAGCGGCCGCGAAGGCCTTACTGTGGTCTGCCTGATGCACCGCACCCACTTCTTCGCGGGCAGAGCCCGCTCCCACAGACGACCACCCCCGTAGGAGCGGTCAGTGGCCGCGAAGGCCTCGCTGCGGCCTGCCTGACACAGCGCAGCAGGGGCTGCAGCCTGAACGACCTACCCGCGCTGCGCGTTCTTCATCGACACCTGATCATTCAGCGTCCAGAAGTCATAGAGCACGCCCACCAAGAACAACCCCCCAGTCAGCAGGTAGATCACCCCGGTGATCCACTTGCCCATGTACATGCGGTGCACACCGAACAAACCGAGAAAAGTCAGCAGTACCCAGGCCACGTTGTAGTTGGTCTGGCCGCTGTGAAAGCGCATGTCGGCGTGCCGGTCCATGGCCGGAATCAGGAACAGGTCGATAAGCCAGCCGATGCCGAACAGCCCCAGGGTGAAAAACCAGATCGTCCCGGTCACCGGCTTGCCGTAGTAGAAGCGATGAGCACCGGTAAAGCCCAAAATCCACAACAGGTAGCCCATGACTTTGCTGTGGGTATCGTGGATCCGATAGCTGTTCATTGTTGATGTGCGCCCTCTGATATAAAAATTTTTTGAACGGTTTTGTGACTTTTTTGCCCCGTCCCGACGTATGGCATTTCTGTGACCGACATCGGCTGAACCCTTGCAGCACCTGAGTCGCGTGCCGCACAAAGGACAATTCTGCGCCCGATTGGTGCCATTTGCGACCTGCGTGCCTCGACCAGCGGATTAAAAACCACACAAAAAGCTGTTATAAAGTTGCGCGCCTACCCACATGAGCCCTGCCGAATGCGTCCATTTTTCAAGACATGGCTGACCATCTGCCTATTATTGCCCCTGGCCGCCCACGCCACCAATCGTGAGCAACGACTTCCCGCTGGCTTCAATGGCTACACCGCCCAGTCCGCTACCGAACAATCGCAACGCGCCCCACGCATCGTCGTGACCCGCCCTGCCAGCAACAACCAGGCATTGGCCAAGGTTACCGCGGTCAAGGTCGGCAGCGCCTCGTCCAAGCAGAGCAGCGATGTGCTCAGCCGTGCGGTCAACGTGCTTGGCACCCCCTATCGCTGGGGCGGCAGCAGCCCGAGCAAGGGTTTCGACTGCAGTGGCCTGGTCAAGTATGCCTTCAACGACGTGAAAGCCGTTGATCTGCCGCGTACGTCCAACGCCATGGCTGCGGGCCACGGTGTCAAGGTTGAACGCAAGGACCTCAAGCCGGGTGACCTGGTGTTTTTCAACATCAAGAGCCGCAAGGTGAATCACGTCGCCATCTACCTGGGCAACGACCGCTTCATCCATGCCCCGCGTCGTGGCAAGGCTGTGACCATCGACACCTTGAAGAAACCGTACTGGAACACCCACTACGCTGTCGCCAAGCGCGTCCTGCCCAAAGAGCCCGCGCTGCGCATCGTCCAGCGCTGATCCCTCTTTCCGCGGCGTGCCCTTCGCGGCCACGGACCGCTCCTACTGATGACCGCAATTGTCTGTAGGAGCGGTCATCGGCCGCAACGCATTCACCGCAGGGCATCAGCCCGACCGCGGTGCGCCCTTCGCGGCCACTGGCCGCTCCTACGGATGACTGCCATTCTCTGTAGGAGCGGCCAGTGGCCGCGAAACGTACGCCACGGTGCAGCGGGATATGCACCGTTCAGAAGTTGTCCGGGGACTTGGCCTTTTCGCGGGCCGAGTCGCGGCTGATGATGCCCTGGGCGAGCAGGTTCTTCAGGCACATGTCCAAGGTCTGCATGCCCAGCGATCCACCTGTCTGGATCGACGAGTACATCTGCGCGACCTTGTCTTCACGGATGAGGTTACGAATCGCCGGGGTGCCGATCATGATCTCGTGCGCAGCCACCCGCCCGCCACCAATCTTCTTCAGCAAGGTCTGAGAAATCACTGCCTGCAGCGATTCGGACAGCATTGAACGCACCATCGACTTTTCCTCTGCCGGAAACACATCGACCACCCGGTCGATGGTCTTCGCCGCCGACGTGGTGTGCAGCGTGCCGAACACCAGGTGCCCGGTCTCGGCCGCCGTCAACGCCAGCCGAATGGTTTCCAGGTCGCGCATTTCGCCCACCAGGATCACGTCCGGGTCCTCCCGCAACGCCGAGCGCAAGGCGTGGGAGAACCCCAGGGTGTCGCGGTGCACTTCACGCTGGTTGACCAGGCACTTCTTCGACTCGTGGACGAATTCGATCGGATCTTCCACGGTCAGGATGTGATGGTGCTTGTTGCTGTTGAGGTAATCGATCATCGCCGCCAGGGTAGTCGACTTGCCCGACCCGGTCGGCCCGGTGACCAGCACCAGCCCGCGCGGCACTTCGGTAATCTTGCGAAACACATCTCCCATGCCCAGGTCGTCCATGCTCAGCACCTTGGACGGAATGGTCCGAAACACTGCACCGGCACCACGGTTCTGGTTGAACGCGTTAACCCGAAAGCGCGCCACACCGGGCACTTCGAAAGAAAAGTCGGTTTCCAGAAACTCCTCGAAGTCCTTGCGCTGCTTGTCGTTCATGATGTCGTAGATCAGCGCCTGGACCTGTTTATCGTCCAGCGCCGGCAGGTTGATACGGCGCACGTCGCCATCCACCCGAATCATCGGCGGCAGGCCTGCGGACAGGTGCAGGTCGGATGCGCCTTGTTTCGCACTGAAGGCCAACAGCTCGGTAATGTCCATGAGACTCCCCAAATACAGACAAGCAGGTAGAATGCCGCAGACCTGAAACCCGCCGGCACGAATTCAATGTCCACGATAGCAGACAACATTTCGCAAGTGAGTGCCCGAATCGCAGCCGCTGCTCGACAGGCGCAACGCGAGCCCGGCCAAGTCGGCCTACTCGCGGTCAGCAAGACCAAGCCTGCCGCCGCCATGCGCGAGGCATTCGCCGCCGGCATCCGTGACTTCGGCGAAAACTATCTGCAGGAAGCCCTGGGCAAACAGCTGGAACTCGCCGACCTGCCCTTGATCTGGCACTTCATCGGCCCCATTCAATCGAACAAGACGCGCGCAATTGCCGAACACTTCGACTGGGTACATTCCGTGGACCGCCTCAAGATCGCCCAACGGCTCAGCGAACAACGCCCGGCCGCGCTTGGCCCCCTGAACATCTGCATCCAGGTCAATGTCAGCGGCGAGGCCAGCAAGTCCGGCTGCGATCCCGACGACGTAGACACCCTGGCCAGCGCCATCGCCGCGCTGCCCAACCTGCGCCTGCGTGGCCTCATGGCCATACCGGAGCCCACCGATGACATCGCCCTGCAGAACGCTGCCTTTGCCCGCGTGCATGCGCTGCAGCACGATCTGCCAATGCCGCTGGACACCTTGTCCATGGGCATGAGCCACGATCTGGAGGCAGCCATCGCCCAGGGCGCCACGTGGGTGCGCATCGGCACGGCGCTGTTCGGCGCGCGCAACTACTGCCAAGACACCTCCCCGGCGCACACCGCTGTGGCCTCCTCACCTCTGAGCAAGGATCCTTCATGAGCAACACTCGTATTGCCTTCATCGGCGCCGGCAACATGGCCGCCAGCCTGATCGGCGGCCTGCGCGCGCAGGGTGTCGAAGCCAGCCACATCCGCGCCAGCGACCGCGGCGCCGAACAGCGTGACAAGGTAGCGGCCGAACATGGCATCGAGGTGTTCGCCGACAACGCCGAGGCCATCGAGGGGGTCGACGTGGTGGTGCTGGCCGTCAAGCCGCAAGGCATGAAGGACGTGTGCCAATCGCTGGCACCGAGCCTGGCACCCGGTCAACTGGTGGTCTCGATCGCCGCGGGCATCAACTGCGCGAGCCTGCAGGCGTGGCTCGGCGAGCAACAGCCGATCGTGCGCTGCATGCCCAACACCCCCGCGCTTTTGCGCCAGGGCACCAGCGGCCTGTACGCCACCGCCGACGTCAATGCCGAACAACGCCAGCAGGCCGAAGACTTGCTGGGCGCGGTCGGCCTGGCCCTTTGGCTGGATGAAGAACAGCAGCTGGATGCGGTCACCGCCGTGTCCGGCAGCGGCCCGGCCTACTTCTTTCTGTTGATAGAAGCCATGACCGCCGCCGGGGAAAAACTCGGACTGCCGCACGAGACGGCTGCCCGGCTGACCCTGCAGACCGCCCTGGGCGCCGCGCACATGGCCGTGGCCAGCGACGTCGACGCTGCCGAACTGCGTCGTCGCGTCACCTCACCCGCCGGTACCACCGAAGCGGCCATCAAGTCATTCCAGTCCGAAGGGTTCGAAACCCTGGTGCAGAACGCCCTGAACGCCGCCGCTCGGCGTTCGGCCGAGCTGGCCGAACAGCTGGGTCAATAACCAGGTCATCAAGGAGCTTTCATGTACGGTCTCAATACCGCGGCGATCTATGTCGTGCAAACCCTGGGCAGCCTGTATCTGTTGATCATGCTGCTGCGCTTCGTGCTGCAGCTGGTGCGTGCCGACTTCTACAATCCGCTGTGCCAGTTCATCGTGCGCGCCACGCAGCCGCTGCTCAAGCCGGTGCGGCGGATCATCCCCAGCCTGTTCGGGCTGGACATGTCCTCGCTGCTGCTGGCCATCGTCATCCAGATGATCATCATGGCGCTGACCTTGCTGCTCGCCTACGGCACCACCGGCAACCCCTTGCAGTTGCTGGTGTGGTCGATCATCGGGGTGACCGCGCTGTTCCTGAAGATTTTCTTCTTCGCCATGATCATCAGCGTGATCCTTTCCTGGGTCGCGCCGCAGAGCCACAACCCGGGTGCCGAGCTGGTCAACCAGATCTGCGAGCCGGCTCTGGCGCCGTTCCGGCGCATCCTGCCCAACCTGGGTGGCCTGGACATCTCGCCGATCCTGGCCTTCATGGTACTCAAGCTGCTGGACATGCTGGTCATCAACAACCTGGCCATGAGCACCGGCATGCCGCAGATCCTGCGCCTGCTGATCTGACCGCTGCACGCCGCCTGCGTGAAGGTCCCGATGGGCTTTCACGCACGCGGCAAACGCTCCCTGCCTGCGTGCCTCCAACCCCGCCAAGCGCTGCTTGCCCCTGTGCCCCGCGCTCTTTAGACTTACGCCTCATTCAAGCGTGAGCAGGGTCGATGTCCACTGTCTTTCCCGATGATTGCGTCGGTCTGGTCGTTCCACAAATTGCCCACTTCAGCGAACCCCTGGCCCTGGCCTGCGGACGCTCGCTGCCCGCCTACGACCTGATCTACGAGACTTACGGCCAGCTCAACGCCAGTGCCAGCAACGCGGTGCTGATTTGCCACGCGCTGTCGGGCCATCACCACGCCGCCGGCTACCACTCCGCCGACGACCGCAAGCCGGGTTGGTGGGACAGCTGCATCGGTCCCGGCAAGCCCATCGATACCAACCGCTTCTTCGTGGTCAGCCTGAACAATCTGGGCGGCTGCAACGGTTCCACCGGGCCCAGCAGCATCGATCCCGACACCGGCAAACCGTTCGGCGCCGATTTCCCGGTATTGACCGTCGAAGACTGGGTTCACAGCCAGGCCTGCCTGGCAGACGCCCTGGGAATCACCCAGTGGGCGGCGGTGGTTGGAGGCAGCCTGGGCGGCATGCAGGCCTTGCAGTGGACCATCACCTACCCCGAGCGCGTTCGTCACTGCCTGGCAATCGCTTCGGCGCCCAAGCTCAGCGCACAGAACATCGCCTTCAACGAGGTGGCGCGTCAGGCCATCCTGTCCGACCCCGAGTTCCATGGCGGTGATTTCCAGGCCCGCGGGGTGATACCCAAACGCGGCCTGATGCTGGCGCGCATGGTCGGGCACATCACGTACCTGTCGGATGATTCGATGGGCGAGAAATTCGGCCGCGGCCTCAAGAGCGAAAAGCTCAACTACGATTTCCACAGCGTGGAATTCCAGGTGGAAAGCTACCTGCGTTATCAGGGCGAGGAATTCTCCGGTCGCTTCGACGCCAATACCTACCTGCTGATGACCAAGGCGCTGGACTACTTCGACCCTGCCGCAGCTCACGACGATGATCTGGCCGCCACGTTCGCCCATGTGCAGGCCAAGTTCTGCGTGATGTCGTTCACCACCGACTGGCGTTTTTCGCCAGCGCGCTCGCGCGAGCTGGTCGACGCCTTGATGGCCGCGAAGAAAGACGTCTGCTACCTGGAAATCGACGCGCCACAGGGGCATGACGCTTTCCTGATCCCCATTCCACGGTATCTGCAGGCGTTCAGCAGCTACATGAACCGCATTGCACTGTGAGGCATCCATGAGAGCTGACCTAGAAATCATCCAGGACTGGATCCCTGCCGGCAGCCGCGTGCTCGACCTGGGCTGTGGCAATGGCGAGTTGCTCGCCTGGCTGCGCGACCACAAGCAGGTCACCGGCTATGGCCTGGAAATCGATGCGGACAACATCACCGAATGCGTGCGCAAGGGCATCAACGTCATCGAGCAGGACCTGGACAAAGGCCTGGGCAATTTCGCCAGCAACAGCTTCGACATCGTGGTCATGACCCAGGCGCTGCAGGCCGTGGAATACCCTGACCGCATTCTTGACGAAATGCTGCGGGTCGGTCGCCAGTGCATCATCACCTTCCCCAATTTTGGCCACTGGCGCTGCCGTTGGTACCTGGCCAGCAAGGGCCACATGCCGGTGTCCGAGTTCCTGCCCTATACCTGGTACAACACGCCGAACATCCACTTCTGCACCTTTGCCGACTTCGAGGCCCTGTGCAGCGAGCGTCGCGCGCAGGTGCTCAACCGCCTGGCGGTGGATCAACAGCACCGCCACGGGTGGGCGAGCAAGATCTGGCCAAACCTTCTGGGCGAGATCGGCATCTACCGGGTCAGCAGCCCCGGTCTGCAGGAGCATCGGGTGGCGGTGTAGACGGCTTTTCGCGGTCTGTGGGAGCGGGCTCTGCCCGCGAAGCTGACGACTGGATACATCAGACAGACTGCATGAACTGGCTCTTTGAACCCTTCGGAACCCATTCACAACCATGATCAATTTCACCCAACTCGTCCTCGCCAGCCATAACGCCGGCAAGCTCAAGGAACTGCAGGCCATGCTCGGCGGTGCGGTGCAACTTCGCTCGGTCGGCGAATTCAGCCAGGTCGAGCCCGAGGAAACCGGGCTGTCGTTCGTCGAGAACGCCATCCTCAAGGCACGCAACGCTGCGCGCCTGTCCGGCCTGCCGGCACTGGCGGACGATTCCGGCCTGGCCGTGGACTTCCTCGGCGGTGCCCCGGGCATCTATTCGGCGCGCTATGCCGATGGCCAGGGCGATGCCGCCAACAATGCCAAGCTGCTCGACGCCTTGCAGGGCGTACCCGACGAGGCGCGCGGTGCGCAGTTCGTCTGTGTGCTGGCCCTGGTGCGGCACGCCGACGACCCGCTGCCGATCCTCTGCGAAGGGCTCTGGCACGGCCGCATCCTGCACGCCGCCAGCGGTGCTCACGGATTCGGCTACGACCCGTTGTTCTGGGTGCCCGAGCGCAACTGTTCAAGCGCCGAACTCGACCCTACGCAAAAGAACCAACTGAGCCACCGCGCCCGTGCCATGGCCTTGCTGCGCCAACGCCTGAGCCTTGCATGAACGACCAACTGCTTTATCCGCCGGCACCGCGTCCCGACCAGGCGCTGGCGCAATTGCCGCCCCTGGCGCTGTACATCCACATCCCCTGGTGCGTGCGCAAATGCCCGTACTGCGACTTCAATTCCCACACCGCCAGCCCGGTTCTGCCTGAAGAAGAATACGTCGACGCCCTGCTGGCCGACCTGGACCAGGACTTGCCCGCGGTCTACGGACGCCCGCTGAGTTCGATCTTCTTCGGCGGCGGTACGCCCAGCCTGTTCAGCGCGGCCGCCCTGGGCAGACTGCTGGCCGGCGTCGAGCAACGCATCGCCTTCGCGCCCGACATCGAGATCACCCTGGAGGCCAACCCCGGGACCTTCGAACAGGACAAGTTCGTCGCCTATCGCAAGCTGGGGATCAACCGCCTGTCCATCGGCATCCAGAGCTTCCAGCCGCAGAAGCTCGAGGCGCTGGGCCGCATCCACACCGGTGACGAAGCCTTGCGCGCTGCCGAAATGGCGCGCCGCGCCGGTTTCGACAACTTCAACCTGGACCTGATGCACGGCCTGCCCGATCAGTCCCTGGAAGAGGCACTGGATGATCTGCGCCAGGCCATTGCCCTGGCGCCCACGCACCTGTCCTGGTACCAGCTGACCCTGGAACCCAACACGGTGTTCTGGAACCAGCCACCCGTGCTGCCCGAGGACGATATTCTCTGGGACATCCAGGAGGCCGGTCAGGCCCTGCTGGCCGAGCATGGCTTCGGCCAGTACGAAGTGTCGGCCTATGCCAGGCCAGGCAAGGCAGCGCGGCACAACCTCAACTACTGGAGCTTCGGCGACTTCATCGGCATCGGCGCCGGTGCCCACGGCAAGCTGAGCCACCCTGATGGACGCATCGTGCGTACCTGGAAAACCCGCCTGCCCAAGGATTACCTGAACCCCGCCAAACCATTCAAGGCCGGCGAGAAGGCCTTGGCCGCAGACGAGTTGCCCTTCGAGTTCCTGATGAACGCGCTGCGCCTCACCCAGGGCGTCGACGCCGGGCTGTTCGCGCAACGCACCGGCCTGTCCCTGCAGTCACTGGCGACGGCACGCGCCAACGCCGAACAAAAGGGCCTTTTACAGGTCGAACCGACGCGTCTGGTCGCCACTGCCCGCGGGCAGTTGTTCCTCAACGACCTGCTGCAATACTTCCTGGTATAAGGATTGTCCTGATGGATTTCGTGCTCGATCTGCTCGCCACCGTGTCCCGCTGGGGCCGAGGCAACCTTTCGGAGATCTCCCTGGCCTTGGTGGGCTGTGTGCTGGTGCTGTTCGGCGCCGATGTGAAGGCGTGGGCCGAGGGCCGCCTGGGCTCGCTCTCAGGCATGCTGCGAGTGCCCCTGATCGCCTTGATGTGCGTGATCGGCAGTGGCGCGGCCTTGATCTATGCCACGCCCTGGGTGCTGAAGGGGTTGAGCCAGTTCAACAACTACAGCCTGGCGCCGGTGCTGTTGGTGGTGTTGGTGCTGCTGGGGATTGTCGCTGATCGCAAATGATGCGTGAGCCTCAATCGACCTTCTCGAACTTCAGATCCCACACCCCATGCCCCAGCCGCTCACCGCGGCGTTCGAACTTGGTCACCGGCCGCTCGGCCGGACGCGGTACGCAACCGCCATCGGCCGCCTGGTTGCGGTAACCGGGCGCAACGTTCATGACTTCCAGCATGTACTCGGCATAGGGTTCCCAATCGGTCGCCATGTGCAGCACACCACCGACTTTCAGCTTGCTGCGAACCAGTTCGGCGAACGCCGGCTGGACGATGCGCCGCTTGTGGTGGCGCGCCTTGTGCCATGGGTCCGGGAAAAACAGCAGCAGGCGATCCAGGCTGTTGTCGGCAACGCACTGCTTGAGCACTTCGATGGCATCGCAGTCGTAGACCCGCAGGTTTTTCAGGCCCTGGGTCAGGACGCCGTTGAGCAGCGCGCCAACGCCAGGCCGGTGTACTTCAACACCGATGAAATCCAGCTCCGGCGAGGCCGCTGCCATCTCGAGCAGCGAGTGGCCCATGCCGAAGCCGATCTCCAGGGTGCGCGGCGCAGTGCGGCCGAACACCTGGTCAAAGTCGGCCGGTTCATCGGTCAGTGGCAGCACGAACAGCGGCTTGCCCTGGTCCAGGCCACGCTGCTGACCTTCGGTCATGCGTCCGGCGCGCATCACGAAGCTCTTGATAGCGCGGTGCTGGCGCGGTTCGCCTTCGTTGGACGTTGGCGTTTCTTGCGAGTCAGTCATCGGGGGCTCTTACTTGATCAGGCCATCCAGCGGCGAAGAGGCGCTGGCATAGAGTTTTTTCGGCATGCGCCCGGCCAGATAGGCCATGCGCCCGGCAATGATGGCGTGCTTCATGGCCGCGCCCATCATGATCGGATCCTGCGCGTGGGCGATGGCCGAGTTCATCAGCACCGCTTCACAGCCCAGTTCCATGGCTATGGTGGCGTCGGACGCGGTACCCACGCCGGCATCGACCAGTACCGGGACCTTGGCTTCTTCCAGGATGATCTGCAGGTTGTACGGGTTGCAGATACCCAGGCCAGTGCCGATCAAGCCAGCCAGCGGCATGACTGCGATGCAGCCGATCTCGGCCAACTGGCGAGCGATGATCGGGTCATCGCTGGTGTAGACCATCACGTCGAAACCGTCCTTGACCAGCACTTCGGCGGCCTTGAGGGTTTCGATCACGTTGGGGAACAGGGTCTTCTGGTCGGCCAGCACTTCCAGCTTGACCAGGTTGTGGCCATCGAGCAGCTCGCGGGCCAGGCGACAGGTGCGCACTGCCTCCACGGCGTCGTAGCAACCGGCGGTGTTGGGCAGAATGGTGTAGCGATCCGGCGGCAGCACGTCGAGCAGGTTCGGCTCGCCGGGGTTCTGGCCGATATTGGTACGGCGCACGGCGACCGTGACGATCTGGGCGCCCGAGGCTTCGATGGCCAGGCGCGTCTGCTCGAGGTCGCGGTACTTGCCGGTGCCGACCAGAAGGCGCGACTCGAAGGTGCGACCGGCCAAGGTGAATGGCTTGTCAATGCGAGCATTGCTCATCGGAATTCCTCTGCTGAGGTAAAGATACGAACGTGGAAGGTGCCGGCGACTCGATCAGCCGCCGCCGATGGCGTGAACCACTTCGATCTGGTCGCCCTCGCCCAGTACGGTGTCACCGTGCTGGCTGCGCGGGACGATGTCCTGGTTCAGCTCGACGGCCACGCGGCGGCCGACCAGCTCGAGACGGACCAGCAGCCCGGCAACGGTTTCGCCGTCGGGAAGTTCGAAAGGGTCGCCGTTCAATTGAATGCGCATGCGGTCGACAGCCATCATTTTTTGGGGGTCGCCATTCTAGCCCGATCGCCGAGGATTCCCAAGGCCAAGCCGACCACCCGCGCGATCAGCCCAGGCGCCAGGCGACCATACCCAGGCACAGCCAACCGGCGAGCAAGGCCAGGCCGCCGAACGGGGTCACGATACCCAGCTTGCTGACGCCGGTCAGGGTCAACAGATACAGGCTGCCCGAGAACAACACGATACCCAGACAGAACAGCGCGCCCGCCCAGCCCACCAGGCGCCCTGGCACATGGACGCTGAGCAGCGCGACCCCGAACAACGCCAATGTGTGGATAAGTTGGTAGCTGACGCCGGTCTGGAAAATGGCCAGGTACTCGGCGCTCAGGCGGTTCTTCAAACCGTGGGCGGCGAAGGCGCCGAGCGCCACACCGGTAAAGCCGAAGAACGCAGCCAGCATCATGAACGTACGCAGCATCCAGGTGTGTCCTCATAAAGCCGTGTTGCACTGCAGGGTCTGTATAATGGCCCGCTCACCCGGCCAGGCCAAGCCCTTCATGCTGCAATCCTTCTTCCGCCGTCTGTGCAAGACCCTGCTCTGGTTCGTCGCCGCAAGCGTGGCCGTGGTGGTGATCTTTCGCTTCATTCCACCGCCGGGCACCATGCTCATGGCCGAACGCAAGATCGAATCCTTGATCGACGGCCAGCCGATCGACCTGCAACGCGATTGGCAACCCTGGGCGAACATTGCCGACGATCTCAAGGTGGCGGTGATCGCCGGCGAAGATCAACGTTTCGCCGAGCACTGGGGCTTCGACATCGCCGCCATCCGTGCAGCGTTTGCCCACAACGAAGAAGGTGGCTCGCTGCGCGGTGCCAGCACTCTGAGCCAGCAGGTGGCGAAGAACGTATTTCTATGGTCGGGCCGCAGCTGGTTGCGCAAAGGCCTGGAGGCGTGGTTCACCGGCCTGATCGAGATGTTCTGGTCCAAGCAGCGCATCCTCGAGGTGTACCTCAACAGTGCGGAATGGGATGACGGGGTGTTCGGCGCCGAGGCGGCCGCGCGGCATCATTTCGGCGTGGGCGCAGCTCAACTGTCCCGCCAGCAAGCCAGCCTGCTGGCCGCCGTGCTGCCCAACCCGCGCAACTGGAGTGCCAGCCGGCCCAGCCCTTACGTGGCTCGCCGCGCGGGCTGGATCCGCCAGCAAATGGGCCAACTCGGCGGGCATGACTATCTGCTGCGCCTCAACATGCCGCGCCCGGCGCCCTGGGCGGATTAGGCCACGTCTGTGTGAGAGTGCGGCAAGCCCTCTCCCGCAAAGACTTCCTGCCAGGCAACAAAAAGCCCCGAACCAGTCGGGGCTTTTCAATTCAACACATCACATCAAGCCGCGATCGAAACCTTCAGCTTGTTCATCGCACTCTTTTCCAGCTGACGAATGCGCTCGGCCGACACGTTGTACTTCTCGGCCAGCTCGTGCAGCGTCGCCTTTTCCTCGGCCAACCAGCGCTGGTAGAGGATGTCGCGGCTGCGATCGTCCAGCACCTGCAGGGCTTCGTGCAAGTTGGTGTTGGAGTTGTCGCTCCAATCGGCGTCTTCCAGTTGGCGCGCCGGGTCGTAGCGATGGTCTTCCAAGTAGTTCGCCGGGGACTGGAACGCACTGTCGTCGTCTGCTTCGGCAGCCGGATCGAAGGCCATGTCATGGCCGGTCAGGCGGCTTTCCATCTCGCGGACTTCACGCGGCTCCACACCGAGGCTTTCGGCCACGCGGTGCACTTCCTCGTTGTTCAGCCAGGCCAGACGCTTCTTCTGGCTGCGCAGATTGAAGAACAGCTTGCGCTGCGCCTTGGTGGTCGCCACCTTGACGATGCGCCAGTTGCGCAGAATGAACTCGTGGATTTCAGCCTTGATCCAGTGCACGGCGAACGACACCAGGCGCACACCCATTTCCGGGTTGAAACGCTTTACGGCCTTCATCAGGCCGACGTTGCCTTCCTGGATAAGGTCGGCTTGAGCCAGGCCGTAGCCCGAATAGCTGCGCGCGATATGCACGACGAAACGCAGGTGAGCGAGCACCATCTGCCGAGCCGCTCCAAGATCCTGCTCATAGTAGAGACTCTCGGCCAGTTCACGCTCCTGCTCGGGTGTCAGCAAGGGAATGCTGTTCACCGTGTGCACATAGGCTTCCAGGTTCGCACCCGGCACCAGCGCATAAGCAGGTTGCAAAGAAGTGGTCATACGAAAAAACCTCCGACTCACATGACTCGTGCCCGTGGGCACTGCGAAAAATTGACCGGAAACCAGTGGACAAGTTCCCTATGACGCTTTAACGGTCAATGACAATAAAGTTAACTTGAATACACGTTCACACAGCACACATATCTGTTGCAGGCTAACGCGGCGCCAGTTCGCGCAGGTGCCGCCAGACCGCAATCCACGCACCGATATACCCTAACAATACCGCGCCTAGCAAGAGCGACAAGCCGTCGGCGACGGGAACCCCACCCAGGGCGAAGTCGCTGCCGTACAGGCCGGAAAGCCCGGTGACCGCATCGTTGAGCCAATCCAGGCCGAAGGCCAGGATGCCCCAGGCAAAAATGCCTGCACCGAAGCCGTACAGCGCACCCATGTACAGGAAAGGTCGACGCACGTAGCTGTCCGTGCCCCCTACCAGTTTGATGACCTCGATTTCGATGCGCCGGTTCTCGATGTGCAGACGAATGGTGTTGCCGATCACCAGCAGCAACGCCGACACCAGCAGCAGGGTCAGGCCGAACACGAACCGGTCGCCCAGCTTGAGAATCGCCGCCAGGCGCTCCACCCATACCAGGTCCAGCTGCGCCTGCTGCACCTTGGGCAGTTCGGCGAGTTGCTGGCGCAGGGTTTCCAGGGCGGCCTTGTCGATTTCCAGCGGGGTGACCACCACTACGCCGGGCAGTGGGTTCTCGGGCAGCTCCTTGAGCGCCTCGCCCAGCCCGGACTGCTGCTGAAACTCGCCCAGCGCCTGCTCGCGACTGATGAACTCGGCCTGCGCCACGCCCGACAGCCCCTTGATCTGCGTCACCAGGGCCTGGCCCTCGCGCTCGCCGGCATCGAGTTCCAGGTACAGCGAAATCTGCGCCGCGCGCTGCCACGAACCGCCCAGCCGCTCGACGTTCTTGAGCAGCAGAGACAGGCCCATGGGCAAGCTCAAGGCCACGGCCATGACCAGGCAGGTAAAGAAGCTGCCGATCGGCTGCTTGCCCAGACGGCGCAGGCTGTCGACCCAACTGGCGCGATGGCTTTCGACCCAGGCGCGCAGCAAGCTGCTGAACGGCGGCCCGTCGTCTTCGTCACGCTGGCGTTTCTTCGGCTTCTGCGGTGTGGGCTCGCCGCCTTTGGGCGCTACCCGGTCCGCGACCTTGGGACTGCGTGTCGCACTCATTGTCCTGCCTCTCCGTCACCGATCAGGCGCCCGCGCTGCAGCGTCAGCATGCGGTGGCGCATGCGCGCGATCAGCGCCAGATCGTGGCTGGCAATCAGCACGCTGGTGCCTAGCCGGTTGATGTCTTCGAAGACCCCCATGATCTCGGCCGCCAGACGCGGGTCGAGGTTGCCGGTGGGTTCATCGGCGAGCAGCAAGGCTGGCTGATGGACGATGGCCCGGGCAATGCCCACGCGCTGTTGCTGGCCCGTCGACAAGTCGCCGGGGTACAGGTCGGCCTTGTCCGCCAACGCCACGCGCTCGAGAGCCGAATCGACCTTCTTGGCGATTTCCGGCTTGCTCAACCCGAGGATCTGCAGCGGCAAGGCGATGTTGTTGAACACCGTACGGTCGAACAGCAGCTGGTGGTTCTGGAACACCACGCCGATCTGGCGGCGCAGGAACGGGATCTGCGCATTGGTGATCTGTCCCAGGTCCTGGCCGGCCAGCAGCAGCTTGCCGCTGGTGGGCCGTTCCATCGCCAGCAGCAGGCGCAGCAAGGTACTTTTGCCCGCGCCCGAATGACCGGTAACGAACAGGAATTCGCCACGCCGCACCCGAAAGCTCAGTTCATGCAGACCGACATGGCCGTTGGGGTAGCGCTTGGCAACCTGTTCGAATCGAATCATGAAGGCTCCCGCTCGGCGAACAAGGCCTGGACGAAGGGTTCTGCCTCGAAGGTACGCAGGTCATCGATGCCCTCGCCCACGCCGATGTAGCGAATGGGCAGGCCGAACTGCTTGGCCAGCGCGAAGATCACGCCACCTTTGGCGGTGCCGTCGAGCTTGGTCAGGGCCAGGCCGGTCAGGGCCACGGTCTGGTTGAACTGCTTGGCCTGGTTGATCGCGTTCTGCCCGGTACCGGCATCGAGCACCAGCAGGACTTCGTGCGGCGCCTGCTCGTCGAGCTTGCCCATCACCCGACGGACCTTCTTCAGCTCTTCCATCAGGTTGTCCTTGGTGTGCAGACGACCTGCGGTGTCGGCGATCAGGACATCGATGCCGCGCGACTTGGCGGCCTGCACGGCGTCGAAGATCACCGAGGCGGAATCGGCACCGGTATGCTGGGCGATGACCGGGATATTGTTGCGCTCGCCCCACACCTGCAACTGCTCGACGGCTGCGGCACGGAACGTGTCACCCGCCGCCAGCATGACCTTCTTGCCTTCGAGCTGCAGCTTCTTGGCCAGCTTGCCGATGGTGGTGGTCTTGCCGGCGCCGTTGACGCCCACCACCAGAATCACGAACGGCTGGTGCTCGGCCCTGATCACCAACGGCTGCTCGACCGGCCGCAGCAGGGCGGTCAGCTCGCTTTGCAAAGCCTTGTACAAGGCGGCGGCATCGGTCAGTTCCTTGCGTGCCACCCTGCGGGTCAGGCTCTGGATGATCACCGACGTGGCCTCGACGCCGACATCGGCGGTCAGCAGGCGGGTTTCCAGCTCTTCGAGCAGGTCGTCATCAATGATCTTGTTACCCAGAAACAGGCTGGCCATGCCTTCGCCAAGGCTGGCGCTGGTCTTGGCCAGGCCCTGCTTGAGGCGGGCGAAGAAGCCGGTCTTGGTCTGCCCTGGAGGTTGCGCGGCAGCAACCGCAGGCGTCGGCGCTTCGACACGGGGCGCAGCGACGGTTGCCACGGGTACGGGCAGCGGTGGCGCAGGTACCGGGGCTGGCGCGCCGGGCGCTGCCGGCGCTGGTGGCGAAACAGGAACATGAGCAGGCTCGACGGCCACCGGGGCCGGCGCTTCCGGCCGCGGAGCGATGACCGGCGGCGTTTGCGGGGCATCGTCCTCGACCAGCGCCACGGGCTCCTCGGGAACCGGGAGCACCAGGCCGTGCGGGGCAGGCTGCTCGACCGGTACGGCAGCGGGCTCGGCCTGCGGCGCCAGAACCGGCTCCGGTGCGAGCGCCACTGCAGCTTCCACGGAAGCCTGCGGGATCGCCTCGGCAGCGGCGGCGTCGGCTGCTGCAGGCAGATCCTGGGCGGCAGGGGTTGGCGGCTGTTCGGCGACAGGTGTCTGCGGCTTCTTGCGCAGCCATCCGAACAGGCCTTTCTTTTCACCGGCCGGGGCCGGGGTCTTTTTGTCGTCGTTGGAACCAAACATGGAAGACGGCTATCTCAAGGTAGCGACGCGCCAGGCGGCGAGTCGGAAAAAATTCGAAGACGCAACACAGACTGCTTTTACGCCGGCTCGTTCACGCGCAACATTTTGTCGAGTTGCCCGGGCAGGTTCATGCCTTCCAGGCATGGCCCCCAGCGAACCGGATCAGTATCCTAGCACCTCCTCGCCCGTAGACGCTAAGGCCACGCGGGCAGCTCTCAAGGTTCTGAATCCCATGAATGTCCTCGCCCGCCGCGCCGCAGGCCTGCTGCTCTGCATGCTCAGCCTGCCTTTGGCAGCTTTTGCCGCCGATACACAGCCCACGCACGAATTCACCCTGGACAACGGCCTCAAGGTCGTCGTGCGAGAGGATCACCGCGCCCCGGTGGTGGTTTCCCAGATCTGGTACAAGGTCGGCTCCAGCTACGAAACCCCCGGCCAGACCGGCCTGTCCCACGCCCTTGAACACATGATGTTCAAGGGCACCGACAAACTGGGCCCCGGCGAAGGCTCGCGCATCCTGCGCGACCTCGGCGCCGAAGAAAACGCCTTCACCAGCGACGACTACACCGCCTATTACGAAGTGCTGGCCAAGGACCGCCTGGCCGTGGCGTTCGACCTCGAAGCCGACCGCATGGCCAGCCTCAGCCTGCCCGCCGAAGAATTCGCTCGGGAAATCGAAGTCATCAAGGAAGAACGCCGCCTGCGCACGGACGACAAGCCCAGCGCCAAGGCGTACGAGATCTTCAAGGCCATGGCCTTCCCGGCCAGTGGCTACCACACGCCCACCATCGGCTGGATGGCCGACCTGGAACGCATGAAGGTCGAAGAGCTGCGCCATTGGTACCAGGCCTGGTACGTGCCCAACAACGCCACCCTGGTGGTGGTAGGCGACGTCAAGCCAGACGAGGTCAAGGCCCTGGCCCAACGTTTCTTCGGCAACATCGCCCGACGCCCCACCCCACCGGCGAAGATCCCGCTGGAACTGGCCAACCCCGGCCAGCGCCTGGCCACATTGCACGTACGCACTCAACTGCCGAGCCTGCTGTACGGCTTCAACGTCCCGGCCCTGGCCACTGCCGACAAGCCGCGCGACGTCCAGGCCCTGCGGCTGATTTCCGCACTGCTCGACGGCGGCTACAGCGCGCGCATGGCCACACGCCTCGAACGCGGCGAGGAACTGATCTCCAGCGGCGGCGCCCGGTACGATGCCTTCACCCGCGGCGACAGTCTGTTCTTCATTTCCGCGACGCCCAATGCGCAGAAGAAAAAAACCCTCGCCGATGTCGAGAAAGGCCTCTGGAAACTGCTCGACGAGCTCAAGACCACGCCGCCCTCGGCCGACGAGCTGGAGCGCGTGCGCGCTCAGGTCATCGCCGACCTGGTCTACAGCCGCGACTCCATCAGCAGCCAGGCCACCACCATCGGCATGCTCGAAACCGTGGGGTTGTCGTGGAAACTCATGGACAGCGAACTCGAAGACCTCAAGAGCGTGACGCCGCAGGACATCCAGAACGCCGCACGCACCTATTTCACCCGCGATCGCTTGAGTATCGCCCACGTTCTGCCAGAGGAAGCCGCTCATGAGTGAGCCCACCACCCCCCGTCGTTTCCTGGCTGGCTCGACCCTTCTGGTGCTGGTCGGCTGCCTGGCCACTTTCGCCGCCCAGGCTGCGGACGCCACCGGCGCTGGCCAACCCGCGCGCGGCCTGCAATCGGTGAGCGAGCTGGGCAACACCGCACCCAGCCATCGCCGCCTCGACATTCAAAGCTGGAAAACCGCCGAAGGCGCCAAGGTCCTGTTCGTAGAGGCCCATGAGCTGCCGATGTTCGACCTGCGGCTTACCTTCGCCGCCGGCAGCAGTCAGGATCAGAACCATCCCGGCATCGCCGTGCTGACCAATGCCATGCTCAACGAAGGCGTAGCCGGCAAGGACGTCAGCGCCATCGCCCAGGGCTTCGAAGGCCTGGGCGCGGACTTTTCCAACGGCGCCTATCGTGACATGGCCGTCGCGTCGCTTCGCAGCCTCAGCGATACCGACAAGCGCACCCCTGCCCTCAAGCTGTTCGCCGAGGTCGTCGGCAAACCGACCTTCCCGGCAGACGCCCTGGTACGCATCAAGAACCAACTGCTCGCCAGCTTCGAATTCCAGAAGCAGAACCCTGCCAAGCTGGCCAGCAACGAGCTGTTCACGCAGCTGTATGGCAGCCATCCGTATGCGCACCCCAGCGAGGGCGACGCCAAGAGCCTGCCGCGCCTGAGCATCGAGCAGCTGCGGGCCTTCCATCAACGTGCCTATGCTGCAGGCAACGCGGTGATCGCCATCGTCGGCGACCTGTCGCGCGGCGAAGCCGAGCAGATCGCCGCACAGGTATCCAGCGCCCTGCCCAAGGGCCCTGCGCTGGCCAAGCCGGCGCAACCAGCCGCGCCCGCAGCCGGTGTGACCCATATCGACTTCCCGTCCAAGCAGACGCAGATGTTCATTGCGCAGCTGGGCATCGACCGCAAGGACCCGGATTTCGCCGCGCTGTCCATGGGCAACCAGATCCTGGGCGGCGGTTCCTTCGGTACCCGCCTGATGAGCGAGGTCCGGGAAAAACGCGGGCTGACCTATGGGGTGTACTCGGGCTTCACGCCGATGCAGGTGCGCGGTCCGTTCCTGATCAACCTGCAGACCCGTGCCGAGCTCGGCGACGGCACCTTGAAGCTGGTGCAGGACATCCTGCGCGATTACCTCAAGACCGGCCCCACCCAGGAAGAATTGGACAACGCCAAACGCGAACAAGCCGGCAGCTTCCCGCTGTCCAATGCCAGCAACGCGAGCATCGTCGCGCAACTGGGCGCCACCGGTTTCTACGACATGCCGCTGACCTGGATGGAAGACTTCCTGCAGCAATCCCAGGCGCTGACCGTGGAGCAGGTGAAAGCTGCGATGAACAAACATCTGGATGCCGATAAACTGGTGATCGTCACGGCTGGCCCCAAGGTTGCGCAGCAACCGTTGCCGGCCCCTACGGACACACCCAATGAGCAACCGCTCGGCGTACCGGAGCACTGATGGCCAGCGTCAAAACCAAGCAACTCCATAGTGGCCAAGGCCACCTGCGCATCATTGGCGGCCAGTGGCGCAGCCGCAAACTGAGCTTCCCGGAAGCGCCCGGTCTGCGCCCTACCCCGGATCGGGTGCGTGAAACACTGTTCAACTGGCTGGCAGCGCACATCGAAGGTGCCAAGGTGCTGGACGCCTTCACCGGCAGCGGCGCTTTGTACCTCGAAGCGCTGTCGCGCGGCGCCAGCATGGCACTGGCACTGGATGCCAATGCCAGTGCCATTTCCAGCCTTCGGCAAAATCTCGACCTGCTCGGGTGTGCCGTCGGCCAACTGCTGCAAAGCGACGCGCTCAAGTACCTGGAAACCCAGACCCCAAGCGCATTCGACCTGGTGTTCCTCGACCCCCCTTTCCACCAGAACCTGCTGCCAGCCACCTGCACACTGCTTGAAGACAAAGGCTGGCTGGCCGCGCGGGCCTGGATCTACACGGAGAGCGAGGCACCGCCCTCTGCGCTGCAGATGCCGGCAACATGGCGCCTGCACCGCGAGAAGAAAGCCGGACAGGTTTACTACTCCCTGTGGCAGCGTGGCTGACACAGGCTTGCCAAGGCAGCCACGTTGAACCCAACGCACTCCAGCTTCCGCCCGGCCCTTGGGCTGGGCAACCCGCATCTACAGACGCTGTGGGGCCCTTTGTGGCGCAAGCAACCGGCAATGGCGCGCGAGCGCGAACGCCTGTGGCTGGAGGACGGCGACTTCGTCGACCTCGATTGGCACGGCCCACACGCACCCCATGCGCCACTGGTGCTGGTATTGCACGGCCTGACCGGATCATCCAACTCGCCCTACGTCGCCGGCCTGCAACGGCAGTTGGGGCTGCACGGTTGCGCAAGCGTGGCCGTCAACTGGCGCGGCTGCTCCGGCGAGCCCAACCTGTTGGCGCGCAGCTACCATTCCGGCGCCAGCGAAGACTTGCTGCACGTACTCGACCACCTGGGCAGGCAACGACCCCTGGCGCCGCTTTACGCCGTCGGTTATTCACTGGGTGGCAACATCCTGCTCAAGCACCTGGGTGAAAGCGGAGCGAACAGCCCATTGCAGGCCGCGGTGGCGGTATCGGTGCCGTTTCGCCTGGACCAGTGTGCCGACCGCATGACCCAGGGCTTTTCCAGGGTGTACCAGGCGCATTTCATGCGCGCCATGCTCGGCTACCTGACCGACAAGCGCAGCCGCTTCCAGCACGAGGGGCAGCACGAGGGACTGGCCGCGCTCGAAGCGCTGGGCTCGCTGCAGGGCATCAGGACCTTCTGGGATTTCGACGGGCAGGTCACGGCTCCGCTGCACGGCTTCAAGGATGCCCAGGACTACTATCGCCGCTCGTCGAGTCGCTACTACCTGGGCGGCGTCGCCAAACCCACGCTGATCATCCAGGCCAAGGACGATCCGTTCGTGTTTGCCCACAGCCTGCCCACCGCCGAGGAGATGTCGCCCTGCATCGAGTTCGAACTGCATGCGCGGGGCGGGCACGTCGGCTTCGTCGATGGCAGCCTGCGCAACCCCGGCTATTATCTGGAGCGGCGCATACCGCAATGGCTGAACCAGTGGATCGAGTTCATGGCCCCTTCTGCACGGGTCGCTGCGGGTCGGTGATCCAGTCGCTCCAGGAGCCTGGATACAGCGTCGCCAACGGGTAGCCCGCCAAGGCCATGGCGAATAGGTTGTGGCAGGCGGTGACGCCCGAGCCGCAGTAGGCCACGGCCTGTTCCACAGGACGGCCCTTGAGTTGAGCATCGAACCGCTCACGCAACTGTTGCACAGGGAGAAAGCGCCCATCGGGCCCGAGGTTCTCGGTAAAGGCTGCGCACTGTGCGCCGGGAATATGCCCCGCCACAGGGTCGATGGGTTCGACCTCGCCCAGAAACCTGGGCAATGCGCGTGCGTCCAGCAAGGTCAACCCGGGCGATTGCAGGCGCGCCTGCAGCTGGGCCGCATCGACCACACGCTCGTCGTCGGGCGCTGCAATGAAATCGCCTGGCTCGGTGGACGCTGCATCCAGACTCAAAGGCAGTCCGGCGGCGTGCCACGCCGCCAGCCCGCCGTCGAGAAGGAAGACGCCGTCGCGCTTGCCCAGCCAGGTCAGCAGCCACCACGCACGTGCCGCATAGGCACCCGGCCCGTCATCGTAGAGAACCACCCGACTGTCTGCACCGATGCCCCAACGCTGCAGCCGTTCCTGCAACTGTCCAGGCTCGGGCAGCGGATGACGCCCGGTGACGCCTCTGACCGCCGGGGCGCTGAGGTCACGGCCCAGGTCGGCGAAACAGGCACCGGCGATGTGGCCCTCGGCATAGCTGCGCTGGCCGTAATCGGCGTCTTCCAGGCTGTAGCGGCAGTCGAGCAGGACCCATCCGGGGGAATCGATATGTTCGGCGAGCGCTTGCGGGCTGATCAGTTGCGCGAGGGGCATGAAGGACTCCGGCGGGGATGAATGATGGACCTGCGCGCAGCTGGAAAAGCTCGGGCAAAATCGATCGCGGCATGAATCACTGTAGCAGTCGGCACACCCGTTCGCGCGGCGCGTCGGGGCTGGCGGCCATCGTACAACGAGCGGCCGACCACCGCGACAGCGTGCCACAGGCGATCCTGCTTGCATTGCGCCATGGATGCAGGCTTGGCCCACCTCTCCGGCTGCGATACCATCGCATTCCCCAACAGATTCCCGCCAGGACGCCGTGATGAACCGAGTGTTGTACCCAGGTACCTTCGACCCTATCACCAAGGGTCACGGTGATCTGGTCGAACGCGCCTCGCGCCTGTTCGATCACGTGATCATCGCGGTCGCCGCGAGCCCCAAGAAAAACCCCCTGTTCGCCCTCGAGCAACGGGTGGAGTTGGCCCGCGAAGTGACGCGGCACCTGCCGAACGTCGAGGTCGTGGGCTTCTCGACCCTGCTCGCGCACTTTGCCAAGGAGCAGAACGCCAACGTGTTGCTGCGCGGCCTGCGGGCGGTGTCCGATTTCGAATACGAGTTCCAGCTGGCCAACATGAATCGGCAACTGGCCCCGGATGTGGAAAGCCTGTTCCTTACCCCTTCGGAACGCTATTCCTTCATTTCGTCGACGCTGGTGCGGGAAATTGCGGCCCTGGGTGGAGACATCACCAAGTTCGTCCACCCGGCCGTGGCCGAGGCGCTCACCCTGCGCTTCAGCAACAAGTAGCCGGCAAAGGTTGCGCCCGCGTGCACTGCGGGCGCTAATGCGGCACAATTGCGCCCATCGGTTTTCACATGCCTGGGCCGTAGTCTCGGGCCGGAGTCTTCATGTCCCTTATCATCACCGACGATTGCATCAACTGCGACGTCTGCGAACCCGAGTGCCCGAACGCTGCCATTTCCCAGGGGGAAGAGATCTACGTGATCGATCCCAACCTGTGTACCCAGTGCGTAGGCCACTACGACGAGCCACAGTGCCAGCAGGTCTGCCCGGTGGATTGCATACCGCTGGACGAAGCGCATCCTGAATCCCAGGAACAGCTGATGGCCAAGTACAAGCAGATCACCGGCAAGCATTGATTCCAGCGCGCTGGCAGATGCGCCAGCGGCACGCTCAGTCGCGGTTGCCGTAGCCGCTGTTCGTGCAGCCCAGGCAACGCACGAAGGCGGCCCGGCCCGGATCGACCACCAAGGCCTTGCCGCTGGCGCCGACGTTGCCACCGGCGGCGGTGAACGGCAATGCGATCACGAACAGCCCCGCGCCCACGATAGTGGCGGCCACCAGCAGCGGCCGCGCGATCAGCAGATCGCCGATCATGGCATAGGCCGGCGGATTCTGGATCTGGTAGGTCGGGTCACCGCTGCTCGTGCTCATGCTCGAATCGGCGGCAGTGGCCGGCACGACGTGCAGGCCGAAACTGACGATCAGCGCCAGCGACAGGGTTCGAAACAGGTTCATGGCACAATCCTTCTGCTCACGTGGGGCGACTGCGATTTGCGATGGGGTCATCAGGGATGCAAGTAACTATATCAGTTGCCCGCCATTGTGCAGGCCGCGCGCAGCCGGATCATGTCTGGCAGCGCGGACAATACACACTGGCACGCTGGCCCAGCTTGACCTCGCGCAGGGTGGTACCGCACACCTTGCACAGCTGCCCACCCCGGCCATAGGCGAACAATTCCTGCTGAAAGTAGCCCGGCTGTCCATCTCCGCCGATGAAGTCGCGCAACGTGGTACCACCGCGTTCGATCGCGTAGGCCAGGATGCGCTTGATCTCGACCGCCAGGCGCAGGTAGCGGCCGCGCGATATGCCCCCTGCCGCGCGGCGCGGGTCGATACCGGCGGCGAACAGCGCTTCGGTCGCATAGATATTACCCACCCCGACCACCACCGCGTTGTCCATGATGAACGGCTTGACCGCCATGCTGCGGCCACGCGACAGCTGAAACAGCCGTTCGCCGTCGAACAGCTCGGTCAACGGTTCGGGGCCCAGCCCCTGAAGCAGTGTGTGGTTGAGCGCATCCAGGCTCCAGAGCATGGCGCCGAAACGCCGCGGATCGGTGTAGCGCAAGGCCATGCCCGATTCCAGCTCGATGTCGACATGCTCGTGCTTGAGCGCCGGCAGGCCGGCTTCGACCAGGCGCAGGTTGCCCGACATGCCCAGGTGGCTGATCAAGGTGCCGACTTCGGCGTTGATCAACAGGTACTTGGCCCGCCGCTCGACGGCCACGATCCGCTGCCCGGACAACCGCGCATCCAGATCTTCGGGAATCGGCCAGCGCAGGCGCCGGTCGCGGACGATCACGCGGCTCACGCGCTGCCCTTCCAGGTGCGGGGCAATGCCCCGGCGAGTGGTTTCTACTTCGGGTAATTCAGGCATGGGCCCCCTGATGCGAAACGCGGATCGATAGGCAATCGTGCCCCAGGCTCGACGCCTCGGACACCCTGAGATTCTAACCGCTAAGCCCCGCAGCGCCCACCGTGCGCACCGGGTCATTTGTCGAATGAGCCGTCGGGGACGGGGACGGCGGGTTATACTCCCGCTCTTTTTTCCGGAGCGACTTCATGTCCCTGCCCAGCCTTCGCCTCAAAGCCAACGCCGACCGCCGCCTGCGCGCCGGACACCTGTGGGTCTACAGCAACGAGATCGACGTGGCCGCCACTCCGCTGAACGGGTTCCAGGCGGGCGATCAGGCCATTCTCGAAGCGGCGGGTGGCAAGCCCCTGGGCGTGGTCGCAATGAGTCCGAACAACCTGATCTGCGCTCGCTTGCTGTCGCGCGACGTCAAGCTGAGCCTGGACAAGTCGCTGCTGGTGCACCGCCTCAACGTGTGTCTGTCGTTGCGCGAGCGCCTGTTCGACAAGCCGTTCTATCGCCTGGTATTCGGCGATTCCGACCTGCTGCCGGGCCTCGTGGTGGATCGCTTCGGCGACATCCTGGTGGTGCAGCTGGCTTCGGCCACCATGGAACGCTACAAGGCCGATGTCATGGCCGCATTGATCCAGGTGATCAAACCCAGCGGCATTCTGTTCAAGAACGACTCAGCCGCCCGCGATGCCGAAGGCCTGGAGCGCTACGTGGAGAGCGCCTTTGGTGTGGTGCCGGAGTGGGTCGCCCTGGAAGAGAACGGCGTGAAGTTCGAAGCGCCGGTGATGGAAGGCCAGAAGACCGGCTGGTTCTACGACCACCGCATGAACCGCGCGCGCCTGGCGCCGTACGTCAAGGGCAAGCGCGTGCTCGACCTGTTCAGCTACATCGGCGGCTGGGGCGTGCAGGCCGGTGCCTTCGGCGCCAGCGAAGTATTCTGCGTCGACGCTTCGGGCTTCGCCCTCGATGGCGTCGAGCGCAATGCCGCGCTCAACGGCTTCGCCGAAAAAGTCACCTGCGTGGAAGGCGACGTGTTCGAAGCCTTGAAAGAGCTGAAGGCCGCCGAAGAACGCTTCGACGTGATCGTGGCTGACCCGCCCGCGTTCATCAAGCGCAAGAAAGACCTGAAGAACGGCGAAGGCGCCTACCGCCGCCTCAACGAACAAGCCATGCGCCTGCTCAGCAAGGACGGCATCCTGGTCAGCGCCTCGTGCTCCATGCACCTGCCCGAAGACGATCTGCAGAACATCCTGCTGACCAGCGCCCGCCACCTGGACCGCAACATCCAACTGCTGGAACGCGGCGGCCAAGGCCCGGACCACCCGGTGCATCCAGCGATTCCGGAAACGCGGTACATCAAGAGCATTACGTGCCGGTTGTTGCCTAATAGCTGACGTACCGCGGCGCCTGGTTCGCGGCCACGGACCGCTCCTACAGAGAATTGTGTCGCCCGTGGGAGCGGTCATCGGCCGCGAAAAGGACGACGTGCACTGGCTGATGCACCGCGGCGCCTGGTTCGCGGCCACGGACCGCTCCTACAGAGAATTGTGTCGTCCGTGGGAGCGGTCATCGGCCGGGAAAAGGACGACGCGCACTGGCTGATGCACCGCGGCGCTTGGTTCGCGGCCACGGACCGCTCCTACGGAGAATCAAGAGGGCCTGGCCGCGTCAGGCCTTACTGCCGATTACTTGCCCTGCCCCACGTTCCATCCTTCCCCCATGGGTGTAGAATCGCCCTACTCATCGCCAATCATCCCCCGGCGGGTTTATGAGCTCGGCCGAACGCGTGGCGATCCCGCAGCGTTACCGGCCTCATCCGCAAGCACGGCAACACACCGCCCGAGCGTGCCGCGGACCAGGAAAAGCTCAATCCCTCATTGCAACCCGATTAGCCGCCCGGAGTCGTTCCATGCCTGACTATCGCTCGAAAACGTCCACCCACGGTCGCAACATGGCCGGTGCCCGCGCGCTGTGGCGTGCCACTGGCATGAAGGACGACGATTTCAAGAAACCGATCATTGCCATCGCCAACTCGTTCACCCAGTTCGTGCCGGGGCATGTGCACCTCAAGGATCTCGGTCAGCTGGTTGCACGCGAAATCGAGCGCGCCGGCGGCGTGGCCAAGGAATTTAACACGATTGCCGTGGACGACGGCATTGCCATGGGCCACGACGGGATGCTGTATTCCCTGCCCAGCCGCGAGATCATCGCCGACTCGGTCGAGTACATGGTCAACGCCCACTGCGCCGATGCCATCGTGTGCATCTCCAACTGCGACAAGATCACTCCTGGCATGCTGATGGCCGCCTTGCGCCTGAACATTCCGGTGATCTTCGTTTCCGGCGGGCCGATGGAAGCCGGCAAGACCAAGCTGGCCAGCCACGGCCTGGACCTGGTCGACGCCATGGTGATTGCCGCCGACGATACCGCTTCGGATGAAAAGGTCGCCGAATACGAGCGCAGCGCCTGCCCGACCTGCGGTTCGTGTTCAGGCATGTTCACCGCCAACTCGATGAACTGCCTGACCGAGGCCCTGGGCCTGGCTCTGCCGGGCAACGGTTCCACCCTGGCGACCCACAGTGACCGCGAGCAGCTGTTCCTGCAGGCGGGCCGCACCATCGTCGAGCTGTGCAAGCGCTACTACGGCGAGGACGACGCGTCGGTCCTGCCGCGCAATATCGCCAACTTCAAGGCATTCGAAAACGCCATGATGCTGGACATCGCCATGGGTGGTTCGACCAACACCATCCTGCACCTGCTGGCCGCTGCCCAGGAAGCCGAGATCGAATTCGACCTGCGCGACATCGATCGCTTGTCGCGTACCGTGCCGCAGCTGTGCAAGGTCGCGCCGAACATTCAGAAATACCATATGGAAGACGTGCACCGCGCTGGCGGCATCTTCAGCATCCTCGGCTCGCTGGCCCGTGGCGGCCTGCTGCACACCGACCTGCCGACCGTGCACAGCCGCAGCATGGCCGAAGGCATCGCCAAGTGGGACATCACCCAGACCACCGACGAAGCGGTGCACCACTTCTTCAAGGCCGGCCCCGGTGGCATACCGACGCAAACTGCCTTCAGCCAGTCGACCCGCTGGGACACCTTGGACGACGACCGCGAAAACGGCTGCATCCGCAGCTTCGAACACGCCTACTCCCAGGAAGGTGGCCTTGCCGTGCTCTACGGCAACATCGCAATGGATGGCTGCGTGGTGAAGACCGCCGGCGTGGATGAGTCCATCCACGTGTTCGAGGGCAACGCCAAGATCTTCGAAAGCCAGGACAGCGCGGTGCGTGGCATCCTTGCCGACGAAGTGCAGGCCGGTGACATCGTGATCATCCGCTACGAAGGCCCCAAGGGTGGGCCGGGCATGCAGGAGATGCTGTACCCGACGTCGTACCTCAAGTCCAAGGGCCTGGGCAAAGCCTGCGCGCTCCTCACCGACGGACGTTTCTCGGGCGGCACGTCCGGCCTGTCGATCGGCCACGCATCGCCTGAAGCGGCGGCAGGTGGTGCCATTGGCCTGGTGCAGGACGGCGACAAGGTGCTGATCGACATTCCCAACCGCTCGATCAACCTGCTGGTGGACGATGCCGAACTGGCTGCCCGTCGTGCCGAGCAGGACAAGAAAGGCTGGAAGCCGGTCGAGGTGCGTCCACGCAAGGTGACCACCGCACTCAAGGCCTATGCCCTGCTGGCCACCAGCGCCGACAAGGGCGCGGTACGCAACAAGGCGATGCTCGACGGGCTGTAAGACGCTCTTCGCTAGCAGGACCCTGCAGGCCGGTCTTCACGCAACCTCTGGTGAAGACCGGCCATTTGCCGTGAGGGCCCAGACGCTTATTCCAAAAACGCCTAACGATCTTCCATTCCGATATTAATTACCTTTCGATTCAGGGTGTTAGCATTCGCGATTGACCAGCGTCCGTAGAGCCGCGGTCGTCAATCTTTCGGAGCTGACATGAACCTGCCCCTGCTGTTGAACCTGCTGATCTTCGCGGCATTGCTGCTGGGTCTGGCACAAACGCGTCGCACCGACTGGAGCCTGGCCAAGAAGGTCTTGCTGGGCCTTGCCTTGGGCGTTCTGTTCGGTATCGGCCTGCACACCGTCTACGGTGCCGGCCACCCTGTGCTCAAAAGCACCATCAGTTGGCTGGAACTGGTTGGCAACGGCTATGTGCAACTGTTGCAGATGATCGTCATGCCACTGATCTTCGCGTCCATCCTCAGTGCGGTGGCCCGTCTGCACAATGCCTCTTCGCTGGGCAAGATCAGCTTCCTGACCATCGGCACGCTGCTGTTCACCACCGCAATCGCAGCACTGATCGGTATCGGTCTGACCAACCTGTTCGGCCTGACCGCCGAGGGCCTGGTCGCCGGGACCCAGGAAACGGCACGTCTGGCGACGATCCAGAGCGACTATGCGGGCAAGGTGGCCGACCTCAACGTGCCGCAACTGCTGCTCTCGTTCATTCCGCAGAACCCCTTCGCCGACCTGGCACGGGCCAAACCCACGTCGATCATCAGCGTGGTGATCTTTGCCGCGTTCCTGGGCATGGCGGCTTTGCAGCTGTTCAAGGACGATGCCGACAAAGGGACGAAAGTGCTGGGTGCGATCGACGTGCTGCAGGCCTGGGTGATGCGTCTGGTGCGGCTGGTGATGAAGCTGACGCCCTACGGTGTGCTGGCTCTGATGGCCAAGGTGGTCGCCAGTTCCAACGTGCAGGACATCGTCAAGCTGGGCAGTTTCGTGGTGGTATCGTACATCGGCCTGGCATTGATGTTCGCGGTGCACGGGCTGCTGCTGAGCCTGGCTGGGGTCAATCCGCTGCGGTTCTTCCGCAAGGTGTGGCCGGTGCTGACCTTTGCCTTCACCAGCCGCTCGAGCGCGGCGACCATTCCACTGAGCATCGAAGCGCAGACTCGTCGCTTGGGCGTACCTCAAGCGATCGCCAGCTTCGCCGCCTCCTTTGGCGCGACGATCGGCCAGAATGGCTGCGCTGGCCTGTATCCAGCCATGCTGGCGGTGATGGTCGCGCCCACGGTTGGGATCAACCCACTCGATCCACTGTGGATCGCCACGTTGGTGGGCATCGTCACCCTGAGTTCGGCCGGTGTGGCAGGGGTGGGCGGCGGCGCGACCTTTGCTGCATTGATCGTACTGCCGGCCATGGGCTTGCCGGTCACCCTGGTGGCGCTGCTGATTTCAGTCGAGCCGCTGATCGACATGGGCCGCACGGCACTGAACGTGAGCGGGTCGATGGCGGCGGGCACCATTACCAGCCAAGTGATGGGTCAGACCGACCAGGCTTTGCTGGCAGCCGATGAGCACAAGGAACTGGCTTCGGCGTAACCGCTGCTGCCTGTTCGTGGGCGCCCTCTCGAACAGGCGGCGCGAACAGGCCATCCGATCATCTGCGCGCCCATACCTCGAACGCGTAGGCCGGCTTGTCGTCGACCGCTTCGTTGGGCACGCTCGACACCCTCTGCCATTGGTTCTCGTCGAACTCGGGAAACCAGGCGTCCCCTTCCGGGTGCAAGGCTACCCGCGTCAGGTACAGGCGATCCGCCTGAGCAAGGCCCAGCTCGTACAGCTGCGCGCCACCAATGAGCATCACTTCCTCGGCGCCCTGTTCGCGAGCCCAGGCTTCGGCACGCTCGATGGCCGCCTGCAGCGAAGTGAATACTTCGGCACCCGGCAGTTGCAGGTCCGGCTGTCGGCTGACCACCAGGTTCAGGCGCCCCGGCAGTGGTCGGCCGAGCGAGTCCCAGGTCTTGCGACCCATGATGATGGGCTTGCCCAGGGTGGTTGCCTTGAAATACTTGAAATCCCCCGGCAGGTGCCAGGGCATGCTGTTGTCGATGCCGATCACGCGGTTCTCGGCGAGCGCCGCGATCAGGCTTAAAGGGAGAGATGTCTTCATGGCCGGCAGAATAGCAGAGCCTCCTTGGGTTATGCTCACGACGAATCGGCCGCCTGGAAAAACGCGTGAGCGCACCCACTGCATTGCATCGACTCTGGCTCAGTGAAGCCATCCGCCTGCGCGAAGAGCAGGCAGGCCCCCTGGAAGACCTGGAAGCCAACCGCCGCGCACGTCAGCAAGGCGGCGACCTGGCCGCGCGCATCGAGCACCGTGCTCTGCTGCTGGCCGAACGTGATGGCCAGCGCCAGGCCCTGGGCCACTGGTTGCAGGGTGCGCGACTGGCGATGCTGCTGCTGGGCGTACTGGCCATGTTCAGCGGCGCGGGCCTGGCATTCGCGGCGTTGGGCGATGGCCTGCAGCCCGTCAACGTGTTCTGGGCGCTGGGCAGCCTGTTGGGGCTTAACCTTATTTTGCTGCTGAGCTGGCTGCTGGGGCTGGTCGCGTCCGGTGGACACGGTACGGTGCTGGGCCGCCTGTGGTTGTGGCTGAGCGAGAAACTGGCGCGTGATGCGCAAGCCATGCATCTGGCACCGGCGCTGGTATTGCTGCTGCAGCGGCGGCGACTCAACCGCTGGGCCTTGGGCACACTGGTGCATGGGCTGTGGCTGCTGGCCTTGCTGAGTGCGCTGGCCGTGCTGCTGTTGCTGCTGGCGACCCGGCGCTATGGTTTCGTCTGGGAGACCACCATTCTGGGCGCGGACACCTTCATCAACCTGACTCAGATGTTGGGCGCCGTGCCCGCGCTGCTGGGTTTCAGTGTGCCGGACATCGACATGATCCGCGCCAGTGGCGATCAGGCGACCAACATCGAAGGCGCACGCCAGGCCTGGGCCGGTTGGCTGGTCGGCGTGCTGCTGGTGTTCGGTATCGGCCCGCGCCTGGTGCTGGCCGCGTTCTGCCAATGGCGTTGGCGCCGAGGCCGCGCGGGTTTGACCCTGGATACCAGCCTGCCCGGCTACAGCCAGTTGCGCGAACGGCTGATGCCCAGCAGCGAACGCTTGGGCGTGCGCGATGAGGCGCCAGACGCGTTGCCGCATGTCACCACTCAAGCAGCCAGCGAATCGAGCAGCGGCGCTGTATTGGTAGCACTGGAACTCGACGGCCAGCATCCGTGGCCGCCTGCCCTGGCGCCCGACATTCAGGATGCCGGCGTGCTCGACAGCCGCGAGTCGCGCCAGCGGCTGCTGGAACAGATGACCCGCTTTCCGCCCGCGCGGCTGGTGATCGCCTGCGATCCGCGGCGCTCGCCGGATCGCGGCAGCCTCGGCCTGATTGCCGAACTGGCCAGGTGCGCCAACGTTACCCGAGTGTGGTTGTTACCCGCGCCACCCGGCCAGGCCCTCGACCCACAACGCCGTGGAGATTGGCAGGCGGGGCTGGATGCACTGGGCCTGCCGGTCGATGAATCGACCCCGTTGAGCTGGCTGGAGACAGGCCATGAGTAAGCCCCTGACCCTGGCCGTGGTCGGCCATACCAACGTCGGCAAGACTTCGCTGCTGCGTACGCTTACCCGCGACGTGGGTTTTGGCGAAGTGTCACACCGGCCCAGCACCACACGACATGTGGAAGGCGCACGTCTTTCAGTGGATGGCGATGCCTTGTTGGAGCTCTACGACACCCCTGGGTTGGAAGATGCCATTGCCTTGCTGGAATTCGTGGAGCGTCTGGATCGCCCCGGCGAGCGTCTCGACGGTCCGGCGCGGGTCGAGCGGTTTCTGCAGGGCAGCGAAGCCCGTCAACGCTTCGAGCAGGAGGCCAAGGTGCTGCGCCAGTTATTGGCTTCCGATGCGGGCCTGTACGTGATCGACGCACGCGAGCCGGTGCTGGCCAAGTACCGGGATGAGCTGGAAGTGCTGGCCAGCTGCGGGAAACCGCTACTGCCAGTGCTCAATTTCGTCAGCAGCAGCCTGCAGCGCGAGGGGGATTGGCGCGAGGCCCTGGCCCGCCTTGGTTTGCATGCCTTGGTGCGCTTCGACAGCGTGGCGCCGCCCGAAGACGGTGAACGGCGTCTTTATGAAAGCCTGGCGTTGCTGCTGGAGCATTCCCGTCCGGCCCTGCAGCGGCTGATCGACGATCAACAGGCACAACGGCTGGCGCGCCAGGGCAGCGCGCGGCGGTTGATTGCCGAACTGCTGATCGACTGCGCCGCCTGTCGTCGCAGCGTTACCAGTGACGCCGCGGCGGGCGCCATCGAAGACCTCCGCCAAGCGGTGCGCACACGCGAGCAGCGCTGCGTGGAAACGTTGCTGAAACTGTATGCCTTCCGCAGCCAGGATGCCTCGGCAGGCGACCTGCCGCTGTCGGATGGGCGCTGGGGAGACGATCTGTTCAACCCCGATACGCTCAGGCAGCTGGGGGTGAAGGTCGGCGGCGGCATTGCGGCCGGCGCAGCGGCTGGCGCGGGCGTCGACCTGCTGGTGGGCGGTTTGACCTTGGGCATGGCGGCCATCGCTGGGGCCATTGCCGGCGGCGCGCTGCAAACCGCACGAGGCTATGGCGCGCGCTTGCTGGGCAAGTTCAAGGGCGAGCGCGAACTGACCGTGGACGACAATGTGCTACGGCTGCTGGCGTTGCGCCAACAGCAATTGGTCAAAGCCCTCGATGCCCGTGGCCATGCCGCCATGGGCACCATCGAAGTGGCGGCGCCACAGGAGCAGACCTGGCGCGAAGGCAAGCTGCCCGAAGCCCTGAACAAGGCCCGCGCCTATCCGCAATGGTCCTCGCTCAACGGCCACAAGCACCTGAGCCAACGCGAGCGCGAAGAGCAGATCGAGGCGCTGGCCCGGCAGCTCTGACAACCCCGTAGGAGCGGCGCGGTATGTCAGATGCATCGGGGTGAGCCTTTCGCGGCCGATGACCGCTCCTACGCTGAGATCCGCAGTGCCACGAACCTTGTAGGAGCGGCCAGTGGCCGCGAAAAGAGCGCCGCGGTATGTCAGATGCATCGGGGGGGGGGGCTTTCGCTGCCGATGACCGCTCCTACGGTGAGATCCGCAGTGCCACGAACCCCGTAGGAGCGGCCAGTGGCCGCGAAAAGCGCGCCGCGCAGTCACGGGTGCAACGTCACTTGCGCAGCAACCGCAGCCCGTTGAACACCACCAACAGGCTTACGCCCATGTCGGCAAACACTGCCATCCACAGCGTTGCCATACCGGCCACGGTCATCAGCAGAAACACTGCCTTGATCGCCAGGGCCAGTACGATGTTCTGCAGTAACACGGCGCGGGTCTGCCTCGACAGCCGAATGAACGCCGGTATCTTGCGCAGATCATCGTCCATCAAGGCGACATCGGCGGTTTCGATCGCAGTGTCGGTGCCCGCTGCCGCCATGGCGAAACCGATTTCGGCCCGCGCCAGCGCCGGTGCATCGTTGATGCCGTCACCGACCATGCCAACCCGATGTCCTTGGGCGTACAGCTGTTCCACGGCCTTGAGCTTGTCGGCAGGCAACAGATCGCCAATGGCCTGATCGATACCCACTTGGGCGGCAATCGCCTTGGCGGTGTGCGGGTTGTCTCCGGTCAGCATCACGGTCTTTATGCCCAACGCATGCAACTGGGCAATGGCCTCGCGGCTGGTCTGCTTCACCGTATCGGCCACCGCGAACAACGCCACCGGCCCCTGCGGGCCCAGCAATACCACGACCGATTTACCTTCGCGCTCCAGCTGATCGAGTTGCGCTTCCAGCGCCGGGGAGCACTGACCCAGCTCTTCCACCAAGCGATGGTTGCCCAGGTGATAGGTCTGCCCTTCCACCTGGCCCTTGATGCCTCGCCCAAGCAAGGCCTCAAAGTTGTCCAAGGTCAGGGCCGCCCCATTTGCGTCAGCAGCAATCGCTCGCGACACAGGATGGTCCGAACGTCCCGCCAACGCCTGGGCAATCGCCTGTGCCCGGCCTTCGAAGGCGGAATCGAGCAGCGCGTAATCGGTCTGCACCGGCTTGCCGTGGGTGAGCGTGCCGGTCTTGTCCAGCGCCAGATAATCCAGCTTGTGGCCACCTTCCAGGTACACGCCCCCCTTGACCAGGATGCCTTTGCGCGCAGCCGCAGCCAGCGCACTGACGATGGTAACCGGGGTAGAAATGACCAGCGCGCAGGGACAGGCGACCACCAGCAGTACCAGCGCACGGTAGATCCAGTCAAACCAGGCGCCGAAACCTACCAGCGGCGGTACCACAGCGATCAGCAGAGCCAGGGCAAACACCACCGGCGTATAGATCCGTGAAAAGTTATCCACAAAGCGCTGAGTGGGTGCCCGCGCGCCCTGCGCCTGCTCGACCGCATGGATGATACGCGCCAGTGTCGACTGGCTAGCCGCGGCAGTGACCTGAAACTCCAGCGAACCCGCCTGATTGATGGTGCCGGCGAACACCTTGTCGCCCACGCCCTTCTCCACCGGCAGGCTTTCACCGGTAATGGGCGCCTGATCGATGCTGGATTGACCGGAAATCACTTCACCATCAAGACCGATGCGTTCCCCTGGACGCACACGTACGATGGCCTCCAGAGCGACGGTCTTGACGTCCTGTTCCAGCCATTGGCCATCGGCCTGGCGCACGGTGGCCGTGTCCGGCGTGAGGCGCATCAGACCGCCAATCGCATTGCGCGCACGATCCAGGGACTTGGCTTCGATCAGCTCGGCCACGGTGAACAGGAACATCACCATCGCCGCTTCCGGCCACTGGCCGATCAACACCGCACCGGTCACCGCGATGCTCATCAACGCGTTGATATTGAGGTTGCCGTTCTTCAGCGCGATCCAGCCCTTGCTGTAGGTGCCCAGGCCGCAACTGGCAATCGACACCAAGGCCAGCAATGCCACGACCCAAGTCGGCGCCGCCTGGGTGAAATGGACCACTTCGGCCGCGACCGCCGTCACGCCTGACAGCGCCAGCGGCCACCAGGGCTTGCGCGGCGTCGGCAGCGCACTGGCGGCAGGCTCGTCTCCGTTGATGGGTTCGGCATGCATGCCCAACGATTTGATGGCGCTCTCGATCGCCTGGGTATCGGGCAGCGAATGGCGCACGCCAAGCACGCGGTTGATCAGATTGAAATCCAGCTGCTGCACGCCGGCCAGCTTGGCCAGCTTGTTCTGGATCAAGGTCTGCTCGGTCGGGCAGTCCATCGCCTCGATGCGGAACTGACTCAGCCGGGCATCCTGGCTGTCGCCGGGTGCCAGCTGGACGGTCGACGGTGCAGTCGACTTGCTCGAGCAGCAGTGGCTCGACGGTGCGGAGCTTGGCTGGTGCTCGTGCTCATGCTCGTGCTCGTGCTCGTGCTCGTGCTTATGATCGTGGGCATGGCCGGAAGTGGGGTGGCTCATTGGTCGCAATTCCCTGAAGTGCAGGTTGCCAAGTGAACACCCTGTAGCCACTATAGGGTCAAGCATCTTTCAGGGGTTTTGAGCATGAAAATCGGCGAACTGGCGAAAATCACCGACTGCCAAGTCGAAACCATCCGCTATTACGAACGCGAAAGCCTGTTGCCGCCCCCTGCCCGCAGCGACGGCAACTATCGCCTCTACACCCAGGCTCACGTGGAACGGCTGACGTTCATCCGCAACTGTCGCATCCTGGACATGACCCTCGACGAGATCCGCAACCTGTTGACCCTGCGCGACAGCCCCCAGGACCAGTGCCAGAGCGTCAACGACCTGATCGATGAACACATCCATCACGTCAAGGCGCGGATAGACGGCCTGGTAGCCTTGCAGGAGCAGCTCGTTGCTCTGCGCCAGAAATGCCATGGCGGTACCGCCGAGGAGCACTGCGCGATTCTCCAGCGTTTGGAAGTCAGCGGCGCCGTCACCGTCCCCGATGCTGAGCACTCACATGTGGGCCGCAGTCACGGGCATTGAAAAAAATACGTCGCGGTTCAGCAGATACACCCTGGTATTCGAATCGCCCAAGAAATATGAATAATATATGGCTCATTACATTTGACATGAACCATATCAGGCTCATAATCAGCCTATGTTAACCACACTTCTGCAACAGATCCGCAACCGCCGCCAACAACTGGGCCTTCAGATCCAGGACATGCCCTTGCGCACGGGCCTCACCCGCCAGCAATACGGAAAGATCGAAAAAGACGGCAACCCGCGCCTCAACACCCTCGACCTGATTGCCGAAGGCCTGGACGCCAGCATGGTCCTGGTACCCAAGGATCAACTCAAGCTGATCGAAAAGATCCTGGCAGGCGCACCGGTGTACTTCGAGGACGATCGCCCTGTGGATAACTATCCGGAAAATCCTTGGGACGATCTGCCATGAGTATCGAAACCGTAGCGGCCTTGAAGCTGACGCTGCATTCGCAACTAGTCGGTTATGTCACCGGCCATTCGAATGGCAAGAATGTACTTACCTTGGCGCCGGATTACATCGATGATCCACACCGCCGCACGCTGACCTTATCTCACCTCAATCCGGGCATATTCAGGCGTCAACTGGCAAACAAACACCCCTACATCACCCATCACCGGCTGCACCCGGTGTTGAGCAATCTACTTCCGGAAGGCGCGCTGCGTGGCCTGGTTGCGCAAGCCATGAAAGTGCATCCAGACAGCGAATTTCCCTTGTTGAGCTGGCTCGGTCAGGACTTGCCGGGTGCATTGGTCGCCACTCCCGTATCTGCCGAACACATACCCGCCTATGCGCTGGGCAACCACGGCAAGATCACTCCAGTATCCATCGACACACCCGACCATCGCTCGCATTTCTCGCTGGCCGGCGTACAGATGAAATTCTCCATGCACGACCGGGATGGTCGTTACATAACCGCAGACCCCACGGCGCCGGGAGACTGGATCATCAAGACGCCTTCCACCGTTCATCCATTCGTGCCGCTCAACGAATACACCTGCATGAAACTGGCACAACTGGCAGGCGTCGACATTCCTGAAATACGCCTGGTCGGCATGGACATGATCGACAGCCTGCCCGCAATCAACCTACCCGACGAGCAATGGGCCTATGGCATTCGTCGTTATGATCGGCTTGCTGGAGGTCAGCGCGTTCATTCAGAAGACTTCGCCCAGGTGCTTTACGCCTACGCACACGATAAATACCGCAGCGGCCGTTATGAACAGATCGCCAAATTGCTCTACACCCAGACCCGCCATGGCCAACGGGATGTCACGCAAATGGCTGTGCGTTTGCTGGTCAATGTGCTCCTGGCCAACGGCGACGCGCATCTGAAGAACTGGAGCCTGATCTATCCGGACACTTTCAGCGCAGAACTGTCCCCGGCTTACGACATCGTCGCGACCAAGGTATTTATTCCCGGCGAGAGCCAGTTTGCGTTGAACATGGCCGATACCAAAGCCTGGTATGACGTCTCGCTCGAACACTTCAAACGATGGGCCGAGACCTCTGGAATACCTTGGCGACCCGTGCTCGTTCATCTACGAAAAACACTGGACGCAGCACGAACGCTGTGGCCTGAGGCCCTAGCGGCCAGCGTCATGAAGCCAAACCAGCAAGCGATCCTGCGCCAACATTGGCAACAGCTGCATGCGGACTTTCGGATCTCTTAACTGAATCAGCGAGCAAGGTTTTGAAACAATCCTGGTTTCGCTATTGCAAAGCCTGCCTATAGGTTCGTTGCACATGTCCAACAAAAAGAACCTGTCATGAATCGCACCGCAACCCCCTTTCAAATATCAGATCTGCGCACTGAACCTGGTTTTCTTGCCATCGTGGGCGAGCGGCTGTGGCAAGCCTGGTGGAAGGAAGACGGCCACACCTTGGAAGATGTGCTGACGCTTCTGGAAGACAGCCTGCGTTCCAAGCCCATTCCCACCACTTTGGTCGCTCATGCAGGTGAGCGGTTCATGGGCACGGTATCGCTGATCGTTTCGGACATGGATGAACGAGTGCAGTATTCGCCCTGGCTGGCGGCGCTGTGGGTGGAGGCCGAGAGCCGCAATGAGGGCGTCGGGGCGGCATTACTCACAGCCGGAATGCAGAAAGCGAAAGCTGAGGGTGTCGAGCGGGTCTATCTATGTGCTGTCGAGGAAAAGTCGGCGTACTACGGGCGGCTTGGCTGGGAGCAGATCGAGACTGACGTTGGGGGGATGAATATCTTCATGAAAATGTCGAAGGAGTAAGGTCGGAAAGTCTGTAGGGCTGGCATATGCCAGACTTCGATGTTGTTACCTGACCAGAAAGCTCGCCGCCCCGTCTTGAAAACCGTAAAGACCCTTGCGAAGACACGCAACTCTATCCATTCATCACCTAATCCGACGAAAAACCTGCGTTTGTGAAGGAAATGGCGCAAGGCATCCTAAAGCATAGGTTTCGGAAATGCCTTACGTGATAATAGGAATCATTACGTTTTATCGAGTTGCTTTACGCTATACGCTTTGATCTTCATTTCAAGGATGTGAGGGTGCCCATGACGTCGGCTCGAATCGGAACGCAACAAGCCGTTCTATCCCGCTGGATAAAAGCCTTAGATACGGAAGCTTTTAAACGTCGAGGTATAGGTCTCAGTGATCTAGTAAATGCGGCGCCCATCGCCTTGGAACATTCTTGCCAACGCTTGATCCAGGCGATGTTTCGGGAAAAACTTCTGGATTCTTCAGCGCTTAGTGCCTGTGCGGATGGAACCACATGCTTGGCTATCTCAGGGCGTGGTCGTATACGCTTTGACTCACTCAAGTCAGGGCCCATGGGGAGCTGGACGATAACAGGGAAGGTTTCGGTCGAAAACGTACAAGGCGTGGTAAAACCTGTCGAACTACCCTCCGATCTTCTGGAACTAATATACGATCATCTTACGGTGCATAACAGTAACTGCACCTTCGCAAGGATTGAGTCCGAAATCAACGATAGCTTTGCGAATGATATTTTGTGCATAGCATTCCAACGCCGTTGGGCATCACAACTTAGCAATATCGCCAAGCATGATGGCTATAGAAACACGCTGGACTGGCTCCACTCAAATCCTCAAAACTCGAATCCTACAGCCTTACTGGAGCAATGGGGTACCCTCGGACATCCTTGGCATCCAAATTACAAAACCAAGCTGGGTTTGGACATCTCTCAGATCATCGACTTTTCCCCAGAGTTCGAAGCTAGACTTCCGGTGATGCTGGCTGCGTTGCGCACTGACGTGTGTTACATAGAGTCAATGGATCCTGTTGAGAGCCATACAAAGTGGTGGCAACAACGTTTTCCAAAAGCGGCTGAAGAGTGGAAGCAAGCCCTTATAAAACTTAAACTAAAGCCCGATGATTACACGCCCATTCCGGTTCACCCCTGGCAAGCGACTACGGAACTCCCGAATTTATTTCCTGATGAAATTCGTCAGCATATGCTGGTGATTACCGATGTGACAGCGTTTACGGGCCATCCAACGATGTCATTCAGAACCGTAATACCAGATGGCAGGAGGAAAGCCCCATTAGTAAAACTTCCAGTCTCGCTAAGGCTGACCAGTGTGCAGAGAACAATCTCACCCCGCTCTGTACGGATGGGACCACGAGTAAGCAGACTATTACAAGAAATGCACGAAATTGAGCCGACCCTTATCCACTACCTGAAGATCATTCCAGAGCGCGTGGGCATCCAATATGAACCAGCACAATCGGATGACGATCGCGCGCGGCATATAGCAGCCATATTCAGAGACAATCCTGCAGATCTGGTTGATGACGGCGAACTGGCGATCCCGGTGGGCAGCCTATTTGCAATGGACGCGTCTGGCAGGCCGTTATTGGAACAGTGGATTGAGTTACGCTACAACTCCAATGAGCCTGACGCCGCTTTGAAATTCTACAAAGAATACATTTCAATGGCACTCCCTGGGCTTCTGGGATTCTATCTGATTTTCGGTGTCGCGTTTGAGGCACACCAACAGAACAGCTTCGTGATATTAGGCACCGGCCAACAGCCCAGCAAGCTCCTGATCCGCGACTTTGGTGACATCCGAATAGATCGTCAGGCATTCAATAAACATGCTTTGAATATTCAACTGCATGACCCTCACATGACACTGTTCGATGATTCTAACCATGTGAGAGACAAATTCATTCACACGACCCTGATGTGCCACATTGGGGAACTCTCTCTGCTCTGCGCACGGCAGTGGCGTATTCCCCATGCTGTGCTGTGGAATGCCCTGACTAAGGAAATAGAATCTGTGTTCTACCAATTCAGGTCAAAAGTAGACGCTCAACGCTGGGAAGCAGAGCGCCAGGCTATCCTTTTTGAGGACTGGCCTGCAAAAGCATTTCTGCGCATGCGGCTGGAAGAAAGTTCGAAAGATATTGTTGAAAGGATACCCAATCCACTGCGCACGCACAGCAATGCACGCTGACCATAAAGCGATTTTTCTCCTCGTTGCGATCCAGGCACTGTCGATGGGTGCTTTGGAAATGAGTGGCCCTTTCTGGCCTTTGCATATAAAAGCTCTTCTAGGTCCAGCATCTCAGGAACACTTGGCATTCTTCACAATGGGAGTATATGCAGGCCCCTTGGTAGCGGCAATGCTGCTGAGCCCGCTATGGGCTCGCTACGGAGACCGGGTCGGGCACAAAGCGATGATCTTGCGCGCACTTCTTGCGCTGAGCATATTCCAAGGCGCAGTGGCATTTATCTCAGACCCGACAACTTTGGTCATAACTCGTAGCATCCAAGGCGGACTTGCAGGGTTCTTGGTAGCCGCACAGGCCTATGCTTTGTGTTGTTGTCACGAGTTTAACAAAGCCAAAACATTGGCTTTACTTCAATCAGCAACTGCAATCGGTTCTTTGGTTGGTCCAGTCGTAGGCGGATGGTTGATTGACAAATATGACTTCAAACACATTTGCAGTGTAGCTGCATACGTTTGCCTAGCCTGTGCAATAGGCGGCGCGTTCTTGACCAACCATCGCCCGCAGGCTTATAGGTACCGCCAACGAGGGCCTGTGATCAGGCTCGATAGAAAGTGGCTTGCTGGGTTGTTATCAGTCATGTTTTTTTTGCAAGCGGCTAAAGTAATCTCTCAGCCTTTCTACTCACTTTATGTACTGGAGGTACTGAATGCACCTGGGTGGCTTATTGGAATTACTTATGCCGCAAGCGCAGCAACCCTTGCAGTCTCCGCGCCATTATGGGGGAAACTGTTTGATCATCATTCACATAGCCAGACGCTCAGGCTGATCGAAGGTATCGCATGGCTCTGTGCACTTACTATGGCAATAACAATATTCGCACAAGGTTGGCTAAGTTTCTTGATAACACGTTTGGTTTGGGGCGTATGGCAAGGAGCTTTGCTGCCTGTCACTTACGCAATTATTGCTCAGACAATCGATTCAACCCAGCGTGGATTCGTGATGGCGCTTGGTAATAGTGCAGCCAAGGCAGGGTCGCTGTTGGGCATCGCCTTGGGCGCTTCAACGCTGGCATGGATGCCCCTCGCTCAAAGTTTTTGGATCGTGGCTGCAACCTATGTTGCAGCGGCCATAGCCATTCGGCTCATGCGCAAAAGGACTGGCGCGCCACGCAGTATCTCCTAGTTTCCAACTAAAAGGACTTTGTATGCCCTACACGATTAGACCTGTCTGGCTTTTGACGATACTGACTCTGTGCACGGACTCGCGCGCCAGTGAAATGGAAAAAGAGGCCTTCCTGAGTCTTGACGCCAGTGTGGTCTCAGCCACCAGAACACAGGCGAGCATCGCTTCGATTCCAGGCTCGATCCAAGTGATCGATGAGTACCAGATCAGACAACAGGCAGGCACCGGTCGCCGCCTTTCGGATGTGCTTGGTCAGCTTGTACCCAGCCTTTCGCCTTCTAGCGGTGGCATGAGCAATTTTGGCCAAACGCTTCGGGGAAGGAACATGTTGGTCTTGATTGACGGGGTTTCCCAGAATGCTACTAGAGACAATTTCCGACAGCTGAACAGTATTGCTCCCAACAGCATAGAGCGTATCGAAGTCATATCTGGAGCGACCAGTATCTACGGCGCAGGTGCGTCAGGTGGCATCATCAATATCATCACCAAACGCAACTCTGATGCCGATTTATTGCTGCACAGTAAAATCGGACTGACATCTCCCGATACCCTACATCGTGGAGGGCTCGCCTATGAATTCTTCCAGAGCGCAACTGGCCGGCACGGTCCGCTGGACTGGTATGGCTCTGGCAATCTCATTCAGCGCAACGATCAATACGATGCAAGCCACGCGCGTATACCTCAAGACACGTCGCAGGGTAGCAGCATGGACACTCAAACCTATGACCTGCAGACCCGGTGGGGACTTGCTTTGGGGGAAGACCGTAATCTGACCCTGTCTCTGCAGGACTATAAGGACCGTCAGGACACTGACTACACCAAAGACCCTCGAAACAAGACCCGTCCAGTAGCTGTGAAGGGGCTGTATCTGAAGGAACAGCCTTACACGCATAATCAAGCGATCAATCTGAACTACAGAGAGGGGGACTTTTACGGCCAGACAGTGCAACTCGAAACCTATTGGCGTAAGGCCGATGCGCGTTTTTTCCCCGACCGCAAACGCGGACACGCCGGCGTTGCCAGCACCACCAGCACGCAGAATGTATACGGCCTTCGCGCGGCAGTGGAAACCGAGCTTCCCGGCATCGGCGCCAGTAGCGGAGATCTTGTGTGGGGTGCGGACTATAGCAACGAACACGCACGTCAACGTGGCGACCACTACCTGGTGGATGGGCTGACCTATCGAAAAACTGGAATTCGTTACGAATTGGGGCCTGACTTGACTACTCAGACACGCGCGCTATTTGCCCAGTCCGCATGGTATTGGGGCGACTGGACGCTTCGAGGGGGCGTTAGACACGAGCGGATCAATAGCGAGATAGCGGACAGCATTGCCTATGGCGAGATCGTTCAAACCGGCCAGCGCGCTGTACTCCCCGGGGACACGCTTGATTACAACGCCACGCTCTACAATCTGGGTATGGTGTATCAGCTCACTGATCAACAGAACGTTTTTACGAATTTCAGTCAGGGATTCTCTTTGCCTGATATTCAGCGTTTCATGCGGGACGTCACCAGCAGCTTCGATATCCAAACTCTCAACGCCCAAGCCATAAAGGTCGATAGCTACGAGCTGGGCTGGCGAGGTGATTGGAGCAACTGGCAAGGCCGCGTAAGCGCTTATCAGAACACATCGGATGTTACGCAGTTCTACGATGCCCAAGCACGCGTACTGCGGCTGATCAACCAACGTGAACGTGTGCGAGGCTTTGAAATGAGTGTTGACCACTCACTCAACGAACAATGGAGAGCGGGCGGCACCTACGCCTGGACAAAAGGCGAGACATACCAGCGAGGTAAGTGGCTGGACCTTCCCGCTACCCGGATTGCACCGCCCAAAACCACCGCGTATGTCAGCTATCAATCAAGCACCTACGACCTGCGCGCCCAAGCCATGCGACTCAGCAGCTATGGCGCCGCTGCGCGAGACCACAACGGTCGCAGAACCAAGGGCTATCTGACGATGGATCTGATAGGCGGCGTTGCACTCCCGGTCGGCCGTCTGGAAGCAGGCGTTTACAACGCGACTAACACGAAATACCAGACGCTGCTTACCCAAGCCAATGCCACCGCGCCTTATGCAAATGCGCAAGGGCGAACGCTGAGCCTGGCCTATTCGGCCGATTGGTAGGGTTGGGACCTGACTTGTCGCGAACGCCGAAATTGCTGCGGTACGTCACGCCTCCTGCAGCCAAGTCTTGCCCGCCGCCAGACCGATTCCAGGGGGGTTCTCGCCTTCAGTGGAGACCGATCACACCGCCATCGGTGCAGTCAGTGGTGCGTGGTGTTCGTACCCTTCCAAGGTAAAGTCGCTGGGTTCGATCAGCTCCAGCCACTCCGGTTGGTACACGCCAGTCTTGGCGAACTCGGGCACGCGGTCGGAGATCACCAGCTTGGGGGCCGGCAGCGGCTCGCGTTTCATCTGCTCGTTGAGCATGTCCAGGTGGTTTTCGTACACATGGGCGTCGCCGATGAAGTAGGTGAACCAGCGTGGCGTGTAGCCCGTCAGGCGACCGACCAGGGACAGCAGCGCGGCGCCTTCGGTGAGGTTGAACGGCGTGCCCAGACCCAGGTCATTGGAGCGGATGTACAACGTCAGCGAGATCTCGCGGGTTTCCGGGTTGGGGTGGAACTGGTACAGCAAGTGGCATGGCGGCAGCGCCATTTCATCGAGCTGGGCGCAGTTCCAGCCGTGGAACAGGATTCGCCGGCTGCCGGGGTCCTTGATGATGGTGTCGACGCATTGGCGAATCTGGTCGATGGCCTTGTACAGCACCACAAAGCCTTCGCCGTTTTCTTCGGCCTGGGCAATCTGCAGATATCCCTGGCTGGTGGCCAGCTCGATTGCCGCCGGGTTGCTCAGGGCGATGCGCTTGTAAGCCGGCCACTGGCGCCACTGCACACCATAGATCTCGCCCAGGTCGTCTTCACCCTGGCGGAACGGGTTGGCCAGCCATTGAGCGTTCTCGTTGGCGTTCTGGTCCCAGACCTTGCAGCCAAGGGCGCGGAATTCGGCGGCATTGTTGACCCCGCGCAGAAAACCGACCATTTCGCCGATGGCCGACTTGAACGCCAGCCGCCGGGTAGTGATCGCCGGAAAGCCTTCCTGCAGGTCGAACCGCAGCATGGCACCCGGGAAACTGATGGTGCGCACGCCGGTGCGGTTGCTTTGCAAGGTGCCGTTCTTGATGACGTGGGCGACCAGTTCCAGATATTGCTTCATGACTTACCTGCATCGTTCAGGGCGCAACCGCAGTCACGCCCAGGCAAAAAGAATCAAACGGCCGGACGTGAAGCCGCCGGCGTGCGGTGGTAGGCCCACCAGATCAACCCCAGGCCGCCCAGGATCATCGGCAGACACAGCACCTGTCCCATGGTCAGCCAGCCCCACGCCAGGTAGCCCAGCTGCGCATCGGGCACACGGACGAATTCGACGATGAAACGGAAGATCCCGTAGAACAGCGCGAACATGCCCGATACCGCCATGGTCGGCCGCGGTTTGCGCGAGAACAGCCAGAGGATGATGAACAGCGCGACGCCTTCCAGGGCAAACTGATAGAGCTGCGAGGGGTGACGGGGCAACTGCGCCGGATCGCTGAAAGGCGGAAAGATCATCGCCCATGGTACGTCGGTGGCCTTGCCCCACAGCTCGGCGTTGATGAAGTTGCCAATACGCCCGGCGCCCAGCCCTATCGGCACCAGCGGCGCGATGAAGTCCATCAGTTGGAAGAACGATTTGTCGTTCTTCCTGCCGAACCACCAGGTCGCCAGCATCACGCCCAGCAGCCCGCCATGGAACGACATGCCGCCCTTCCACACCTCGAATATCAAAGTCGGGTTGGCGATGTATTGCTCCAGGTCGTAGAACAGCACGTAGCCGAGGCGGCCGCCGACGATCACCCCCATTGCGCACCAGAACACCAGGTCCGAGAGCTTTTCCTTGGTCCAGGTCGGGTCGAAACCGTTGAGCCGGCGCGAAGCCAGCAACCAGGCGCCACCAATGCCCACCAGGTACATCAAGCCGTACCAGTGGATTTTCAGCGGTCCGATGGCCAGGGCCACCGGGTCGATCTGCGGGTAAGGCAGCATTGCGATTCCTCAGCTAAGCAAAAAACTCATGCCGACGCTGAACAGCAGCGCGGCGAACAGGCGTTTGAGCACACGTGGCGATAACTTGTGCGCCAGGCGTGCCCCGTATTTGGCGAAAAACATGCTGGTGATGGCGATGCCCGCCAAGGCCGGCAGGTAGACGAATCCGAAACTATGCGCTGGCAGGCCCGGCTCGTGCCAGCCCAGCACCATGAAACTTGTCGCGCTGAACAGGGCGATCGGCAGGCCGACCGCCGAGGACGTCGCGACGGCCTGCTGCATGGACACACTGCGCCAGGTCAGGAACGGCACGGTCAACGAGCCGCCACCGATACCGAATATGGCCGAAGCCCAACCGATCACTGTGCCGGCCACGCCCAGACCCAGTTTGCCGGGTACCTGGCGGGTGGCCTTGGGCTTGAAGTCCAGTGCCATCTGCACGGACACCAGCACCGCGAACACGCCGATGATTTTCTGCAGGTGCGGGCCTTGGATCAGCGACGCGGTGAACGCGCCGATGCCTGCGCCTACCACGATACCCAGGGTCATCCAGCCGACCACTGGCCACTGCACCGCTTTCATCCGGTGGTGGGCACGAATGGCATTGATCGAGGTGAACACGATGGTGGCCAGCGAGGTGCCCACCGCCAGGTGCGTCAGTACCGAGGCATCGAAGCCCTGCAAGGTGAAGCTGAACACCAGCACTGGCACGATGATGATACCGCCGCCCACGCCGAACAGGCCGGCCAGCACGCCAGCGCAGGCACCGAGCAGTAGATACAGCGCGAATTCCATGGTTGCCCCCGTAAACAGTTCGGCATGGTACCGGAACCGGTGCCCCACGCTCCACCTTGCAGCGATGGATAGGCGCGCCGGGGATCGGTAGAGTGAAGCCAAACTACAAGGATTTCCACGTATGTGCCTGATCGTTTTCACCTGGCAGCCCGGCGCCGCCCACCCGCTGGTGCTGGCGGGCAACCGTGACGAATTCCATGCACGGCCCACGGCGCCCCTGTCCCCGTGGCGGGAACACCCTGGCGTTCACGCCGGGCGGGATCTGGAAGCCGGCGGTACCTGGCTGGGCATCGGGCCCGAGCAGCGCATCGCCGCCCTGACCAATATCCGCCGACCTGGCCAGCCGCCCGCTCGGCGCTCCAGAGGTGATCTGGTCGCAGGCTTTCTTACCGGCACAGGGTCGATCGACGAGTACCTGCAGAGTGTCATGGACCGCCTGGACGAATATGCCGGATTCAATCTGCTGCTCGGCGATGGCCAGCGCCTGTGCTACCTGCACTCGGCCGCGGCCGCGCCGCAGTATCTGTCGGCGGGCACCTATGGGTTGTCCAATGCCGGGCTTGATACGCCATGGCCCAAGCTGGTGAAAGCCCGTCAGGGGCTGGAAGCATTGGGCAGCCAGCCCCATGCGCTGCTGGACCTGCTGGCCGACCCGGCCCAGGCGCCCGAGCATGCATTGCCCGACACCGGCGTGGGCCTGGCCACCGAGCGGTTGCTCTCGAGCGTATTCATTACCGGGGCCAGCTACGGGACGCGGGCCAGCACCGTGGTCATCGTCGATGCCGCAGGTCGTCGGGAAATGATCGAGCGCAGCTTCGGCCCACTGGGCAGCGCACTGGGCGAAGTGCACCTGCAATCGGTCTAGCCAGTTGTGCGCTAAACCGAACGGCCGATGCGTTTGCCCTGGCGCTTGCCGATGTCGCTGGCCTGGCCATCGCGCTGCTTGCCGGTGCGCGCATCGCTGATCAGGCCGGGAATCAATGCCCCTTCAGGCAGATTCTTCCAGAAGCGGGTGGGCAGGTGGCCCTGCATGACCTTGGGGTTCAGGCGCGCAGGATTGAAGATGTGGCTGTAGTAGGTCAGCCACAGCTCGCCTTGCGGGTCGTGCGCCTGCTGCGCCAGCTGTTGCCATTCCAGCGGGCACTGCCGTTCGTGGATCAACTGCACGCCGTCGTAATAGACCCCGTCCTGCGGCGTTGCGATCAGCCAGCGACTGCGCCCCATGCGGCCGATGAAATGCTCGCTGGCGAGGGCCAGAATATCGTGGGCCGGCTCATGCCAGGCCACGTACTCGGGGCCCGGTGGCCCCTCGGCCGCCGCCGGCAGCTCGACGAAACGCAGGAAGGCATGCAGATGGTGGCTTTCGCGTCGCACCTGCTTGATGCGCCGGTGCAGTTCACTGCCCAGGCGATCACCCGCCAGCATGGCCGTGCGATCGCCGTGACTGACGCGCCAGAGCACCTCGTACAACAGGCTCCAGCGTTGCTCGCCGCGGTACTGTGCTGCGCTTTCAAGAAGCTCGATGAGGGCCAGGGGAATGCGCGCCTGGAATGGCCCGACTTCCGCCGGGTAGTGCTCGTCCGTGGCGAACAGGTCCGCCACGGTGTTCCAGCCCACATGACTCGGATCGATCTGATGGCTGAGCAGCCAGCGCGCCTGTTGCCGCCAGGTCGCGAACAGGTCGTCGCAATCCAGGCATATCATCCCCACAGCCCCAACTGCTGGGGTTGCGGGCGATCACGCAGCTGGTCGCGCAGCAACAGGGTGGAGATTTCTGCCTGTTGTGGATGGTAATCGCTGGTGATGAAGAACGGCTTGGCCTTGGCCAGCACGCAGCGCAGGCGAGTCAGGTCTTCATAGCGAATCCGCCGCTGCCGGCGTAGCTCTACCAGGCGCTTGGTGGTACGCAGGCCAATACCGGGTATGCGCGCAATCAGCGCGGGTTCGGCACGGTTCAGGTCCAATGGGAAAACGCTTCGGTTTTCCAGGGCCCAGGCCAGTTTCGGGTCGATGTCCAGCGCCAGGTCGCCCGGACCGGACAGCAATTCGTCCGCCTTGTAGCCATAGCTGCGCAGCAGGAAGTCGGCCTGGTAGAGGCGGTGCTCGCGCATCAGCGGCGGTGCTGCCAGCGGCACGCTCTTGGGGCTGTTGGGAATGGGGCTGAACGCCGAATAGTAGACCCGCTTCAGGCCGAAGTTGCCGTACAGCGACTCGGCGCTGTGCAGGATGGTGCTGTCATCGGTCTGGTCGGCACCGACGATCATCTGCGTGCTCTGCCCGGCCGGTGTGAAACGCGGCGCACGCGGCTCGTTGAGCACGGTCTGCTGACCGGTGTAGATGGTGCTCATGGCTTTCTTGATCGAAGCGACGTCTTTTTCCGGGGCGAGGGTCTGCAGGCTGGCATCGGTGGGCAGCTCGATGTTGACGCTCAAGCGATCGGCATAGCGACCGGCTTCGGCGATCAGCGCCGGGTCCGCTTCGGGAATGGTCTTGAGGTGGATATAACCGCGAAACTGATGTTCCTCGCGCAGCAGGCGTGCGACGCGAATCAACTGCTCCATGGTGTAGTCGGCCGAGCGAATGATGCCCGAGCTCAGGAACAGCCCGCTGATGCAGTTGCGGCGATAGAAATCCACCGTCAGCCGCACCACTTCCTCGGGCGTGAAGCGCGCCCGCGGCACGTCACTGGAGCGGCGGTTGACGCAATACTGGCAGTCGAACAGGCAGAAGTTGGTCAACAGGATCTTGAGCAGCGATACACAGCGGCCGTCCGGCGTGTAGCTGTGGCAGATGCCCATGCCATTGGTCGAGCCCAGCCCGCCCTTGCCTTCCGAGCTGCGCTTGGGCGCACCGCTGCTGGCGCACGAGGCATCGTACTTGGCGGCGTCGGCGAGGATGCTGAGCTTATCGATCAATTGCATGAAATTTCCCGATACTGTTTTTATGTACAGTACAGAAATACCGGGCTGCCAGCAACGCCACCGGTCGGCCAGAAGCCAGGCAATACGCGGCCTGGGCCCCGACCTTCGGTAACCCTCAAGGGCTCAGCCGACGGTGTCGAACTGATCCTTGATGTAGCGGATTTCGCTGCGTCCGTGAGGCGCTGGCAGGCCATCTTCGCCGAGGTTGACGAATACCAGCTTGTCCACGGTGAGGATGCTCTTGCGGGTGATCTTGTTGCGCACCTCGCAGGTCAGGGTGATGGAGGTCCGCCCGAATTCGGTCGCGGTGATACCCAACTCGATGATGTCGCCCTGGCGCGAAGCGCTGACGAAGTTGATCTCGGAGATGTACTTGGTCACCACGCGCTGGTTGCCCAATTGGACGATGGCGTAGATGGCCGCTTCCTCGTCGATCCAGCGCAGCAGGCTGCCACCGAACAAGGTGCCGTTGGGGTTGAGGTCTTCAGGTTTTACCCATTTGCGCGTATGAAAATTCATGCTGGCTCCTCTGTTCTTCACCTTAAGTGGTTCGAATCATGGCAGACCGCGCCGCCCGGCTCCATTGAGCTTTGCCTATGAATACCATTATCGATCCGGCGCTGATCGTCAGAAATACTTTGGCAGCTGGGCACATCGCTATATAATCGCCACCGATTCACCCAACGGCCCTTTTCACTCCCGGCCGTTCCCGCCACCCGTCCGAGGGGCGCTGCAGCAGGCTCGACCTGTCAGGCTCGGATGGGGCGTTGTCCTTTCAGGCCTTGCCTGGGGACGCCAAACGCACACAACGGCGCCCATTCGAACCTTACGAATGGAGGCTCTTAATGAGCGCTGTACTTACGCCTGCTGGTTTTTCCGATTTCAAAGTCGCCGACATCTCCCTGGCTGCCTGGGGCCGTCGCGAAACCATCATTGCCGAGTCGGAGATGCCGGCACTGATGGGCCTGCGCCGCAAATATGCCGGCCAGCTGCCGCTCCAGGGCGCGAAGATCCTGGGCTGCATCCACATGACCATCCAGACCGCCGTGCTGATCGAGACCCTGGTCGCCCTGGGTGCCGAAGTGCGCTGGTCCTCGTGCAACATCTTCTCTACCCAGGACCAGGCCGCTGCAGCCATCGCTGCCGCTGGTATCCCGGTGTTCGCCTGGAAAGGTGAAACCGAGGAAGAATACGAGTGGTGCATCGAGCAGACCATCCTCAAGGACGGCCAGCCATGGGATGCCAACATGATCCTGGACGACGGCGGCGACCTGACCGAAATCCTGCACAAAAAATACCCGGCCATGCTGGACAAGGTCCACGGCGTGACCGAAGAAACCACCACCGGCGTACACCGCCTGCTGGACATGCTGGCCAAGGGCGAACTGAAGATCCCGGCCATCAACGTCAACGACTCGGTGACCAAGAGCAAGAACGACAACAAGTACGGCTGCCGTCACAGCCTCAACGACGCCATCAAGCGCGGCACCGACCACCTGCTGTCGGGCAAGCAGGCGCTGGTGATCGGCTACGGTGACGTGGGCAAGGGCTCGGCCCAGTCGCTGCGTCAGGAAGGCATGATCGTCAAGGTTTCCGAAGTCGACCCGATCTGCGCCATGCAGGCCTGCATGGATGGCTACGAGCTGGTTTCGCCATTCATCGACGGCATCAACGACGGCACCGAAGCGAGCATCGACAAGGCCCTGCTGGGCAAGATCGACCTGATCGTCACCACCACCGGTAACGTCAACGTCTGCGATGCCAACATGCTCAAGGCGCTGAAGAAGCGTGCCGTGGTTTGCAACATCGGGCACTTCGACAACGAAATCGACACCGCTTTCATGCGCAAGAACTGGGCATGGGAAGAGGTGAAGCCGCAGGTGCACAAGATCCACCGCACCGGTGCCGGCAGTTTCGACGCGCAGAACGACGACTACCTGATCCTGCTGGCCGAAGGCCGTCTGGTTAACCTGGGCAATGCCACTGGTCACCCAAGCCGCATCATGGACGGCTCGTTCGCCAACCAGGTGCTGGCGCAGATCTTCCTGTTCGAGCAGAAATACGCCGACCTGGACGCCAACGGCAAGGCTGCGCGCCTGACCGTCGAAGTGCTGCCGAAGAAACTCGACGAGGAAGTGGCCCTGGAAATGGTCCGCGGTTTCGGCGGCGTGGTCACCCAGCTGACCCAGCAGCAGGCCGACTACATCGGCGTCACCGTCGAAGGTCCGTTCAAGCCAGAAGCCTATCGCTACTAAGCTTCTGCACCGTTGATACGGCGGGCCAGCCAACCCTGGCCCGCTCGATGGGTTTACCGAGAAACTGCCATGTCTCAAGATCGTCCCTTAAGCTTCGAGTTCTTTCCGACCAAGACCGATGCCGGGCATGAAAAGCTGATGGGCGTTGCCCGCCAGTTGGCTGCCTACAAACCCGATTTCTTTTCCTGCACCTACGGCGCCGGCGGTTCGACCCGCGACCGTACGCTGAACACCGTTCTGCAGCTGGAAAACGAAGTCAATGTTCCCGCCGCTCCGCACCTGTCGTGCGTGGGCGACAGCAAGCAGGACCTGCGTGGTCTGCTTGACCAGTACAAAGCGGCCGGCATCAAGCGCATCGTTGCCCTGCGCGGCGACCTGCCTTCGGGCATGGGCATGTCCAGCGGCGAGCTGCGCCATGCCAACGACCTGGTCGAGTTCATTCGCGCCGAAACCGGCGACCATTTCCACATCGAAGTGGCGGCCTACCCGGAGATGCATCCGCAGGCGCGCAATTTCGAAGATGACCTGGTCAACTTCGCGCGCAAGGCCAACGCCGGCGCCAGCAGCGCAATCACTCAGTACTTCTTCAACGCCGACAGCTACTTCTACTTCGTCGAGCGTGTGCAGAAGCTGGGCGTGAACATTCCGATCGTGCCCGGCATCATGCCGATCACCAACTACAGCAAGCTGGCGCGTTTCTCCGACGCCTGCGGCGCAGAAATCCCGCGCTGGGTGCGCAAGCAGCTGGAAGCCTACGGCGATGACGTGAAAAGCATCCAGGCGTTCGGCGAGCAAGTGATCACGCAGATGTGTGAGCGTTTGTTGCAGGGCGGCGCACCAGGTCTGCACTTCTATACCCTTAACCAGGCAGAACCCAGCCTGGCCGTATGGAACAATCTGAAACTCAGCAGCTGAGTCTTCTCAGGCGGCCACAGGGCCTCGGCACATTGCCGGGGCCTTTTTTCGTCGTTCATCAGCATCAGAATCAGAATCAGGTCCATGGTCACTCAAACCCGCTCTTCTCGCCCGCAACTGGTCTACCTCGTGTTCGGTGCCGACACCTATCACCGGGAAGCCATCTTCAGCATCTGCAGCGCCCTGGCGCGTCTACGGGAAACGCCCGGTCACCGCATCGATATCCAGGTGTTCACCGACGACCCCGCGCCCTACGGCGACCTGCCGGTACGCGTGCGCAATTTCGACGCGGCCACCCGCAAGGCGTGGATGCAACCGCACGGTTACCACTTCCGCATCAAGCACATGGCGCTGCTCGAAGTGCTGCGCGAATCCGAAGTCGCTCTGCTGATCGACACCGATACCTTTTTCCATCAGTCGCCGCTGGCGCTGTTCGAGCGTATCGCGCCGGGGAGCCTGCTGTGCAACGCGATCGGTATCCGCTATGGCGACTGCCGCGAAAGCGTGCTGTACACCGCATTGAGCGAAGAACTGCAGGCGCGCGGCCTGGCCGATGACCAGATGCCTTTGATCAACTCCGGGGTGATCGGCCTGCACGCCGACGATGCCTGCCTGCTCGAGCGCTCGATCGAGCTGATGGACGACCTGTACCCGCGGGCCCAGGGTGCCTACATCCTGGAGGAGTTCTGCCTGGGCATCGCCGCCTACCGGCACTACGCCCTGCGTGAATGCCCTGACCTGATCCACCATTACTGGAGCCGCAAGCAGCTGTTCCGGGCCAAGGTCATGGCGTGGCTGCGCAAGCACCAAAACGTGCCGCTCGATCCTGCTGCGCTGGACGATACCCGGCAGGTCACCGCCCAGTTGCCGCGTCCGCCCGCTGCGCAACGCCTGCTGTTCAAGGCCGTGACCCTGCTGCTGCCCGGTCATCAGCGGCAGTTCGTGCGCGAAGTGCTGTATGGCTGCTATCCCCATGCCAACGAGTTCGATCAGGCCTGCGCGCCCGTCTGGTGGGAAAAGGCTCAGGACAACGTCGAGCGGCGCATGCGCACGCCGCTGCAGCCGCGGCAACTGGAACAGTGGCTGGGGCATCCCGGCGTTCGTTTACTGCTGGGCCGCCGCCGCAGCTCCATCTATCAGCACCTGACGAGCCGGCAAAAGTCCTGAAAGCCCGGCGCAGACCTTTTCAAGCGGAGCCAGCCGTCGTAATCTCCGGCCCATGGTTGCCATCCTCCGCTCGTTGCCCTCTGCGCTTCTCCTTTGCTGGTGCCTGCAGGCCCACGGCGAAACGCTGCGCATCGTCACCGATTCATGGGCGCCCTACGCCTTCGAGGAAAACGGTAAGGCGCAGGGAATCGACTACGACATCACCGCGCTGATCTTCGAGCGCCTGGGCATTCAAGTGCAGTGGCAATTCCTGCCGTGGAAACGCTGCCTGGCCATGCTCGATCAAGGCCAGGCCGACGGCATCCTCGATATTTTCCAGACCAACGAACGCGATGCCAGCCTGTTCTATCCCAGGGAGCCGCTGTCGGAGGTGGAATGGGTGTTCTACCAGGCCAACGATCGCCCTCACCCAGTGCAGAGCATGGCCGACCTCAAGGGGCTGACCGTGGGCATAACGGCGGGGTACGACTACGGTGACGAGTTCGCCCAGGCGCCTGGCGTGATCCGCGAGAGCGGACCCAGCCAGGAAGCCAACTTCGGCAAGCTGGCCAAGGCACGCATCGACCTGCTGATCACCGACCGCCGGGTGGGCGAATACACCGTCAAGCGTCTGGGCATGGAGCAGCGGGTCAGTCGCCTGCCCATGGAGATCGGCAGCAATCCGCAGTTTCTGGCGGTACGCCGCGGCGCCGGGATGGACCTGCTGGTGCAGCGCTTCGCCGCGGAACTGCGCCGGTTCAAACAGGAGCCGGCCTACACGCAGTTGCTGGCACGCTATGCCGACGCGCCAATGAGTGGTAAAACGCTACCTTCCGCTGCGCCGCAGATACTGCGGCAACCGCCCGCGAGCACCGCTGGGCAGCGTGAAAGCAGCGCAATGTGATTGCTCTGTTATACTCGGCCCTTGTGCCAGGCTTACGTCCGGCCGCTCGGCCTTGCCAAGGCCTCTCGAAGCACCTGCCAGCTGGGCTTGCGCCCGCGCATCGCTTCGTGAAGCCCCCTTTGCAACCCCAGCAGGACCGGACGCGACAGTGTCATCACACACCCGTCGCGCCAGGCAAGATTATCCCTCGGGCATAAGCCCCTACTAGAACAGGATTACTCATGTCCTTTGCTTCCCTCGGTCTCTCCGAGGCTCTAGTCCGCGCCATCGAGGCAGCGGGCTACACCCAGCCCACACCGGTGCAACAGCGGGCCATTCCCGCCGTGTTGCAAGGCCGCGACCTGATGGTTGCCGCTCAGACAGGTACAGGTAAGACCGGCGGTTTCGCCCTTCCGATTCTGGAACGGCTGTTCCCAGGTGGTCACCCGGACAAATCCCAACGTCACGGCCCGCGCCAACCGCGCGTGCTGGTCCTGACCCCGACGCGCGAGCTCGCCGCCCAGGTTCACGACAGCTTCAAGACCTACGCCCGCGACCTGAAATTCGTCAGCGCCTGTATCTTCGGCGGTGTCGGCATGAACCCGCAGGTTCAGGCCATGTCCCGCGGTGTCGATGTGCTGGTGGCCTGCCCCGGTCGTCTGCTCGACCTGTGTGGCCAGGGCAGTGTCGATCTGTCCCACGTTGAAATCCTCGTGCTCGACGAAGCCGACCGCATGCTCGACATGGGCTTCGTGCACGACGTCAAGAAAGTGCTCTCGCGCCTGCCGTCCAAGCGTCAGAACCTGCTGTTCTCGGCGACGTTCTCCAAGGACATCACCGACCTCGCCGGCAAGCTGCTGCACAACCCCGAGCGCATCGAAGTCACGCCGCCCAATACCACGGTCGAGCGCATCGAGCAGCGCGTCTATCGCCTGGCCTCGAGCCACAAGCGCTCGCTGCTGGCGCACCTGATCACTCAGGGCGCATGGGAGCAGGTGCTGGTGTTCACCCGTACCAAGCACGGCGCCAACCGCCTGGCCGAGTACCTGGAGAAGCATGGCCTGAGCGCTGTGGCCATCCACGGCAACAAGAGCCAGAACGCACGCACCAAGGCCCTGGCCGACTTCAAGGCCGGCGCCGTACGCATCATGGTTGCCACCGACATCGCTGCCCGTGGCCTGGACATCGACCAGTTGCCCCACGTGGTCAACTTCGAGCTGCCCAACGTCGACGAAGACTACGTGCACCGCATTGGCCGTACTGGCCGTGCCGGTCGCAGTGGCGAAGCGATCTCGCTGGTCGCGCCGGACGAAGAGAAGCTGCTCAAGAGCATCGAGCGCATGACCAAGCAAAAGATCCCGGACGGTGATCTGATGGGGTTCGATGCCAGCACCGTGGAAGCGGAAAAACCCGAGGTGCGTGAACGCCCTCAGGCCAACAATGCCCGCGGCGCTCGCGCGCCACGCGGCGACGGCAGCAGCAATGCCGGTGGTGGACGCAAGGACAAAGGGAAGGACAAAGGCAAGGAAAAGCCCGCCGGGGCGCGTTCTGAACGCCAACCCCGTGACCAGAAGCCACGCCAGCCCCAAGCTGCGCGCCCGGCCGTAGAATCGACTGTTTCCGCCAACCGTGCGCCGGACGAATTCCTCGATGACGAAGTGGACAACTTCGGCAACCGTGCGGATTACGTCAGCCCCTATCAGGGCAAGAACCAGGGCCGCGGTCGTCGTCCGGGCGCTTCGGCTCCGGCCGGTGCTGCCGCGCCTGCAGCCGCGCCTCGCCAGGGTCGTCCTGCCGGTGGTGCGCCGCGCAGCGGTGGCGCCGCGCGTCCCGCTGGCACCGGTGACAACGCTGGTGCCAAGCGTGGCCCGCGCAGCAACGGGGGTGGCGCGCGTGACGGCCAGCCCCGTCGCGAAAGCAATCCGCGCAACCGCCGCCCGGCGCGTGACGAGCAGCCACGCCAGGAACCGGTGGTAGCTGACTCGCGCAACCTGAGCCAACCGGTAATCGTGCACAAGGAATCGAAGATCGATCGTTTCCCGACTGCCGAGCAGCTGGAGCAATTGCCAAGCCGGCCACGGGGTGAAAAGCCTGCGCTGCTGACGCGTAACCGCGAAGGCTGAGCATGAGGTAGGCAGGCCCGCCGCCCTGTGGGAGCGGGCTCTGCCCGCGAAGGTTTCAGCACTGCTCCATGCCTGACACAAAAAAACGCCGCAGCCCTCACAGGCTGCGGCGTTTTTTTGTGTCAGCGAATAACTTACTTCGCTTTCACGCCTTCAAACGTGAAGTACAGCTCGACGGTGTCCGACTGTGGACCCAGGTCCATCGACTTGGGCGCGAAGTCCTTGCGGTTGATCGACGTGGTGCCTTCGAAACCGGCACGGTAGCCGCCCCATGGATCCTTGCCTTCACCCAGGAAGGTGGCCTTGATCACGACTGGCTTGGTCACGCCGTGCAGGGTCAGATCGCCAGTCACGTCAGCAGTGGTCTTGCCATCGGCGCTTTTGCCGGTCGGCTTGACGCTTGTGGACTTGAAGGTAGCCTCGGGAAACGCGGCGACGTCCAGGAAGTCCTTGCTGCTGATGTGCTTGTCGCGTTCGGCGTGGTTGGTGAACACGCTGGCGGTCTTCAAGGTCACGTCGATCTTCGAGTCTTCAGGCTTGGCTGCATCGAAGCTGAACGAGCCATCGAAGTCCTTGAAGGTACCGGTGATGAAGCTGTAGCCCAGGTGGCTGATCTTGAAGTCGACGAAAGCGTGCTGGCCTTCCTTGTCGATCTTGTAGTCGGCGGCCATGGCCTGACCTGCGGTGAACAAGGCAGAGCCAATGGCGAGTGCGGCAAGAGTCTTTTTCAGCATAGAAAGCATTCCTCTGGAAAATTGATAGGTACGGCGGTCAAACTTTGCGACCCAGCATACGGATGAGGGTTGCATCACGATCGATGAAGTGGTGTTTCAATGCGGCGAGGCCATGCAATACGGCGAATATCACCAATACCCAGGCCAGGTAGAAATGCACGGTACCGGCGGTTTCCGCCTGATCGGGCAACCCACTGACCAATGCCGGAATCTCGAACAGTCCGAACACGGGAATCCCCACGCCGTCGGCCGTCGAGATCAGGTAACCGGCGCTCATCACCAGGAACAGGTCCACATAGAGAAACAGGTGGCCCAGATGAGCCGCAGTGCGGGTGAGCTTGCCTTGATTAGGCGTAGCGGGCGGCGGCGGGCTGATGAAGCGCCAGACCACGCGCAGCAACATGAAGAAGAACAGCACCAGACCGATGCTCTTGTGCAGGTCGGGGCCGGCCTTGCGCCATGGGTCGTAATAGCCCAGGCCAACCATCCACAGCCCCAGGGCGAAAAGCCCGAACACGGTCAGCGCGACGCCCCAGTGCAGAACGATGCTGACCCAGCCATAGCGAGAAGTGGAATTACGTAGCTGCATGTGCCTGGACCCTGTAAGAACTGCGCTCAAGATGACTGACTCACCTATCGAATTAAAGCGGAAAATCTCGCTTTGAAATATCGATAAAGTCGATTAAGTCAGTATTAAGCGCAGTGCTGTCGGTGACCAGGGTGCAGCAATAGCACGTTGAAGGCTCGCCGCCGCCCTGTGGGAAAGGCGACGGCGAGGGTGTGAAACCTACGGCTGTACTGCAGGCTTTTTCGCTTCTGTCTTGTTTTTCGGTTCGACCGGTTTCTTGGTTTCGACCGGTTTCTTGGCCACAGGCTTCTTCACCTCGGCTTTCTTCGTCTCCGGTTTCTTGGTGTCGACCTTTTTCACCGGTGCGGCCTTCTTCACAGGCTCGGCCTTGACCGGCGCTGGCGCGGGCACCACCACAGGTACCGGGGCGGGCGTTGGTGCTGGCGCAGGTACTGGTGCAGGTGCAGGTGCAGGTGCAGGTGCAGGTGCAGGTGCTGGCTCGACCGGCTTGGCCACCGGCGTCTCGCCCCCGCCAAACCATTTGGAGAAGAACCCAGGCTTGCTGTCCACGGCCTTCGCCGGCACGGCCACTGGCGGAACCACTTTGACCGGCTCGAAGGATTTACCCGCTGCCAGGTCCACAACCTGGCCAGCGGCGTGCTGGCCACTGCGCAGGGCACCTTCCAGCGTGCCTGGGTACAGCGAATCAGTGTGCTCACCGGCGAAAGCGATGCGCTGCTGCGGCTTTTCCCAGACCTTCCAGAACTTGCTGATCTGTCCCGGCCCGTAGGCCAGGTAAGCACCACCGTAGGAAGGATCGACACTGTAGCGACGGATTTCATAGCCGGTGAAGGCACCGCGTGCCTGAGGATAGAACGCGTGCAGGCGGATCAACACCTGGTCGACCATCTGCTTGTCGCCGAAGGCCTGCAGCAGGCGAGCGTTGTCACCGGATAGGTTGATCACCACGTTGGCGCCGCCCTTCAAGGCCGGCTCGATCCACAACATGCCCAGACCGGTGTTGCTGTAGATCTCGCCAGACATGCGCGCCTTGCTGTCCCACACCGGCGTCTTGAACTTGAGCAGCAACTGGTCGCGCCAACCGTAGTTGGTGCCTTTGATCGCGGCCAATTGACGATTGTCCAGCGCCGGAGTGAAAGCGATCTTGCCCAGCGCACGCAAGGGCACGGCCAGCACCACGTAACTGGCCTGGTAACCCACCGCGCCGACCTTGACGGTCACGCCGTCCTTGTCCTGACTGATGGCCGAGACCGGCGAATCGGTTTTGATGGTCTTGATCTGTTTGACGAAGGCCTGAGCCAGCACGGGGCTGCCGCCAATCAAGCGTGAAGCGCGCAGATCGCGATCGTCGATGTCCTGGTAGACGCGGCTTTGCTGGGCGAAGTACAGCAGCGACAGACGCGATGGTTCGTCATAGCGCGTACGAATTTTCTGATTGATAAGCTGCCGTGCCGTGGCGGGCAGTTGCAGGCGGTCCAGCCAGTTGGACACGTTGATCTGGTCCAGAGCGAACAAGGTGCTGGTCGCGCCGGGGTTTTCCGGGTCCTTGACCGAGCGGGCCAGGTCATCCAGGGTTTTCTCGTAGCGCTTGAGCGCCTCGGCAGTGGCCGGCTGCTTGGTGGCCAGGTCGGCGGCGCTGAAGTATTCGCCGTCGATCAGGTAGCCGGGGTTGCGGACGAATTCCGGCGCCGGCTGGGTGGCCAGCTTGAAGGTGTTCACATAGCCGTTGAGCACCGGCTGGATCTTGCTGCCGCCGATCCACTCGCTGGTGGCCAGGCCCGAGCGGCCGCCAAGGCTGGCGCGCGCCTCGAGCAAGGTCACCTGCCAGCCCTTGGCCTGCAGCTCGTAGGCGGCTGTGAGCCCCGCCAGACCGCCGCCGACGACGATCGCCGTCTGTGCCTTGTCATTGCCCAACGCCTGCGCGCTGAACAGCCCCACCACTATCAGCGCCCAAGCGCGCAACCAACCAGCAGACATGCAGAGAACTCCGGCAGAGCAAGCGATATGGCCGGATCATGCCCCGGCAATGGCAAAGTGCCGCGCAGCATACGCCAGCGCCATACTGCCCGCCAGCGCCGCCATCGAGCATGTTTGGGTTGTGAGCCGAGGCCTCATTGCATAGGCTTGCGCGACTGTTTGCCAAGCGTGTTGCCGCGGGAGAAAAAGATGGGACTCAACGATCAGTGGATGAAGCGCGACCTCGAGGTCTTGTGGCACCCCTGCACCCAGATGAAAGACCACGAGCGGCTGCCGCTGATCCCGATCAAGCGCGGTGAAGGCGTATGGCTGGAGGACTTCGAAGGCAAGCGTTACCTGGATGCGGTCAGCTCCTGGTGGGTCAATGTGTTCGGGCACGCCAACCCGCGCATCAATCAGCGCATCAAGGATCAGGTCGACCAGCTGGAACACGTGATCCTGGCCGGCTTCAGTCATCAGCCGGTGATCGAGCTGTCCGAGCGGCTGGTCAAGATGACGCCCGAGGGGCTGACCCGCTGCTTCTACGCCGACAACGGCTCATCGTGCATCGAAGTCGCGCTGAAGATGAGCTTTCACTACTGGGTCAACCGCGGCCAGCCGAACAAGCAGCGCTTCGTCACGCTGACCAACAGCTATCACGGCGAAACCATTGCGGCGATGTCGGTCGGTGACGTGCCGCTGTTCACCGAAACCTACAAGCCGCTGCTGCTCGACACGCTGAAAGTGCCGAGCCCGGACTGCTACCTGCGGCCCGAAGGGGTGAGTTGGGAGGCGCATTCGCGCACGCTGTTCCAGGCCATGGAACACACCCTGGCCGAGCACCATGAAAGTATTGCTGCGGTGATCATCGAACCGTTGATCCAGGGCGCTGGCGGCATGCGCATGTATCACCCGGTGTACCTCAAGCTGTTGCGCGAGGCGTGCGACCGCTACGGCGTGCACCTGATCCACGACGAAATCGCGGTGGGCTTTGGCCGCACCGGAACGATGTTCGCCTGCGAACAGGCCGGCATCCGTCCGGATTTCCTGTGCCTGTCCAAGGCGCTGACCGGGGGCTACCTGCCGCTGGCCGCCTGTGTGACCACCGATGACGTCTACAGCGCTTTCTACGACGACTACCCGACCCTGCGCGCCTTCCTGCATTCGCACAGCTACACCGGCAATCCGCTGGCCTGTGCCGCGGCGCTGGCGACGCTGGACATCTTCGAGCAGGACAACGTCATCGAGAACAACCGCGCCCTGGCCGAGCGCATGGCCAGCGCCACGGCGCACCTGGTCGATCATGCCCATGTGGCCGAAGTGCGCCAGACCGGCATGGTCCTGGCCATCGAAATGGTTCAGGACAAGGCCAGCAAAACCGCCTACCCCTGGCAGGAACGGCGCGGATTGAAAGTATTCAACCACGCACTCGAACGTGGCGCGTTGCTGCGGCCGCTGGGCAGTGTGGTGTATTTCCTGCCGCCCTATGTGATCACGCCCGAGCAGATCGACTTCCTGGCCGAGGTGGCCAGCGAGGGGATCGATATCGCCACGCGCAGCAGCGTGAGCGTGCAGGTCGCCGAAGATTTCCACCCCGGGTTTCGCGATCCGGGTTGAGTAGGACGTCGCCTGTACCAGTGCTTTCGCGGCCACTGGCCGCTCCTACAGGGGCACACCCTGCAACCGTAGGAGCGGCCAGTGGCCGCGAAAAGGCCCGAATAAACACCACAAAATCACCAGAGACACCCCCATGCGACTGTCCCGCTTTTTCATCGACGCCCCGCTCGCCCTGGGCGAACACGAACTCCCCGAAGCCCAGGCCCACTACATCGGCCGCGTGCTGCGCATGGCCGCCGGCGACAAGGTGCAGCTGTTCGACGGCAGCGGTCAGGAATACCTCGGCACCTTGCTGGAAGTGGGCAAGAAACGCGTCAGCGTCACCCTCGACGAACAGTTTGCCGGCCAGCCCGATTCGCCGCTGGCCATCCATCTGGGTCAGGGCCTGTCCCGTGGCGAACGGATGGACTGGGCGATCCAGAAAGCTACCGAACTGGGCGTGAGTGAAATCACCCCCCTGGTGAGCGAGCGCTGCGAGGTGCGCCTCAAGGACGAGCGCGCCGACAAGCGCATGGCCCACTGGCGCCAGGTGGCGGTCAGCGCGTGCGAGCAGTGCGGCCGTTCCAGCGTGCCGGTCATTCATGCGCCGCAGGCGCTGGCCGATTGGGTCGCCGCCAGCCACGCCGAACTCAAGTTGGTGCTGCATCCCGTTGCAGAGCCGCTGCTCAGCCATGCAAAACCTGCCAGCCTGGCGTTCCTGATCGGCCCTGAAGGCGGTTTGAGCGATGCCGAAGTGGAGCAGGCCAAGGCTGGCGGCTTTCACGCTGCCCGCCTCGGGCCGCGCGTATTGCGCACCGAAACCGCGCCGGTGGTTGCCCTGGCGGTGGCGCAGCAGCTATGGGGTGATTTCTAGGGTTCAGATGACGTAGAAAAAGATCGCGATGAAGTGCAGCACGCTGCCCGCGATCACGAACAGGTGCCAGATCCCGTGGGCATGGCGCAGGCGCTTGTCCAGTGCAAAGAAGATGATGCCCACGGTGTACAGCGCGCCGCCCGCGGCCAGCCAGGCGAATCCGGCGGGGCCCAGCAGGCGCAGCAGCGGCTCGATCGCGACCAGCACGATCCAGCCCATCACCGCGTAGATCACGATGGACAGTACGCGGGCCTCGGAGCGTGGCTTGATCTCCTGCAACATGCCCAGCACCGCCAGCCCCCAGACCACACCGAACAGGCTCCAGCCCCAAGGCCCGCGCAGGGTGACCAGACAGAACGGCGTGTAGCTGCCGGCGATCAGCAGGTAGATCGACAGGTGATCGAGCTTCTGCATGAGCGCTTTGCCGCGCCCGCGCACGCTGTGGTAGATCGTGGAAACGCTGTAGAGCAGGATCAGCGTGCTGCCATAGATGCACACGCTGACGATCTTCCAGGGATCACCTTGAAACGCTGCCACCAGCAGCAGCCAGACAGCACCGACCGCCGCCAGCACAGCCCCTGCCAAATGGGTCCAGGCGTTCATTCGTTCGCCATGGTACATACAAACTCCTTACCCCTGTAGCAGCGGCGCAAGCCCCGTCAAACGCCGACGCGATTAGCCGTCCCACCGCGCTGCCCGCCGATGCGGCTCGCGCCGCTGCTACAGGGTCGCGGTGATGCCGAACGCGGTTGCCGAAACGGTGACCATCATTACCCGGACGCCGGACGCGGTTGCCGTGAAGGCGATCGTCATTACCCGGACGCCGGACGCGGTTACCGCAACGGCGATCGTCATTACCCGGACGCCGGACACGGTTACCGAAACGGCAATCGTCATTACCGGGATGCCGGACGCGGTTACCGCAACGACAGATTCCTTGTAGCAGCGGCGCGAGCCGCGTCGGCGGTGCGTGCGGTGAACCTGGCGCAACGCGGTGACGCCTGACGCGGCTTGCGCCGCTGCTACAGGGTCAGCGGACCACGATGCCTTGCTTGGCCATGAACGCCTTGGCTTCAGGCACGGTGTACTCGCCGAAGTGGAAGATACTGGCGGCGAGCACCGCGCTCGCGCCGCCCTGGATAACGCCATCGGCCAGGTGCTGCAGGTTGCCCACCCCGCCGGAAGCGATCACCGGAATGCCCAACGCGTCGCTGATGGCGCGGGTCACGCCCAGGTCGAAGCCGTTCTTCATGCCGTCCTGGTCCATGCTGGTCAGCAGGATCTCACCCGCGCCCAGGCCTTCCATCTTCTGCGCCCATTGCACGGCGTCCAGGCCGGTAGGCTTGCGCCCACCGTGGGTGAAGATCTCCCAGCGTGGCTCTTCGCCGGGCCCCGAGACCTTCTTCGCATCGATGGCCACCACGATGCACTGGGAGCCGAAGCGCGAAGCTGCCTCGCCGACGAACTCAGGGTTGAACACCGCAGCCGTGTTGATCGAAACCTTGTCCGCACCGGCATTGAGCAGGTTGCGGATATCCGCCACCGTGCGCACGCCGCCGCCCACGGTCAGGGGAATGAAGACCTGGCTGGCCATGCGCTCGACGGTGTGCAGGGTGGTGTCACGGCCATCGACACTGGCGGTGATGTCCAGGAAGGTGATCTCGTCGGCGCCCTGCTCGTCGTAGCGCCGGGCGATCTCGACCGGATCGCCGGCGTCGCGGATGTTCTCGAACTTGACGCCCTTGACCACTCGGCCGTTGTCCACGTCCAGGCAGGGGATGATGCGTTTGGCCAGGGCCATGGGGGTTCTCCGCTAAAGTTGGACCGAGGTGCAGGCGGACGCGGCTTGCGCCGCTGCTACAGGGAGCTGTGGCGCGAGCTGCGTCCGGCGTTACGCGCTGTACGAATCGCAGAATGCCTGGGCCTCGGCGACGTCCAGGGTGCCTTCGTAGATGGCGCGGCCAGTGATGGCGCCGATGATGCCCGGCGCCTTGGCGTCCAGCAGGGCACGGATGTCGCCCAGGTTGTGGATACCGCCGGAGGCGATCACCGGGATCTTGGTCGCGGCCGCCAGAGCAGCGGTGAAGGGTACGTTGCAGCCCTGCATCATGCCGTCCTTGGCGATGTCGGTGTAGACGATCGCCGACACGCCATCGGCCTCGAACCGCTTGGCCAGGTCGATGACCTGCACCGTGCTCACTTCCGCCCAGCCGTCGGTGGCGACGAAGCCATCCTTGGCGTCCAGGCCGACGATGACCTTGCCGGGGAATGCACGGCAAGCCTCGGCGACGAACTCGGGCTGCTTGACCGCCTTGGTGCCGATGATCACGTAGCTCACGCCGGCCTTGACGTAGTGCTCGATGGTTTCCAGCGAGCGGATGCCACCGCCGATCTGGATCGGCAGGTGCGGATAGCGCTTGGCAATGGCGGTGACCACATCGCCGTTCACCGGCTGGCCTTCGAAGGCACCGTTGAGATCGACCAGGTGAAGGCGACGGCAGCCGCCCTCGACCCACTTGGCAGCCATGCTCACCGGATCGTCCGAAAACACCGTGGAATCTTCCATGCGGCCCTGGCGCAGGCGCACGCAGGCACCGTCTTTAAGATCGATAGCGGGGATAATCAGCATCTGCAAAAACCTTCGAAGTCGGTGAACGGCGATGCTCGGAAGTCAGTTCTTCTCGAGCGCCCACAGGTCGCTCTCGATGCTTTCGAACCTCTCGCTGAGGTGCGCCTGCACATCGAAAATCGCCCTGTTGTAATAGTGTGGAGCCATTTCGCGGGTGAACAGCTCGAGCACCTCGAGGGCCTCGAACGAACCCAGGTCGAGATCGAAGCGGTCACGCATGAACCGCTTGATCTTCTCGGCCGCTTCGCTCTCCTGCTCCGGCGTCAGGGTAAGAATGGGCGGCTTGCTGGCCTTGCCCATTACCAGCGTCCATCCCAGGCTGCGAAATTCTGCAGCAGCTGCAGGCCATGGGTATGGCTCTTCTCGGGGTGGAATTGCACGGCGAAGCGTGACCCCTCGGCCAGTGCCGCGGCGAAGTCGCGACCGTAATGGCCGCGCCCCACCACCTGGCCCGGCTTGCCGGCCTCGATGTAATAGCTGTGCACGAAGTAGAAACGCGCCAGGTCCGGAATGTCGTGCCACAGCGGGTGATCCACCGCCTGCTGCACTTCGTTCCAGCCCATGTGCGGGACCTTCAGGTGCTCGCCACCTTCGTGCAGGTCCTTGCCGAAAAAGCGCACCTTGCCGGGAAACACGCCGATGCAGTCGACGCCGGCGTTCTCTTCGCTGTGCTCCATCAACGCCTGCATGCCGACGCAGATACCCAGGAAGGGCCGGTCCTGACTGACTTCGCGCACCAGCACATCGAAGCCCAGGCGACGGATTTCAGCCATGCAGTCGCGAATGGCACCCACACCGGGAAAGACCACGCGGTCGGCTTCACGAATGACATTGGCGTCACTGGTGATCAGTACCTTGCCGGCACCGACATGCTCCAGAGCCTTGGCCACGGAGTGCAGGTTGCCCATGCCGTAGTCGATTACCGCGACGGTCTGCATCAGAGCACGCCCTTGGTCGACGGCATCTGCCCGGCCATGCGTTCGTCGACCGCGACGGCCATGCGCAGCGCGCGGCCGAAAGCCTTGAACACGGTTTCGATCTGGTGATGGGTGTTGTGCCCACGCAGGTTGTCGATGTGCAGGGAGACGTTGGCGTGGTTGACGAAGCCCTGGAAGAACTCCTGGAACAGATCCACATCGAAGCCGCCGACGGTGGCGCGGGTGTAGGGCACGTGCATCTGCAGGCCGGGGCGGCCGGAGAAGTCGATGACCACGCGCGACAGCGCTTCGTCCAGCGGGACGTAGGCGTGGCCGTAGCGAAAGATGCCTTTCTTGTCGCCGATGGCCTTGGCGAATGCCTGGCCCAAGGTGATGCCGACGTCCTCCACGGTGTGGTGGTCGTCGATGTGCAGGTCGCCCTTGCACTCGATGTCCAGGTCGATCAGCCCGTGCCGGGCGATCTGGTCAAGCATGTGCTCAAGAAAAGGAACGCCGATATCGAATCGGGCCTTTCCGGTGCCATCCAGGTTGATCGAGGCTTTGATCTGGGTTTCCAGAGTGTTGCGCTCGACGAACGCGATACGTTCGGCCATCACCAGCTCCGCAAAATCGTTGGGCGAAAAAGGTGATCATTATAGGCACGCAGGCGGGAAACGGGAACAGAAGAGGGGGGAAAGGATGATCTGCGGTGGCCTTTTCGCGGCCGATGACCGCTCTTACGGAATGTCGTAGGAGCGGTCAGTGGCCGCGAACGGGCCACTGCAGATTCAAGCATCTACATCAATGAAACAGCACCGCCGTCTTCTGCAGGGTCACCCACACACCCCACGCCAACGGAATGCCCACGGCCAGCCAGGCAGCGATGGCCAGCGGCTTGGAAGCCGGATTGGCCTTCCACTCCAGCACGGTCGTGCCGTCTGCACCTTTGTCATGGCCCAGCGCCTGCTCGGCCTTGAGCTCGGCATCGGTCATGAAGTACTTGTCGGCCACCGGACGCACCAGCGCGTTGCAGATGAAACCCAGCACCAGCAAACCGGAGAGGATGTACAACGTGGTGTCGTACACGGCCGCGCGCGGAACGCCCTGCGCCAGTTGGTAGTCACGCAGGTTGGTCACCAGCACCGGACCCAGCACACCGGCCACGGCCCAGGCGGTCAACAGGCGACCGTGGATGGCGCCGACCATCTGCGTGCCGAACAGGTCGGCCAGGTAGGCCGGAACCGTGGCGAAGCCGCCGCCGTACATCGACAGCACGATGCAGAAGGCTGCCACGAACAGCGCGATGCTGCCCGAATGACCCAGGGTCGGTACCGAGGCGTACAGTGCCACGCCCAGGGCGAAGAACACGAAGTAGGTCACCTTGCGGCCGATGTAGTCGGAGAACGAAGCCCAGAAGAAGCGGCCACCGATGTTGAACAAGCTGAGCAAGCCGGTGAAGCCCGCCGCGATGGCAGCGATCTGCGCCAGTTGCGCCGAGTCCAGCTGGTTGAACGCCAGGTCCACGCCCAGCAGCTTGCCGCCGAACACTTCCTGCAGCAGCGGCGAAGCCATGCCGAGGATGCCGATACCTGCGGAAACGTTGAGGCACAGTACCAGCCACACCAGGGCGAACTGAGGCGTCTTCCAGGCCACGTTCACGTGCACGTGGCGGTTGGTGATCATGCCCTTGGCCTTCTTCGCCGGAGCGACGTAGCCTTCAGGCTTCCAACCGGTAGGCGGTACGCGGTAGGACAATGCGCCGCCGATCATGAAGACGAAGTAGATCGCCGCCATCACCAGGAAGCTCTGCCACACGCCGACGCTGGTAGGCGAGGCGAAATGGCCCATCAGTACCGCTGCCAGCGGTGCGCCCACCATGGCGCCGCCACCGAAGCCCATGATCGCCATGCCGGTAGCCATGCCGCGCTTGTCCGGGAACCACTTGATCAGGGTCGATACCGGGGAAATGTAGCCCAGCCCCAGGCCGATACCGCCGATCACGCCCGAGCCCAGCCACATCAGCCAGATCTGGTGGGTGTAGATACCCAACGCGGAAATGACCAGACCACCGCACCAGCACAGTGCCGAAACCACACCGGCCTTGCGCGGCCCGGCGTGTTCCAGCCAGCCACCCCAGATGGCTGCCGAGCAGCCCAGGAAGATGAAGAACAGTGTGTAGATCCAGCTCAGCATCGACACCGACCAATCACAGGACGATGAAAACACTTGGCTGAAGAAGCTCATGTCGGGCGTGCACGCCACTGGCGCGGTGATACCGATCGCCTTGGACAATGGCAGCCAGAACACCGAAAAACCGTACGCCATGCCGATGCACAAGTGAATGGCCAACGCTGCTGGTGGAACCAGCCAGCGGTTGAAGCCAGGCTTGGCGATGATCCGCTCCTTGGACAGGAATCCTGGCTGGGCACCCACGCCGCCGCCCGAAAGACTACTGCTCATTTTGTAACCCCCGTTGATTTTTGTAGTTCAGCTGTCTGCACACAAATGCGCCCACATTCTTCACGCGCGTTGGCGATCGATTGTTTTATCGGCAGCACTTGGCAAATCGCGACATAAAGTCGCAGCGGACAGTTGAAGGGGCGGAGATTACCACTAGATGTAACCAATGGAAGCAAACTGCTATCCCTTTATCGCGATGATCTGCCAGGTGGTTGGCAAAATCCCCCTGAATGGCTCGGCAGTCGCCTGATGAAGCGGTGAAACCCACGGCCCAAAGCGCTTGGGCGACCTTCACGAAGCGGCCGTCGGCGCCCAGTGAAATGGCACCGACGGACCGCCCACATCGCCAGTCGCACAACGTTATACTCTCCCGCTAACTTCCAAAATTCGGACTAAAGGACTCGCCCATGAAAGCGTTCGGCAAAATCCTCGGCCTGTGCATTCTCGGTCTGTTGTTGATTCTGGTGGCCCTGGGCTTCGCCCTCACCCACCTGTTCGACCCCAACGACTACAAGGACGAGATTCGCCAACTGGCACGGGACAAGGCTCACGTCGAGCTGACCCTCAACGGGGATATCGGCTGGAGCCTGTTCCCATGGCTGGGCCTGGAACTGCACGACGCCAGCGTGGCCACCCTTGCCAACCCCAAGGCACCCTTCGCCGACCTGCAGATGCTCGGGCTGTCCGTGCGCGTGCTGCCGCTGCTGCGCAAGGAAGTGCAGATGAGCGACGTACGGGTCGAAGGCCTGAACCTGTCCCTGGAACGTGATGCCAACGGCCACGGCAACTGGGAAGACATCGGCAAGCCGCTGCCCGCCACCACGGCCGACGCCACCGACCCGAACGCACCGGCAGTCACCGAGCCGGGCAAACCGCAGGCGCCCTCACGCCCGGTCAAGCTCGACATCGACAGCCTGACCGTGAACAACGCCCGCGTGCAGTACAACGACGTGCGCACAGGCCGCATGTACACCGCCGAAAGCATCCAGCTGAGCACCGGCGCCGTCCACGAAGGCGCGGACATTCCGCTGAAACTGACCGCTTTCCTGGGCACCAACCAGCCGGTCGTGCGGGCCCGCACCGAGCTTGCCGGCGAGCTTCGCTTCGACCGCGTGCTCAAGCGCTACCAGCTCGAAGACATGCGCCTGAGCGGTGAAGCCTCGGGCGACCCGCTGCAGGGCAAGACCGTTACCTTCAGCGCGCAGGGGCAGTTGCTGCTCGACCAGTCCGCCAACGTCGCCGAATGGACCGGCCTCAAGCTGGCCGCCAATCAGCTGCGCGCGCTGGGCGAACTGCGCGTGCGCAATCTGGACAGCGACCCTCAGCTCACCGGCGGCCTGTCGATTGCCGAGTTCGACCTGCGCGCCTTCTTCGACGGCATCGGCCAACCGTTGCCGACGATGGCACCGGGCAGCCTCGGCAAGTTCGAGCTGGTCAGCCGCCTGCAGGGCACCCGCGACAGCCTTGGTCTGGAAGACCTGACGCTGAAACTGGACGACAGCACCTTCACCGGCCGCATCGCCGTGGACGATTTTGCCCGCCAGGCCCTGCGCCTGCAGCTCAAGGGCGACACCTTCAACGCCGATCGCTACCTGCCGGCCAAGACCGAAAAGGCCACCAATGCCAGCGCGGCGCGCCAGGCCGAAGTGCAGAACAGCGAAGCGGCCGCAGTCGCCTCGGGCGAATCACCGCTGCCGGAGCCCCCGACCCGCGGCGCCTGGAGCGATGACCGCCTGCTGCCCGTGGAACGTCTGCGCGCTTTGGACGTGCAGGCCGACCTGACCATTGGCCAACTGACCCTGAAGGGCCTGCCTGTGCACAACGCCACCCTCAAGGCACAGGGCCAGGGCGGTATGCTGACCCTGCAGACCCTGGCCGGCGGCCTCTACAACGGCAGCTTCAACACCCAGGGCACGCTCGACGTGCGCCCGGACATGCCGCTGCTGGCGTTGCAGACACGCATCGACAAGGTGCCGGTGGAAAACTTCATCAAGACGCAGAACGCCAACCCACCGCTGCGCGGCCTGTTGAACCTCAACAGCAACCTCAGCGGTTCAGGCAACAGCCAGAAGGCCCTCGTCGAATCGCTCAACGGTACCGCCAGCTTCGTCCTCAACGACGGCGTGCTGGTCAACGCCAACCTCGAGCAGCAGATCTGCCGCGGCATCTCCGTGCTCAACCGCAAAACGCTCAACGGCGAACCGCGCGGCAAGGACACGCCGTTCAAGGAGCTCAAGGGCAGCCTGGTGTTCCGTAACGGTGTGGCCAGCAACCAGGACCTGCTCGTACGCATCCCCGGCCTGACGGTGAAGGGCAACGGCGACGTCGATCTGCGCGTGCTGGGCATGGACTACCGCATCGGTGTGGTGGTCGACGGCGAACAAGGCACCAGCGCCGACCCGGCCTGCCAGGTGGGCGAGCGCTTCGTAGGCGTCGAGCTGCCGCTGCGCTGCCGCGGCCCGCTGGAGATGGGCGCCAAGGCCTGCCGCATCGACCGTGACGGCTTGGGCCAGGTCGCCGCCAAGCTGGCCGGCGACCGTATTCGCGACAAGATCGACGAGAAGCTCGAAGAAAAACTGGGCGACAAGGTCGATCCAAAACTCAAAGACGCATTGCGAGGTCTGTTCAACCGATGAGCCCCGAGCAGTTTTCCAGCGCCGTGCTGGAATGGTACGACCGCAATGGCCGGCATGATCTGCCCTGGCAGCAGGGCATCAACCCTTACCGGGTATGGGTGTCGGAAATCATGCTGCAGCAAACCCAGGTCAGCACGGTACTGAACTACTTCGACCGCTTCATGGCCGCGCTGCCCACGGTGCAGGCGCTGGCCGAGGCGCCGGAAGACGAAGTGCTGCACCTGTGGACCGGGCTGGGCTATTACACCCGCGCGCGCAACCTGCAGAAAACCGCGAAAATCGTGATGACAGAGCACGGCGGCGAGTTTCCCCGCGACGTCGAGAAACTGGTCGAGCTGCCCGGTATCGGCCTGTCCACGGCCGGCGCGATTGCCAGCATCAGCATGGGCCTGCGCGCGCCGATCCTCGACGGCAACGTCAAGCGCGTGCTCGCCCGCTACACCGCGCAGGAAGGCTATCCAGGCGAGCCCAAGGTGGCCAAGGCGCTGTGGGCCACCGCCGAGCGCCTGACTCCGCAGACCCGGGTGAACCACTACACCCAGGCAATGATGGACCTGGGCGCCACGCTGTGCACCCGCAGCAAGCCCAGCTGCCTGCTGTGCCCGCTGGAAAAGAGCTGTGAAGCGCACATGCTCGGCCTGGAAATCCGTTACCCGGTGCCCAAGCCGCGCAAGACCATCCCGCAACGCGCAACACTGATGCCCCTGCTCGCCAACCGCGACGGCGCCATCCTGCTCTACCGCAGGCCCCCGACAGGCCTGTGGGGCGGCCTGTGGAGCCTTCCGCAGCTCGATGATCTGAGCGACCTCGATCACCTTGCCGACCAGCACGCACTACACATGCTCGCACGCCGTCAATTGCCAGCCATGACCCACACCTTCAGCCACTTCCAGCTGGCCATCGACCCCTGGCTGGTGCAGGTCGAACAGACCGCCCACCACGTGGCCGAGGCCGACTGGCTCTGGTATAACCTCGCCACACCGCCGCGCCTGGGCCTCGCAGCCCCGGTGAAGAAGCTGCTGCAACACGCAGCCGACGCCTTGAACGCAGGAGATCTGTAATGACCCGCACCGTATTGTGCCGCAAGTACAAAGAAGAACTGCCTGGCCTGGAACGCCCTCCCTACCCCGGCGCCAAGGGCGAAGACATCTACAACCACGTCTCCCAGCAAGCCTGGGGCGACTGGCAGAAACACCAGACGCTGCTGATCAACGAGCGCCGCCTGAACATGATGAACGCCGAAGACCGCAAATTCCTCCAGGGCGAAATGGACAAGTACCTGTCCGGCGAGGAATACGCCAAGGCCGACGGCTACGTACCACCCGCCGAATAACCCAGCAAAATCGTAAGCGACGGTAATGATTAAAATTTTTTTCGACATCACGCTTGACGACCCGTCGAAAAACCAGTTTAATGCGCCCCGTTGCCCAGATAGCTCAGTCGGTAGAGCAGGGGATTGAAAATCCCCGTGTCGGCGGTTCGATTCCGTCTCTGGGCACCACTAATACCGAGAAACCCCTGAATTGAAAGATTCAGGGGTTTTTTATTGGGCGGGATTTGGGGGCTGAGTGGCTTCCTCGTACCCCTGCCATGCTCACATATGCTGTTACCTCTCGAACCTATTCACGTCTGCCCCCCCTACAGGCTCATCGGCTATCTTTCAGGCTTCGCGCTTATCTCTCGATAAACACCGGGAGCCACCCAACGATCAAAGGACGGATCAAGAGCAAGCACACGGAGTCAGCATGCATGCCGATGAAAAGCTCGAACATCTCTCGTCCGCCTTACAGTCAATCGGTGAGCAGTCAGCCATGACCTCGAAGAAGCAGGCGTTTCTCAACCACCTTGCCTTGTGCCGGCGGAAGGTCGAGCAGTGGCCGGAATGGAAACAGGCGTTCCTCAAACCACCTGCCAGGGCGCGGACAAGTGATTCCGAAGCGAAGGAACAGGATAACTTGAGCGGCTGACACGCCAAGCCAGGCAAGCTTGCCCGCTTACAGGCCCGCAGAAACAACAAAGGCCGCTGTCGTCACCGACAGCGGCCTTTGCGTTCAAGCGGTCGAAGCGATCAGCGACCGAGCGCCACGCGCGCGTTACCGGCCTTGCGGCGGCTGGAGACGATCAGCCCGGCGACGACCACCGCGATGGCCAGGCCACCGGTGGCGAGAATTTCCACGCGGTGGTCTTCGCGCAGGGCCATGGTGGTGAGCACCGCGACGATGAACAGGATGACCAGGTAGGTGAGGCCGGGGAACAGCCACATCTTGAAGTCGATCTTCTCACCGGCCAACTCGCGCTTGCGGCGCATGCGCAGTTGCGACACGGCGATCACCAGATACACCAGCAGCGCGATGGCGCCAGAGGTAGCCAGCAGGAAGTCGAACACCGCCGCTGGGGCGACGTAGTTGGCGATCACGGCCACGAATGCGGCGGCGGTGGACATCAGCACGGCCACCGACGGGGTACCGGACTTCGAGGTTTTCTGCGCGGCAGCAGGCGCGTCGCCGCGCTTGCTGAGGGAGAACAGCATGCGCGACGCGGTGTACAGCGCCGAGTTCAGGCAGCTGGTCACCGCAACCAATACCACGATGTCGACGATCAGCTTCGCGTTAGGAATGCCGATCAGCTCGAGAACGGTCTGATACGAGCCCAGCTCCGCCAGACGCGGGTCGTTCCACGGCACCAGAGCCACCACCAGGAAGATCGAAACCAGATAGAACAGGAAGATCCGCCAGATCACCGAGTTGGTGGCCTTGGAGATCTGCTGACCGGGGTTCTTCGATTCGGCGGCGGCGATGGTGACGATCTCGGTACCCATGAACGAGAACATGGTGGTCAGCATGGCGGCGACGACGGCACCCAGCCCGTTGGGCATGAAGCCCATGGTGTCGGTGAGGTGGCTGACACCGCTGACCTGGCTGTTGGGCATGAAACCGAACACGGCGCCCAGGCCAACGACGATGAAGGCAATGATTGCCAGCACCTTGATCAGCGCGAACCAGAATTCGAATTCACCGTAGTTCTTCACGCTGAACAGGTTGGTCACCGTCAGCACCAAGGTGATCAACAGCGCGAACACCCAATGCGACACGTCGGGAATCCAGGCATGCAGGATCGAAGCGGCGGCGTTGGCTTCCAGCGGAATCACCAGCACCCAGAACCACCAGTACAACCAGCCGATGGAAAAACCGGCCCAGTGACCGATGGCACGGTCGGCGTAGGTGGAAAACGACCCAGTGTCCGGCGAGGCAACGGCCATTTCACCGAGCATGCGCATGACCAGCACCACCAGGCTGCCGGCAGCAGCATAGGCCAGTAGCACAGCAGGGCCGGCAGCGGCGATGGCGTGCCCGGAACCTACGAACAGGCCGGCACCAATGACACCGGCGATCGACAACATAGTTACATGACGCGGCTTGAGTCCCTGAGCGAGACCTGTGGAATTCTGCGTACTCATAAAACTACCTTTGCGAAGAATAGCGTTCTGTCCGGCGGTGATCGCGAGCCTTGTGCAAAGTCCGCTACACCCCGTTCCTTATCTTTTACGCAAAAATTGCGCCAAATTGTACCAAGGTATATCCTGCCGCCCTGAAACGGACCTCTTGGCCATTCGTGCCAACAGATTGAATCCGTTGAGGTTTGCTTTGCGGGCCGAGACGGATTACCGAACTACTCAGCGTGGGGCGATATGCCGCACCAAAAAACGACGTCGGTAACACCTTCGCACAAAAACAGTGCAACCTAAAGGCGCAACTTTTGCATGGTCACTGCGTGGCTCAGGTGCAACTTCGTGCGACCTGCCTCTTATCGCGTTGCCACATTCAAGCCGCATTCGCGCTTTCCTCCACTGGGCAAAACTGGCAACATCGCGCCTTTTTTATCGCGCCCTGCCCGTCCGACGTTCCTGCTGCGGTGCCTTCGCACATCACGCCAGGCAGATCGGACACAAGCTGCAAATCCAGCCTCGCCATCCGCGCTATGCTAGCTTTGCGCTTGGCTGTTCACTTCGGTGACGGCAGGCCGCACCCGCCTATATGAGGACCGCACATGGCTCAGGCCACGCCCGCTCTGGAAATCCGTAACCTGCACAAGCGCTACGGTGCACTGGACGTGCTCAAGGGCATATCGCTGGCCGCCAACGACGGCGCGGTGATTTCCATCCTCGGTTCGTCCGGCTCCGGCAAGTCGACCCTGCTGCGCTGCATCAACCTGCTGGAAAACCCTCATCAGGGTGAGATCCTCGTGGCCGGTGAAGCGCTCAAGCTCAAGGCCGCTCGCAACGGCGAGCTGATCGCCGCCGACAGCCGCCAGATCAACCGGCTGCGCAGCCAGATCGGTTTCGTCTTCCAGAATTTCAACCTGTGGCCGCACATGAGCGTGCTCGACAACATCATCGAGGCACCGCGCCGCGTGCTGGGGCAAAGCCGCGCCGAAGCGATCGAAGTGGCCGAGGCGCTGCTGGCCAAGGTGGGTATCGCCGACAAGCGCCACGCCTATCCGAACGAGCTTTCCGGCGGCCAGCAACAACGTGCAGCGATTGCCCGCACCCTGGCCATGCAGCCCAAGGTTATTCTGTTCGACGAACCGACCTCGGCGCTGGATCCGGAAATGGTCCAGGAGGTGCTCGCGGTTATTCGCAACCTGGCCGAAGAAGGCCGTACCATGCTGCTGGTGACACACGAGATGGGCTTTGCCCGGCAGGTCTCCAGCGAGGTGGTGTTTCTGCATCAAGGTCTGGTGGAAGAGCAGGGTACGCCCGAGCAAGTATTCGACAACCCCTTGTCGGCGCGCTGCAGGCAGTTCATGTCCAGCAACCGCTAACGGAGCAATAACAATATGAGCATGAAGAAAATCTTCCTGGCGGTTGCCGCCACACTGCTGGTCAACGGCGCCGCCATGGCTGCCGAAAAACTGAAAATGGGCGTGGAAGCGGCCTACCCACCGTTCAACAATAAGGACACCAGCGGCCAGGTCGTGGGCTTCGACGTCGACATCGGCAAGGCCCTGTGCGCCAAGATGGAAGTGGAATGCGAAATCGTCACCTCCGACTGGGACGGCATCATTCCCGCACTGCAGTCGCAGAAGTTCGACTTCCTCGTGTCGTCGATGTCGATCACCCCCGAGCGCTCGGAAGTGGTCGACTTCACCAACCCCTACTACAGCAACAAGCTGCAGTTCATTGCCAAGAAGGGCGATGACTTCAAGACCGACGCCGACAGCCTCAAGGGCAAAGTCATCGGCGCCCAGCGCGCGACCCTGTCCGGCACCTGGCTGGAAGACAAGTACGGCATGGATGTCGACCTCAAGCTGTACGACACCTCCGAAAACGCCTTTCTCGACCTGAGCAGCGGCCGCCTCGACGCCATCCTGGCCGACAAGTACGCCAGCTACGATTGGCTCAAGAGCGACGCCGGCAAGAATTTCGAATTCAAGGGTGACGCGGTCGAGCAAAGCGACAAGATCGGCATCGCCGTGCGCAAGGGCGATGCCCTGCGCGACAAGCTGAATGCCGCGCTGCAGGAAATCATTGCCGACGGTACCTACAAGAAGATCAACGACAAGTACTTCCCTTTCAGCATCCTCTGACAGCCCGGCGGGCGTTGGCCTACACGGCCGATGCCCGCCCCTGAACAAGCCTGCCCATGAACATCGATCTCTATGGCTTCGGCCCTGCGCTTGCCGCAGGCGCGCTGATGACCGTCAAACTGGCCCTCAGCGCGCTGTGCCTGGGGCTGCTGCTGGGCCTCGCCGGTGCCCTGGCGAAAACCTCCGGCAACCGCCCCCTGCAATGGCTCGGCGGTTTTTACTCGACGCTGGTGCGCGGCATCCCCGAACTGCTGTGGGTGTTGCTGATCTACTTCGGCACCGTCAACGGCCTGCGCAGCATCGGCCTGGCGCTGGGTGTCGGCAGCCTGGAACTCAGCCCCTTCGCCGCCGGCGTCATCGCCTTGGGCCTGTGCTTCGGCGCCTACGCCACGGAGGTGTTCCGCGGCGCCATCCTGGCCATTCCCAAAGGCCACCGCGAAGCCGGCCTGGCCCTGGGCCTGAGCACGTCGCGCATCTTCATTCGCCTGGTGCTGCCGCAGATGTGGCGCATCGCCCTGCCAGGGCTGGGTAATCTGTTTCTGATTCTGATGAAGGACACCGCACTGGTGTCCGTCATCAGCCTGGAAGAGATCATGCGCAACGCGCAGAACGCCGTCACCGTCAGCAAACAACCGTTCACCTTCTATATGGTTGCCGCCCTGATGTACCTGAGCCTCACCGTGGTCGCCATGGTTGCCCTGCACTTCATGGAGAAACGCGCCTCGCGCGGCTTCGCGAGGGCTTCGCAATGAACTGGGAAGTGATCATCAAGTGGCTGCCGCGCCTGATGCAAGGCGCCACCCTGACTCTGGAGCTGGTGGCCATCGCGGTACTCGCCGGGCTTATCCTGGCCATCCCGCTGGGCATCGCACGCACTTCGAAGAAGTGGTACATCAGCGGCCTGCCGTATGCCTACATCTTCTTCTTTCGCGGCACCCCGCTGCTGGTGCAGCTGTTTCTGGTGTACTACGGGCTGGCGCAGTTCGACGCGGTGCGCGAGAGCAGCCTGTGGCCGTACCTGCGCAGCCCGTTCTGGTGCGCCGCCGGGACCATGACCCTGCACACCGCCGCCTATATCGCAGAAATCCTGCGCGGGGCGCTGCAAGCCATACCCAAGGGCGAAATCGAAGCCGCTCGAGCCCTCGGCATGTCCCGCAGCAAAGCCCTGCTGCACATCATGCTGCCACGCGCCGCACGCATCGGCCTGCCGGCCTACAGCAATGAAGTGATCCTGATGCTCAAGGCCAGCTCGCTGGCCAGCACCGTCACCCTGCTGGAACTCACCGGCATGGCCCGCACGATCATCGCCCGCACCTACCTGCCGGTGGAAATCTTCTTCGCCGCTGGCATGTTCTACCTGGCCATGTCGTTCGTGCTGGTACAGGGCTTCAAACTGCTCGAGCGCTGGCTGCGCGTGGACGCGTGCCAAGGCCGCTGACCCTGCAAGGCGACCAGCTGCGTGAGCGCTTTCACGTACTGGACGCCTTCCTGGCTGCCCACGTCGACCTGTGGCGGCCCAAGCCCTTCACCCAATTGACCTTACCTTGGGAAGCGAAACATCCCGAGCTCGCCGCTTGGCTGCGCGCCCGCACTCTGGCCGAGGCCGAGGCTGTGCATAACTCGTTGCTGGAACTGGACGCCCCGGCGCCCTTTCCCGCTTTAGCCCAGCAGGCTCATGCGCTGGCCGTGGTAGGTCCGCTGCCGACCAGTTTTTTGCCCACTGCGCGCCATCGGCTGAACGTCGACGTGCCCGGCCGCAAATGGCAACAGATCGAAGCCTTCGCCGCCGCCCTGCCCTTCGCCAACTCCACCAGCCACTGGCTGGACTGGTGCGCCGGCAAAGGCCACCTCGGCCGCCGACTGCTGCGCGACGGCCAGCAACTCACCTGCCTGGAACACGACCCGGCCCTGGTGGCCAGCGGCGCCCAGCTCAGCACCCATCACGCCTTGCCCGCACAGCACCACCTGCAAGACGTCATGGCCGACGATCTGCGCCTGCCAGCCTCCAGCACACCCGTCGCCCTGCATGCCTGCGGCGACCTGCACGTCCAGCTCATGCACCGCGCCACCCAGGCAGGCTGCCAACACCTGGCCTTCGCACCCTGCTGCTACAACCGCACCCACGGCGCCTATCGCCAACTGTGCGCCGAACCCTCCGCCCTCTCCCTGACCCTCGACGACCTCGGCCTGCCCCTCGAAGCCACCGTCACCGCAGGCGCCCGCGTGCGCCGCCAACGCGACCACTCCATGGCCCGCCGCCTGGCCTTCGACCTGCTGCAGCGCGAACAACGCGGCATCGACCACTACCTGCCCTGCCCCTCCCTGCCCGCCGCCTGGCTGGACAAACCCTTTGCCGATTACTGCCACGACCTTGCAGCGCTGCAGAGCGTGACTATCCGGCATGTCGTGGACTTCGTCGAGCTTGAAGCACTCGGCTGGCAACGACTTGCCCAAGTCCGCAACCTGGAACTGCTACGCGGCCTGTTTCGCAAGCCCTTGGAACTGTGGCTGGTGCTCGACCGCGCCCTGTACCTGCAAGAGCGCCAGTACACCGCACAGGTCGGCACCTTCTGCCCGGAAACCCTGACCCCACGCAATCTGATGATCATCGCCGAACGCCTCTAAAGCGTGCGTAACCTGTGGATAACTCTGTGGGTAGAAATGTTGGGCGGTGCGCTGGGTCGGCGTTTGAACGCCAGACTGATGATCAGTCATTTTTCGTTCATGTCCGATTCGTCAGCGAAAACAGTAGCTTGCGAACGATGTCATCAAACCGACCTAAACGCCGGTCGGTTGTCGAGGTTGGCACGCCAAATGTGCATAAGCACTGAAGGGTTAAGAGCTAAAGGCGAAGAAATTATGCCGCAGGGGGGTTTACTCGGCCGATCGAATGGCTATAATCAGCGCCCTCACTTGCCGGTATAGCTCAGATGGTAGAGCAACTGACTTGTAATCAGTAGGTCCCGGGTTCGATTCCTGGTGCCGGCACCATAGTTTGACGAGAAAGGCTCACCGCAAGGTGGGCCTTTTTTGTTTGTGGTTTTGGTCGGGGGCCCGCTCATGCGCACAACCCCTGTAGGAGCGGCCAGTGGCCGCGAAGGCGTCGGCTCAGTCACCACATATCTCTCACCTAACCACCCGCTCCGCCCATAGCTTTTCGACCCCGCAGATCTAAATATCCATATCGCCACTCTCTCTGTGACATCCGGCTGCAACGGAATCAACATCAATAGCTGCCAGCTTTTGATCCCTCGGGGCTATAACCCATACTGAGCATCCAAACCATTTGCAGACCCGATCTCTCAGCATGAAGCATTCCACCATCAGCCAATCCGCTTTTGCATTCTCCGACGCCCTACGAAAGCGCGCCCCCGACGACTTCGCCTTCGAGCTACTCACGACCTTCCCCACAGCCTGCTGTAAATACGCCAGCCTCCTGCTGGCCTGGTTTCTTGTCGAGGAGCAGCCGGGTATTCAGGTCGAGTTGGTGACTGGGGAATTAGTGACTGAGCGCCAGAGCCGACATGTTTGGTTGAGCATCGACGGACTGAATGTTGACATTACCACTGACCAATTCGATGTACGTCTTCCATGTGTACTGATCACCTCCCTTGGGGAGTGGCATGCAAGATATGACATAGTCCATCGGGAAATTTTCGATAAGAACTTTTACCTCGCTTACGAGGAAGTAGGACAGCTGCAGCTTATCGCTGACAATCAGTTCCTATCACAGCAAGCTCGGGCATCTCTAGATATCTTCGACCCAAAGAGTTGAGGATCAATAAGCGGCCTATAAGCCGTTTGTCTACCCTCGGTTAAGCTGGACGCTCCCGACTGATAAAACTCATTCGCGGGGCTTTGCCGCAATTATATTCATGACAATCGGCGGAACAACTACCGAAATCACCCGCAACAGCGATGCATATGATGGTGCCGCAGACTATGGGTCGACTGCACCTAGCTGACAGCCAGGCAAGCCCTAGTCACCGCATATCTGCATTTATCCAACTCATGATCTTGGGCGCTGGTTCCGTCACCCAATGCAGCCTCCTGAGCACCTGTAACAATGGTGTGGAAGCCCGATCGTGAGACGCCCATACTTCCGGTCGTAAGGAGCAGCAACTCCCGCGATAGTGAACATCCCCCACAGCCCGCAGGGCCTTGATCCATGATGACACACCACATTCTTGGCGGGATGAAGTGGAGAGGAGTTTCAACGTTTTGACTGCGAGAGGAATTTGATCATGGGACTGGTAGGTAAACGCGATGGGCACAATTTTAGCTATGGCCGCCAACTAAGTCATGCCAGGCCACAGGCACTACGTGACCTGTTTGGCGGCGGGTATTACGGGATGGTTAAAGGACACAGTGATCGTTGGCTGGTGTTTGTACGCTGGTGTTGGTCGGAGGATGGCCCGGGCAATAATTACGCACGGCAAATTGATCGGCATACCTTGCGGGATTGCGCGGAGCATCTGCGTCACCTTGTTAAGCGCAGCGCTCTCGCTCTCGCCATCGCCATCGCCATCGCCATCGCCATCGCGCAAAAACGCTTGTTTAGGGTCAACCGGACCATGACATCGCTTTGCGGTGATCAGTATTTGAAAGTATCGAGTCCGAGCTAACCGCTAAGAATGCGGCGCACCAGTGTTCGTCGTTCAGTGCCGCAAGGCCGAGACCGCGAACATGTGAAGAGGGTCGTAGCGGTGCTTTGCACACACCAGAAGCCGCGTCCCGCGGCCATTGCTCAATTAGCGCGAGCTACCAGCATATGCTTACGTGAGGCCACTTTGGCCGAAGTTCCGCCCTTAAATCGTGAAGCCGAACTAGACGGCAAGATCAACATGCGGGATGGCACTAACGAGGGTTCAGGCGCCTCAGCACCTCGCTGGATCAGAGCGGTTGATCATATTCACGAGGCGCTGAGATTCGCCAAAAAGGTCTCACCTGAAAGTAGTTGTAACCTACTTGCACCGAACTAGACCCACCTCGATTTCCGAAGGAAAATCGTGAGCCCTGGACAGGACATCTTCTATCAGTAATACCCCAAAGGCTACCACGAATTGTGGGTAGCCTATACGTGCGAACGCTTTGTGCAAGTCACCCACCATTCCGATCCCATAAACGGTGACCATTGCTATCAACTCGACCAACGTCTCGATCAGGGAGCCCGAGTAAAAATCAGCTATGAACTGCGGCACAACCGTACCGTCGTGGTGGCCGATTACGTTGATGGTCGCGCATGAGCACGTCATTAGATATAGATCTATTCCCGACGGGCGTCCTGACCAAGTTGCATACTTCGCTCCAACAACACCTGCGTAAGGCGAAAGTCATCCAAACGGCGATCGCTGAACGCTGGCAATGCGATAATCCATGGGCTTGGCAGAGAAAACGCCTTGCGTGGTTTTTGAATCACTCCTAAACCAGCATATTCAAAAGGCCAGCTATTACTATTTGCTGACCATGTAATTGCTGACTGATCCGTTAGGAAAATTGTGGCAGTTCGACCTCTGAACGAAGGTCCGAGAACGGCCAGAAACAGCCGGTGAGATCTAGTGACATTAGGACAAAGCAGTCTCACGGCGTCCATGAGAGCAGATTTGATGGATTCGTACGCCATAAGCTAATTTACCCTCGACAGTTCAGGAAACGTCTGATAGCGTTTTGCCTTCTGGCCGAGATAGCCTTTCTCAAGTATTCGGCCTTTAGCGCATGGAGAGCCGAATGCCTAAGTTGGAAGATGTTATCAGCACTAAACCAATTATAAAACTTTTTGAGATTTCTGGGCTTAACGGTTTTAAGACGTTGTCGCTTAATACGCCAACATGCGTGAGAATTGTTGTTGCGGAAAACGGGACCGGTAAAACGACTCTTCTCAACACTCTGTACATGATCCTGTCACGTCGGCTTGCAAAGCTATACAACCTACACTTCGATAGAATCACAATTCAATTTGACGGGTTTGAAAAGTTTATAGTTTCAAAAAACGAGCTATTTCCTTCAGATGCCAAACCACAAAGCGCAGCTGCGTTTTCTGAGCTTACGGATTATGGTGTTACTGAATCCGAACTATATGAATTTTTTACCGAGGTCGGGCCGATATTCGATGTACGGAAAGTTCGCTCACACCAGATTTATCATACTGTTTACAATGAGTGCCCCTATGATGTTACTGAGACCATTCGACTGTTTCGCAGAGCAATGCCATCATTGGAAAGAACCCAGGTATACAGCGGGTTCTTAAATTACATAAATAAGGGCATGGGCGACTTAGAGGTTTTATATCTACCAACTTTTAGACGAATAGAAGTTGAAAATACAAACTTTGATAAGCGCCAGCCGAGACATCGTGAGGCATGGGAGCGAGCGCCGCAAAGTGATTCAGATGAAACACTTATGTGGTTCGGCATGAGCGACGTTGAAGCACAATTAGAAAATATAAAGGCAACGATTCAATCAGAGACTTTTACCGCTTATTCTCATTTGAGCGTAAGGTCACTTGAAGATCTATTGTCACCGGAAACAAAAAAACCTGAGCCGATCCCTTCGGACAATAAAATATTGGGTAATCAATTAAGATTAGTGCTAGCCCGCCTCGGTCAGGCAGAGGGGCAAGCGGGCGCAAAGATTTTAGATTTAATCGACTCTAGTGAAATTAATCTGGATCACTACGACAACCTGCGCTCTTACCTCTTTCAGATGCTTGAAATTTACACGTCGACTCAAAAAGACGAGCAGTCTATTGAAGGGTTTGTAAAGGTTATCAACAAGTATTGGAATGCATCAGCTTTTGAGTCAAGTTCGCAAGCTGAAAAGACGTTTGTATTTGACAAAATGTCTCTTGATATTGATATCAGAACACCTTACAGCTCCGACCCTATTAAACTTTCACAATTATCTTCTGGGGAAAAGCAAATAGTTTCTATATTTGCTAAATTGCATTTGCAGAAAGACAAAAAGTTTATTGTGTTAATAGACGAGCCCGAACTTTCGCTTTCCATGGCTTGGCAGAAACTTTTCCTGCCGGACCTACTAGAAGCGCCATGCTGCGAACAGCTAATTGCCATTACACATTCCCCGTTCATTTTCGAAAATGCACTAGATCAATATGCTCAACCCCTTTTCGTTTCCTACAAAAGGAGTGAGAAAAAATGAACCTTGAAAAAATGCGTGAATCTCGCAATACTTCTCAAGTCGCTTTAATCACTTATACGACTGTACGAGGCAAGAACCCCGAAAAGCTAATTTGTGTATTCGAGGGTTATGAAGACCTCCCATACTACGAAACTGTTTTCAACAGAGTTGGCAATTCTAGAGAGTTCATCCCTATCATTGCAAGGGGAAAGGATCAAGTGTTGGCGCTTCGCCAGGCACTTCTAAGCAACCACTTCCTAGATAATAGAGTCAGGTTTTTCATTGATCATGATTTTGACGGACTGAAAGGTCACTCCTCAGGCCAAGACATATATGTAACTGAAGGTTATTCTATAGAAAATCATTTGGCAGACGCAGGAATTCTGTCATCACTGTTAAATTCAGAATTTAAGTGCTGCGTGGATGAAGATGAAAACTCCGTAAAAAGAGTTAGTGCTTTGTATGATGATTTTCTTAAAGTTTTTTTTGAAATCATGCGCCCTGTAAACCAAGCAATTTTTTACGCGCGAACCCACGATGTTAAACTGAGAAATATCGAGGATCGAATTGGAAAATATTTTCTATTCACTCTGGATAGTATAGCTGATAAAAACTCAGACTATTTTAGTCTGATCGGATGGCCTACAGATATAGCTAGGGACATAAGCTCTGTAGAAGAAGTCTTTTCTAAGATGGATCCGCAAATGCATTGGCGAGGAAAATTCATCTTCGAGCTATTTGTGAAGTTTCTACATCACCTTAAGAATGATCGTACTTCAGACTCACCTAAGTTTTTTTCAAAAAAAGCAGGCGTAAATTTTGACCCCAACGGTGAAATAATTCGCTCACTTGCATCTTTGTCAACTATCCCACCATCACTGTCAGCATTTGTGGCGGAATTTCAATACTGAGCGGGTTTCCCAAAAATCCGTAGTCACATGTGAATGCCAACTCTGGTCGGTTTTAGCCCTTCGCTGCAGGCAGCAATCGGCTGATAGCGGACAGCCGACGCCCGAGTAGAAATGGTCGTAGGCAGGTTCTATGCCGCCGGCGACCTGCAACCACGGGGCACTGCTGCATTCCGCGTCTGTACTTCCCACTACGCACTTGTGCATTCCTACCAGTGCGCCCTATTGGTAGTGCGAGGCAGATGGCATCCAATCAAGAAAACGCCGCCCGATCAACTAAGAAAGGAAAGGTCCCTTACAAGTCCATCGAGAACGCCTTACGAAATAGTTGGCCGAGACGCTTCCCAGTCCTGAGGCTGCAAATTCCCGCCCGGTTGACAGCACTACCTTTTTTGCCGCGAGACGGCGATAGCTATAGCTTTACCCTGACAGCCACTCACATTCTTGCCTGCTAGATTATAACGCTTTTTAATAATTTATGGATATGAAGGGATTAATCCGATGGCACGAGCTAAATCTTCAACCACTACACTCGCTCCCAAGGTGCAACTATCACCTCAGGGCATAGAACGGGGTATTGCGCGGCTGCAAGAACGTATCACCGAGCTAGCAATTTTTGACGCTTAACAACTCGATTACAATGGAGACTCTCCGAAGCTAGCGGTCATTTCAACTTCAATCGAAGTCACGTTAGTGTGATGCTTTGGTGAAAATACATCGGCGTATTATCGTTTTTCATCTGCGGCACAGGCGTATTTTTCCCTTGGGTATTATTCGACTGATTACCCGCTAAGGCACCGTTACATACAAGGTACAGAAAAAATATTCTGCAGTCCATACATATGCTTCAGGAGGCGCAGCGCACGCTGAGAGAGGACCTGGCTGATCATAATTATGCGGCTATTATGGTGAGTCCGGATATTTCTGATAACGGTCAGAAAGTGCTATCTCGTAAGGTTTTTATCGTGCACGGGCACGACGAAGGTGCGACACAAATGATAGCTCGTTTCCTCGAACGGCTTGATTTCCAATCCATTATTTTACATGAGCAAGCCAACCGAGGCCGCACAGTTATAGAGAAGGTCGAGGCACATGGAGACGTCAGTTTTGCAGTGGTTCTGCTTACTCCCTATGACGAAGGCTGTGCCAAAGGTGGTACGCCAGAGCCGAGGACCCGACAGAACGTCCTACTAGAATTGGGCTATTTCCTGGGCCGATTTGGGCGCGACAAAGTTCGTGCGCTTAAGCGCGGCACCGTGGAGATACCAAGTGATTTCGCTGGTGTGGTCTGGGAGTCCATGGATAGCACTGGCTGGAAACAGGCGTTGGGCCGTGAATTAAAAGCTGCCGGTCATGAGGCGACCACCCTTTATCGACTGTATAAGTGTTTCATCCGCTTCTGCCGCAGTGCTAGGCCGCTGCTGGCCATAGTATAAGGGCGCTTAGTGTTCGCCCACCGGCAAAATGCGACCTATTGCGGCAAAGATTTGTACTAATTTTTGCGCTTAGTAGATCTCGGGAATCATACTAAACCCGCGGCCCCCTATCGCTCAATGCGGGTGTCCGAGTTGGACATTTCTAGTCAGCACCAAAGGCGGCTTAGGTCTCTAACCGAGTGGCGTATAGTGGCCTAATAAAAAGGGACTTCCATTAGGCGAAAGTACTCGCCATAGATTGCTTTCTGGTGACCAACCAACACCGTATCTGTACTCCTGAGTTCACACACGAAGCTGTCAGTCTGGCGCTTGATCAGGGCTCTAGCCACTTCGAAGCAGCCCGGTCGCTTGGGTTGGTTGAGTCCGCCTCGTGCCGCTCGGTGAACCAGCTTCAGCAGGAATGCGGCGGTATCACCCCGACCAGTAGAGCGCTGACGCCCGAGCAGCAAAAAATCCAGGAACTGGACGCCTGAAGCAGCCGTCTGAAATGGGAAAAGTCCATTTTAAAAAAGGGCACAATGCTCTTGATGACCGAAGAACACTAGCGTTCGCGTTAATCGATCAACTGCGGCATCAAAGGCCTGTTGATCGGTTGTGCTCGGTATTTGAAGATCAGCCGATCTTGTTACCCCTGCCGCAAGCATTGATTTCCGGATGCAGAGCCAGTAGTTATGCGCAGCCGGGTGAACGAGCTATTTACTCAGAGTGCGAGCGCTGCGGGCAGTCGAAACATTATGTTGATGACGGAAGGGGACGACCTGCAAAGCGGGTGATTCAAAGCACATAAATTGATGTGCGAGATGAACTTGCTCAACAGACAGCCAAGCTCCCATTCCTACAAAAAGGCGACTGTGATGCGATCTGATATCCCGAACGCGCTTGATCGAGGGTTAAGCGTAATGTCCCCCGACAAGTTTTGGTGCGGTGTCATCACGTATGTTTAAGCCGAAGGTCGATGGCAGATCTTTATATGCGCTAGGTTGTGGGCTGGGCGTTCTCAGTCAAGCCTCCTACCAATTTTGTGATCAAGGCGTTGGACACGGCCTATGAGCAGCGCGGCTGCGCCGAAATATGCTGTCTGACAGCGATCAGGGTAGCCAATACAGCAGTCGGAGTTTCAGCCAGTTGGTGACTAGGGAATCAGTGATTGAGTGTCAGAGCCACCATGTTTGGCTGAGCATCAACAGACAGAATGTTGATATTCCCTCCGGAAAAATAACTTTGCTTTAATTTCAAATCTTAGAAGTCGTAATTTCCGGGAAGATTTTGTTCTGCTCGTGCGAACCAATAGAATGGTAAAGCGCGCTCCCACTTTTAGAATCAAATTCAACCACCAACTTAACGCAAAGTGAGCCGCTACTATTTTTGCTAGGCTCGCATATCATAGCCCCAATCAACTCCAAGTTAACCTTTGATTTATTCGGAAGAAATGCTACATTAAATTTTAGTGGTGATTGAACTGATCGATAGCACCAAGCATCTTGCTCAGGATAGTTGAAATACGTGTCTGCTATTGCACGCGTTATAGAATAACGCGCCTCCTGACCCTTTGATACAAGTCGCGAGAACTCTTCATCTAAGAATGAATAAAACATCCTAGTGCTATCATCTTTTGATAGCGAAGATTCCTCGTAATTGCCGAGCACTGCAACTTTAATTCGCCGAACAGCCTTATAAACCATCACAGCGACATACTTGCTATTTCGCGCTCTCGCTTCGTCAATTGCCAGCTCAAAATCATTTGGACAACAATATAGAATACTCTGACCAACGTTATTTAGTCTTCCTTGCACACGCACGCAATCTAAAGGCGGCTCCCATGCATCCCTGACATCTCGGAGTGTTTTTAGTGGGATGACTGTATCGTCTAATGGAATTGACCGCGCACGATAAAATCGAGTTCCTTTTTCATAAAATCTAGCTTCCGTACCAAATGAAAAAACGTCTCCGAAAATTGAAGATATGGATCTTACTATTTCCGATTCCCCAATACCAGCTTCCACATCGGTTCGAAAAACTCTTATTCGTTCTTTTATATCTCTATCATCAACATTTGAGAAAAACATCCGCAACCCTCACCATCTGTTTATTTAAACATTGCTGGTTAGTTTAAATCATGCCCCCAAATCTTTGGAGATCACCATTCAATCAACCATATCACCAGATAACAACAAATGAGAAGTTGCGAATTGATAACCCTCTCTCATTTCTTGATCATGACTTAGAGACTTACTGACATATCGCCACTTTACCCACCCACCCCCCCCAACCACGCCTCATACCTCCCCGGCCACTCCCCACTCGCCGTCCCCCTCCTCCCCAACCCAAACCCATGCCCACCTGTCGCATACCGATGCATCTCCACAGCCACCCCACGCTGCTCACAAGCCGCAGCCATGATCAGCGTATTGTGCGGATCAACCACCGAGTCGTCCTCCGCCTGCACCAAAAACTCAGGGGGTGTGCTGCCAGTTACACGGTTCTGCACAGACCACTCAGCCTCTTCTTGCGCCGACGCATCTGGCCCGACCAATACCTTGTGAGTCGAGGTATACGTATAAGGCCGCTCCAACGTAATCGGTGGATAGATCAACGCCGCCCCCTCAGCGACGGCGGGTATCGAATCGATGCTGTCCTGCGCGGTATACGTCTGAGAATCGCCAAGCGTTGCGGTCATGCCCATCAGATGCCCACCCGCTGAGAAGCCCAGCAGGGTCACATGCTTTTCCCGGCTGCGAACGATGCGCAACGCCCGTTGTGCATCTTGCAGCGCGACGATGTTGCCGGCGTTCCAGCCTTCACTCGGCAAGCGGTAGGCGAGCACATAGGCGGTATACCCGCGCTCGTTCAGCCACTGCGCCAAGGGCCATCCCTCGATGCCCAGTTCGATTCGTTTATAGCCCCCGCCGGCAGCGACGATCACGGCTTTTCCATTGGGTGTGGCGGGCTTGAAGATCTGCAGGTAAGGGCGGGTGACGTTGCTCAGAGAGCCATGGGATGTGAGCGAGTTGTCTCCCGACGGTCCGCCTCCGCCTGGCGGTACGCCGCTCCACAGCTCGACTGTTTCACTGTTGGCCGGTGGATCTTTGGCCTGAGCGGCGGCCAGTTTCAACATCAGCATTGCCGTGCCGGCGCCCAGGATGAAATTGCGGCGATTCATGAAAGCTCACTCAGTCGGTGGACGAGAATTTCTTACGCACCCTAGTATCTTGTTGGGTGCTTCAGGAAAGCTACCTCACTTTCGACCGACCGCACTGAGCTCCGCATATTTTTCAAGCATTCATGATCGACGACTCACTATCAGCTCACGCTAACCTGTGCCCATCCGGCCGGAACAAGCCCTCTCAGTACTTCCACGTCACCGAAGCCGTCAAATTGCGCGGCGCGCCGTAGTTGGTCGACCCTGACGACTGATACAGCGACAGCAAGTACTTGCGATCGGTGACGTTGTTGAGGTTCAGCGAGGTGCTCCAGTTGTCGTCGATGTCGTAGCTGGCCATCAAGTCCACCAGCGCGTAAGCCTCTTGGCGCACGTTGCTGTTGGTGTCGACCTCGGTTGCACTCTGCCATTGGAAACGGGTGCCCACCTTGACGCTGGGCATCTCGGGCAGGCGGTAGGTCAGGCTGCCGCGCAGGGTGTGGGTGGGGATGTACTTGCGGGTGTCGTCGCCGTTGTCGTCTTCGATCTGCACGAAGGTGTAACCACCCGCGATGTCCAGGCCGGGTAGTGCTTCGCCCGACGCGCCCAGTTCGAAGCCATGGCTTTTGACGTTGGTGCCGCGGTACAGGTACTGGCCACCGACGATTTCGCCGGTCAGCTCGGCGACGTTTTGCTGATCGGTTTTGAACGCGGCAGCGGTGAGGGTGAGTCGCTCATCGAGCACGAGGCCTTTGACACCCACTTCCAGGCTTTTGCCTTCGAGGGGAAGGATCAAGCCGCCGCTGGTGCTGCGCAGGTATTGCGGCTTGAAGATTTTCGTCCAGCTGGTGTACAGGCTCCACTGTGGGGTGAGGTCGTAGACCAGGCCGGTGTACGGGGTCACTTTGCCGTGCACCCGTGTGTCGTGGGGCGATCCGTAGCCGGCGCCATCGCCGTCGGCGCTGAGCATGCGTGCGCCGGCGATCCAGTGCAGGTCATCGATGACGCTGAAGCGCGCGCCGGCGAACAGGCTCTTTTGTCGGTCGGTGAACAGCTGGGTATTGAGGTCGTCGGTGTAGTTCAGCGGCGGTTGCACGACATTGCCGGACAGCGCGTCGGCCAGGCTCACCATTTGGTTGCCGGATGCATCTTTGTAATGCCCGACCTCGTCGTGGTGGGTGCGGCCGTAGTTGGCGCCCAGGGTCAGTTCATGTTCCCTGCCGAACAGCGCGAAGGGGCCGGACAGTTTCGCTTCGGCGGTAACTTGCTCTTCCTTGCTGGTGGTACGGTTGATGTAGCCGTACACCTGGTCCGCGGTGGCCGGGATGGCGTAGAACATCTTGGTGTCGGAATCCTGCTTCATTCCGGCCAGGGTCAGGGTGCTGGTCCAGCCATTGTCGAACGCGTGGGTCAGCTCGGCGAAGGCGCGCTGGGTGTGCACGTCCCAGTAAGTCCAGGGCTGGCCGACACTGGAGCTGCGGCTGCTGTAGTGAATGCGGTTGCCCTGGTAGTCGGCGATGGGCAAGGCGCCCCAGGTGCTGCCATTGGAGTAGCTGTTCTGCTGGGTGAAGCCTACGGTGAGGGTGTCGGCATCGGACAGGTCGAAAGCCAGCAGACCTGCCGCGACGTTGACCTCATGGCCGTACTGATCGAGGTAGGAGTTGCCTTTGTCATGGGAGGTGATGAAGCGTCCGCGAACGTTTCCGCTTTGGCTGAGTGGACCCGACACGTCAAAGCTCAAGCGGCGGTTGTCCCACGAGCCCACGCTGCTGTCGACCCGCGCCTGGAACGTGTCCGTGGGGCGTTTGCGCACCAGGTTGACCGTGGCAGACGGGTCGCCCGTGCCGCTCATCAAGCCGTTGGCGCCGTGCAGCACGTCGACCTGCTCGAACTCGGTCATGTCCTGATCGCCGACCAATACGCCGCCGGAGAACGGCAGGCTCATGCCGTCGAACTCGAAGTTCTCGATTTTGAAACCACGCGAAGTAAAGGCGGTGCGATCGGTTTCGAACTGTTCCACGGTCACCGACGGTGCGTTGCGCAGTGCATCTTTCACGCTATTGAGCTGGAAGTCGTCCATCTGCTCGCGCGTAATCACGGTGATCGCTTGCGGGGTTTCCTTGTCGCTCAGGCCCAGGCGAGTGGTGCTGGACACCGGGTTTGCCCGGTAACCGCGGGTTGGGCTGACGTCGCCGGAGGTTTGATACTGGATCTGCGTGGGCGCCAGCAGGATTTCGCTGCTGGCCTGCGTGTTCTGCACCGGGACCAGGTAAACGGTCATGGCATCGGTTCGGGCGAAGGTGTAGCCACTGCCCTGCAGCATTTTCGCCAGTGCCTCTTCCGACGAGTAGCGGCCTTGTACGGCAGTGCTGCGCAGGGCGCTGTCCAGGTTGCCGTCCAGCAGGACGTTCTGGCCGGACTGCTGGCTGAACTGCAGCAAGGCCTGACGCAGGGGTTGCGCGGAGATATTGAGTGACAGCCGCTCTACGGACGTCGCCGCCGAATGGACCTGCGCGCCATGAGCCTGAAGTGCGCCGACGAGCAGTGTGCACGCCAATGCGGTGCCCAGCGCGTTGCGCTGCCAGCGGCTGTCGATGCTGGATTCATGGTTGAGTTGCCTTGCCATTGCGGTCGTACCCCAGGAAGTGCGCGAAAATGCGAATACCAATCAGTCAGGCTAAGACGCATGAGCGCAGGCATTTCCCTGAGGGTGCGTAAAAGATTTTTCTGTGGGATCAGGCGGGATAGATCAAGGTGATCAAGTCGGTGTAACGATCCACACGCACCGCCAGGGCTTTGGTGATGGCGTCGAGCATCTGCTCGGGCTTGTTCAGATTGAGGATCAAACTGACCCGGCGGCTGGCAAGTTGCTTGTCCATGATGAAGATTCTGCCTTCGCGCCAGCGTTGCAACTCATCGATGACCGTAAATAACGGCTTGTCGAAGAACACCAATCGTCCGCTGCGCCAGGCGAGTACCTGGGCCAGTTCGGCATGCTGGATGGGGCCGGTCCGGTCACTGCTGAAACGCAGCGACAGGCCCTCTGCCAAATCGATCTGCTGGTTGGCCGTTACCACACGGACCGTCTTGCGGCTTACCGTCAGCAGCGTCGATGCGTCATCGCATGACAGACAGAACTCGCCCTCGGCGGCCATCACCTGTCCGGATCGGCTGTTGACCGTGAACTCACCGGCGGCTGCGGGCAGCACAGTGAAGTAAGCCTCGCCGTGAAGCAGTTCCACGGCACGCCGGGTTGGTGAAAAATCCACATTCAGTGCGGTATGGCCGGCAAGGTCGACGGTGGACCCATCGGGCAAGCTGACCGTCCGCCGCTCGCCCACGGCGCTGCGAACATCGGCGAACGGCAAGCCCATATCGTTGAGCCACAGCATGGAGGCGCATGCGCTGACGGCCACGGCACTGGCGGCGATGCCCATGCCGACGAAACGCCGTCGAGACAGGTGCGCAGCGGCCGGTGCCGCGTTGAGCGAATGCAACTGCGCGGACGCGGCCCACAGGTGCTCGAGCTGGGCATAGGCCTCGGCATGTCGGGGGTCGGCATCCAGCCACGCGGCCAACTCCGCCTGCTCGGCCGCAGTGGGCGACCCACCCTGCATCAACGCAAACCAGGCGCTGGCTCGATGGCTTATGTCGTCGACGTGCGCCTCAGGGAACGCTGGCGGTGGTTTGGCGCTCATTCGGACATACCGATCTTGAGCAGATCCAGGGCGCGCACCATGCGGCTGTACGCGGTCTTGGCAGGAATACCCAGGCGCTGGCCTATTTCCACATAGGTCAGGCCTTCCACGCGCACCATCAGGAACACCTCGCGACAGGGCGCGGGCATGTTCTGGATCACGACGTTCAACGTATTCAGTTGTTGATGGGCAATTGCCGCTTGTTCAAGCGTTGGCGTGGACGGCTCGAAGCTTGAGGTCGTCTGTGGATCGAGGGCCTCGCCTTTGCGATGCTCCTGGCGCCGGGTGTGATCAATGAACAGATTGCGGGCGCTGGAGAACAGATACGCACGGAAATTTGCAATCGGCGTTCGGCCCATCTGTTCGGAGAGGCGAATGAACGTGTCCTGAGTCAGATCGGCGGCGGTCTCTTTGCAACGCAAACGACGGTCCAGGTAATCCTGAATTTCGCTGCGGTGGGCGAGGTACAGCGCCTTGAGATCTGGGCCGGACATGAAGGAACCTTGAAAGGCGGAGTGGCAAGGGCAGGAAAATATCACAAAGAGAATCATTTGCGCTTGCGAAGGCGTTGTTGCCTGCGCTTTCCTGCCTGCTCAATAGCGCCTTGCGCCAATCAACTCACCCAGCACCTGGTTGGGGATGTGAAAGGGTATGGAGGCGTGGTCCTCGCCAGGTTCAACCACAAAGCCGGTGCGCAGCCCGGTACCGGACAACTGCTGCAGGCGTGAGTACAACGCCTTGGCATCCTGGATGCCCTGAACCGAATCGCGCTCGGCCATCACGATGCTCAGGCTGGTCTGCGTCATGTCGAGTTGCCCGGCGCGGACGCGTTCGGTGAAGGCGCGTTCAGGCGCCAGCAGAAACTGGTCACGCCACCACAGGCTGGGGCTGACCGCAACAACGTGTTGAAACAGAGTGGGCCGAGTGAACATCGCGTACACGCCCAGCATGCCGCCGAACGAGTGCCCGACCAGGCTGCGCTGGTCTTCGTCGACTTTGAAATGCTCGGACACCTTGGGCATCAGGCGCGTCTGGATAAAATCGAGAAACAGATCCTGACCGCCTTGTGGAGGTGTGTTGCGATCGGCGGGCGCAGGTGGGGTCAGGTCGAACGCGCGCCTGGCAAAGTCCAGGGGCGTGTCACTCGGATAACCGATGGCTACCAGGATGGATCCGCGCAATTTAGCCTGGGCACGCTTGGCGGCATGAAACGCCGGGAAATAGGCATTGCCATCCAACAGATAAATCACTGGATAACCGCCGGTGTAGGGCACGTCACCCTCGGGAAGGCTGATCATGATGCGGTATTCCAGCCCGCCTTCGCTTTGCATGGTCCATTGCTCGGTACCGTCCAGCGTGACCGGCTGCGCATGAGCGGCCATCGCCGCGCCAAGAAGCCAGGCGGTGAACACTGCAATTATTTTACGAATCATGATTTCAGACGGTCCTCGTTGGCCAGGCCCGCAAGCGGATGTCGTCGACGTCAAAGAAGCCGACCGGCACACCTGCGCGGTGGAGAATGCTCTCGCATGCCCATAAGACGGATGACGGCGTCGTTTGTCTTGCTCTGGCGGTAGCAAAGCGGATTACCCCGTTTCCGGCTCGGCTAGCTCAGCCGCTCAGCCGCCTTGCGATATACGGCCTCCCGCTCTCGCTTATCAACGGCCACGACAAACACTACTACTTCCTGGTCGATAACTTGGTAAACCAGGCGGTACCCGCTGCTGCGCAGTTTGATTTTGTAGCAGTCGGGCAAGCCATGTAGACGGTTGGCTTCATTGCGCGGATTAAGCAGAATCGCGACCAGTTTCTTCTTGAGTTGCTGGCGTACGGTGTCCCCCAACTTGTGCCATTCCTTTAGCGCCCGAGCGTCGAACTCGAGGCTATAGGTCATTTAGCGAAACCTTGACTCGCTGAGGATTCGCCAGCCGTTCCCGCACCTTTTCGAGCAAAGCTTCATCATCCTCGGTCACCAAGACGGATTTGAAGGGCAGCTGACCTCGCTCCGCCACGTACTGCAGGGTTTGGCGCATTAGCTCAGATGGAGTGACGCCGAGTTTTTCCAGCTCGTGGTAAGCGCGCGCTTTCAGATCGTCGTCGATACGTATGTTGATGGATGCCATGGGACGTTCTCCTGTAATGACATTGGTCATTACATTGAAGCAAAAACTGCGTTTGAGCAACCCACGACCGATGGGTATTGCATCACTTGCAGAACGGATCGTCCCAGAACGGGCGCTCGATCTCTTTATAGATATCCGCCCGGCTCAGGCCCAGGTCCTTGAGCCCGGCGTCACTCATCTGCTCCAATTGATGCCGTTGCCGAGCTAGTTCATACCAGCGCGTGATGCGCTTCCAGAGATTGGCGAGAGGCCCCAACGACTCACTTTGGGTGCAGCGGCTGTTCGAAGCACAGGCATTCACGGTTCGACCTTTCATCTGCTCATCCTCGTGGTTGATGGCCTGATTCTCGGTTCAGGCCTAACATCAATCCAACGAATGTTTTGAATGTCGTGCATCTCGGAGATTGATCAATGTCCCACTACCAGAGCATCGACTCGGAAGTGCTCCGTACCTTCGTGGCCATTGCCGACGAAGGCGGTTTCACCAAGGCGGGCGAGCGGGTGAACCGTACGCAGTCGGCAGTGAGCATGCAGATGAAGCGGCTCGAGGAGGACGTGCTGTGTCGGCAGTTGTTCGAACGTGATGGCCGGCAGGTGAAGCTGACGGCTGAAGGGCAGATTCTGCTGGGTTACGCGCGCCGCATTCTCAAATTGCACAGCGAAGTGTTCACCACCCTGCGCGAGCCGCACATGGTCGGCACCGTGCGCATCGGCACTCCGGACGACTACGCCATGCGCTTTCTGCCGGGGATCTTGTCCGGCTTCGCCCAGGCGTTTCCGCTGGTGCAGGTGGAGGTCCATTGCGAGAGCTCCCGGCAATTGATGCAACGCAAGGATTTGGATCTGACGATCGTTACCCGTGAGCCCGGGCGCGAAGTCGGCCAGCTGCTGCGTCAGGAACGCTTCGTGTGGGCCGAAGCCGAGGGCTTTTTTCTCCATGAACAAACGCCCGTGCCACTGGCGATGTTCAATACCGACTGTTTTTGCCGGATATGGGCGTGCAATGCCTTGGACGCCGCGCAGAAGCCGTACCGGATCGCCTACTCCAGCCCCAGCCTCGCGGCGATAATGGCCGCGGTCGGCGTTGGCCTGGCGGTCACCGCACAGTTGCAGAGCCTGATCACGCCGGGGCTGCGGATCATCGGCGAAGCCGAGGGCATGCCCTTGTTGCCATTGGCGAGCATCATGCTGCTGCGCAACCCAGATACCCGGTCGCCGATGATCGATGCGTTGGCCGAGCATATCGTCGAGGGGTTCAGGCTTTGAGTACCGGACCAGACTCGACGTCATGACCAATCCCCAACCTGCGCAAGGCTCCCCTACCCCCGCGTCAACCCGGTCAAGGTATCCGCAATGCCCTTCGTGCGCCTCGCCGTGCCTTCCGTGGCCTGGCTCGATGCCTCCAGGGTATCCAGCATCTCCCTCAGCGCGCCCACCCCTGTGGACTGATCTTCGATCTGCTGAGCCACCCGCTGAATCTCGCTCGACAGCAGGTCGACATCCACGCCGATATCCGCCGCATTCTTGCGGGTGATCTCCGCCAACTTGCGCACCTCGTCGGCCACTACTGCAAACCCTCTGCCCAGTTCGCCAGCGCGGGCTGCTTCGATAGCAGCGTTCAGCGCAAGCAAATTGGTCTGCCCGGCAATCTGCTGGATCACCTGCACGATGGACTGAATCTGCAGGCTCGAACTGGCCAGCGCACGTGCGCCCACGACCGCTTCGTCCGCCTGCCGGGCAAGGTCTTCGACGGTGCTGCCGGCCTGGCTGGACACGGTGTTCTGCCGGTCGATGGTGGCCGCCAGGTCGTCCATGGAAAGGTGCAGTTCGCCGGAGTAATGCTTGATCTGGGTGGCCATCTGCTCCTGTTGCTCGCCCGCGTCGGCGAGCACTTGGCCCAGGGCCGCGAGGCCTTTGAAAACGGGAAGGATGCCGTTGTCCAGGCCGCGGGTGTCGAGGGCGCTGGTGAAGTCGTTGCGTTTGAAGGCTTCGATCTGTTTGACCACTACGTGATTCAAGCCAACCATTTTCTTCAGTTGGCGACGCAGGAAGAACGCTTTGAATTCGCCGTAGTGCGCGATGAAGCGGTCCACGTATTCGTCGGTGAACGAGGCGCCTTTGGCGACGTGGAAGAAGAAGATCGCGGTCAGGGTCTGGTTAAGGTTCAGGCCGAGGATTTCGCCGAAGGTCGAGAAGCCCACCACCGGCACATCGCCAAAGAGCCCGCGCATGCTGCCCAGGTCATTGGCGTTGTTGAGCCTGCGCAAGATGCAGTCGTTGAGAATGGCGGCGACCGGTTGGCCGCCCTTGCCTTGCAGGAACTGTCGGTAGTCTTTTTCCGTGGCCTGACGCAACGGCGTACGCTTGACCATGACCAGCTCTTCGCCCGGTGCGACGTCGCAGAACAGTTGGATGATCTGCTGGGCGTGGTCGATGCGGGCAATGGAGCGCACGAACAATTCACTGCCGACACGGATGGCGAACGAGTACTCGGCCAGGTTCTTTTCCAGGGAATGGCTGTCGCATTTGAAGGCGTTGCACAGGGCCTGCACCATGCTCATGATGTTGCCGTTGCTGTCGATCACCTGGTCGATGGTGCGGTCTTCGACGGAGGCGGTGAGCACGCTGAACGTCAGCCCGACCGGTTCGAAGTTCTGACTTTTGAACACACCGAACCGGATATCCGGAGCCGTCTTCAGGAAAACGATCTGGGCGTGGTTCTGGTAGCTGCGTTTGCCATCGTGGATCAGGGTTTTCTGGAAGTCCGATTTGCCGCCGGCGGAACCGCCGACGAACAGGCATGGGAAACGACCGGACTCGTAGAGCGCCTCCATGAAGAACGATTCGGACGCCGACAGCCCGTCGAACACCACATAGGCCAGAGTGTCGCGGTGGTCGATGGGCGTGCTGACCTGCACGCGCTTGATGTTGTTGACCAGCTTTTCGATGCGCTCGCGCATCTCCATGCGTTTGCCGCCCTTGCGGATGTCTTCGCACTCCAGCGGCACCATGACCACTTCCGCCGAGGCAATCACGCTGCGCTCGAAGCATTGCAGGACGATACGGTCCCAATGCTCGCCTGCGGCGCAGTACAGGCCATCGGCGCTGTTGCACAGCTCACCCGAGGTTGTGCACAGGCTGATGGTGCCATTGGGAAAGCGCTGCATGACGCTGGCCGCAACCTTGTCGATGTCCAGGTGGGGCGAGACGAAACCTGTCACCAGCACGGGATCCGCGCGCAAACCGGCCAGGGCACGGTCCAGCTCACCGGCCGTGCAACTCAGGCTCACGGCGCCCTGGCTGTTTGCGCGGGCGTTGTTGAAGCGTTTGAAAAGGTTCATCACTGGGCTCGCTAGAAGAGGGCACAGCCCACGCGGGGCGTGGGCTTGCATTGGTTCTGCTATCGGCCTTGGGAAGGGGGACTTGAAGTAGGTGGTCGGGTTTATGGGGATCGAGGCTACTGTGACCTGCCGGGTTGTGTGCCTGCGTTCCAACCGCCAGACCGGACGCTTTCTTGCAAGCATTCAAAAGCATCATCAATAACCGTGAAGCTGCCGAAATGGCTGGCCCTTATGGTATTCAACCCACTCCTCCACATCGTAAGGAATGTACAGCTGGTGCCGAGCGCGGGAAATTGCGACATACACTGCACAAATTCGCTCATCGAATTCGTAGGCATCCTTGAACGCCCCCGTGGTAAGCAGCTCGGGGGTCAGTAGCACCTGATCGAACTCCATTCCGCCAGCGTCCTGGGCCATCATCAGCACACAACTGGTGCCGAGCTGGCCTTGCAAGCGGTTCAGCCGTGTCATGTCTGCAACGTTGAAACCCTTCTCCAGCGCGTCTTCTACCCATGAGAACGAATTGTCGTATCGATTGGCTTCGCGCACCTGGGCCCAGTCGAGCAATTCGTTAAGATCCGGGTGTGCGCCTTTGCCATGATGGTCAAGGCTGTAATATTCAGGCTTGTAGAGCGCGATGGCCGTGGACATGAAGTGCTGAAGGTCGTCCTGAGCCTTTTTGTTCGGGAAGCTGAAGCCACAGTTGGCGTCGTGAAGCTGCATGACCCATTTCATGGTGTCCCAATGCGAAGCCGTCAACACCGCACAGCTTTCAGGTGGCACGAAACCCTCGTGATAATGTTCCACTCGTACGTCCGCGTTGCGAGCCCCCTCGAAATACACTTTGCTCTTGGCCGAGTGCCGAGAGATAAGCGGATTGACCAACTTCTCCACGTTGCGCCCCGAACGTAACGAATAGCTGATATCACTGCGACGCACTCCATGACGGCGCGGCACAGTTGCACCCTTGATCTGCTGATACTCGTCGCCAAGGGTGATCAACACTTGTTTGCCACGCTCGATGATGTGCAATAGCGACGCGGGAATGTCCTGACTTTCATCGATGAGCACATGGGTAAACCGTGCCGGTACCACGCAGTCCGCCAAGCTGGCACGTTTGATCATCAACAGCGTTGCGAAATACCCATGACCTGCCCATGCCGGGGTCGAGTCCAAGTACCGCCATAGGCGTCTGGCATACTCGAGCAACACCTTGGCATCCTCACTGGTCAATGCCTGCTGGAAATGCGGAAGATGTGCAGCGCTCAAGCTGTAGTCTCTGGAAGCGCTGTAGTTTTCCAGTACTTTGAGGCACAGGCCCAAGGTAGTCGGCCCGTCATACTGGCGCAGGCCCAGGATGTTGAGTTCCAGAGCCAGTGCCTGCTTCGTCGGCAATCTGGCCGGGGCCGTTGCCGTGTTGAACCTGGAATGCTTCAGCAGTGCGTGCGCAAAGCCCTGGAAGGTGGAGCCGGCTTTTCTGTCGCGATCTCCGCCCATGTGCTTGCGCAAGACTTCAAGCTTGCTCTTCGTGCGCGCCAGTACAAGGGTGGTTTCGGGGCGCAGAAACTCCAGCAGTGCGCCCAGCAAATGGCTTTTCCCGACGCCGGCATAACCTTGCACATGCAAGTCTTCATTCAGATTGGCGCGGAAGGTGCGCAGCAGGTTGTCTTGCGCGTCGCTCAACCAGCGCTCCCGATGCCGCGGCGTAATCACATGCTCGCGGTAGGGGTTGTTCGCTCGGTAGTGTCGAATACTGAAGCTGCTATCCCACTCCCCCCCAGGCAAGAGATAATCCTGGGCGGCGACCTCTTCGTCTTCCAGCAAACGCAGTTTCAGGGGTTTGATCGCCTCAAGGCCGTAATACAGCTTGCCTTGGTCGAACAAGCGTTGTGCTTCGGATAACAGGCCGGTCGGTTCTCGAGAGGCCACGGCCCATCCGATCAACTTGGCCAATATTCTTTCGGCCCCAGCGGCGTTCAAGTCTTTTTCAGCGGCCTGTGCCAGGTTTTGAATGACGAGCACGGCAGCCAGCTCCGGACCGCTCAGAGATTCAAGCTGGGCCGCACCGTCCTCGGCGAGCAGGCGTAAACAGGTTTGCTCGGCGACAGGCAGGAAAACGGGATGGGATAAATCAACATGTTCGGCGTGCATAGACTCTCATTGCCAAGCGGTACGTTTCACGAGGGCCGTGGCTGCGCCATACATCGCTCATCGTGCAAACGTCACTATACGGGTAGTCCCGTGACTGACGTGCCAACCGGTCCGGGGGGCTTTCAATGCACCTCTTTCAGGGAGGTACAGAAGTATGCCACCTTGATTTGTACCGCTGTCCGTATCTGCAGGTTGGGCAGGGAGGATAATCTTTAACGGACGTTTCAAGCAGAGTCGCGCCCGCGGGTAGACACTAGACAGTCTCAAACCTGCACGACCTTTTCAACAGCCTGCATTGGACCAATACTGGCTGTGCTCTGGAGCCAATCGAGCGCCCGCCGCAGCTTTCAAACCAATAGCACTACCCTTCTAAATGGCGCTTTGAATTCGCTATCTTTACTGTGAGTAGGCGCTCGCCGCGGTCGTGTAACTCCAACACTTCAGCAATAAACCTATGGAAGGCTGTATTGCCAAGGTACTGATCGTCTATGGACTACAGCAATACATCACAAACTACGCACCTTGAAACAGTCCTTGATATCCAGCGTGAGCCGAATACACTCAACATTCGGCTCACAATATGAGCCGAATAAGGTCCCCAATTGGCTCATCAAGGCGAGAATGCTCATGCCCCAGTGGATCTGGCAGCAACCTCAATGGCCTTTATTCTCCTGGCAACCCGAACAGCTGGCTGACCTGCTGCGTCAATGCACAAGCGAGCAAGGGCGGCTATTGGGCAGGCTTGGCGCCGTTGGTGCTGAGAGCAGCCGACAGGGCATGCTCGATACGCTGCTGCAGAATATCATCACGTCCTCGGCAATCGAGGGTGAGGCACTCAATGCCGGTTCGGTACGATCTTCCCTGGCTCGCCGCTTGGGCGTACACGAGCCCAAAGAGGCGCAGAGAACTTCGCGCAGCGAGGGTCTGGCGCAATTGATGGTCGAGGCAACGTGCAATCACGCTCAACCTTTGAGCGTAGAGCGCTTCCTGCAGTGGCATTCGCTGCTGTTTCCAGCGGATGATTCGAGTCAGCTGCACACGCCGGTGCGTGTGGGTGAGTTGCGTGGCAATGAGCCGATGCAGGTGGTGTCGGGCCGGCTGGATCGGCCAACGGTGCACTTCGAAGCCCCTCCCCGGCACGGGCTGGAGCAGCAGCTGGAAACGTTCGTTGACTGGTTCAATGTGGCATCCGCCTCGCTGGATCCCCTTCTGCGAGCCGGTATCGCTCACCTCTGGTTCGTCACTCTGCACCCCTTCGACGATGGCAACGGTCGTTTGACCCGCGCGCTCACCGACCTGGCACTTGCCCAGGGTGACCACCAAGCGGTGCGTTTCTACGCCATGTCAGCAAGCATTCTGGACAACCGGGGGGGTTACTACGCGGTTCTGGAACAAACGCAGAAAGCCGACATGGACGTCACGCCGTGGCTGGTGTGGTTTCTTCAGACGTTGCTCGCAGCAATTACCGCAGCGATCAAGAACATCGATCGAGTGCTGAACAAGGCGCGCTTCTGGCAGGCACACCGTGCGCTGCCGTTATCGAAGGAGCAGCTGAAAGTGATCAATCGCCTGCTCGATGGCGGCGCCAAGGGGTTCGAAGAAAGGATCAGCGCCGCGCAGTATCAAGCGGTAGCGAAGGTCAGCAAGGCCACCGCCACACGCCATCTCGCCGATCTATTGGAAAAGGGCCTGCTGCAACGATTGCCAGGTGGGGGTAGGAGTACGCGCTATGAGATCGCGTTAGAACAAGCTGAACATCCCAAGTCCTGAAAGAAGACCTACCCTTCAAGCCGCATCCGGATGATCCAGCGTTTCCCACCCTAGGCACGCTAGCGCCAAGGTCCGCGGCACTGCCTCTCGGCCACTGCTGTATCGGCTGATGCTGCGAGCGCTAACGCCTAGAGCCTCGGCAGCCTGATCCAGTGTAAGACGGTGCTTCAATCGCCACTGGATGAAGAGGCGCGTATTTTCGTCCAGCGCCGATTGCGCCAGCGCGTCCAGAAACAGCGTGTCGGCGCCAATCTGAATATCGAGCGCAGGCCATTCGACCGTCCAACCTGCGTCGCCCATCACGGCGCCTTCAAAGGCTTTGCCTTTGGTCAGTGAGCGCAGGCCAGGGTACCTTTTCAAATCGTCATGCATGTTGAGGCGCAATTGCTGACCGCTGGTAAACGTCAGATCAAGTATGGCGCCTGGATGTGCCTGCACAGCCCGCAGGCGGGGGCGTTTCATCGATGCCATTGCTTCCACTCCTCCAGTGAGACAGCTAAACCGCGACTATCCCGATCCAATGAGTATAAGGTTCAGTATCGCCAATTTGGCGATATCACAATACTAGGCTGGAGCCTCAATTTTCTCCTACCCCAAACTCCGCGCCGAATTGCTCAACACCTGCACACACTGCATCAACGCCGGCACCAGCTGGCTTTCGGCGTCGGCGCGGGTCCAGCGGCTGGTGGGGGCGACCACGTGGACGGCGGCCACGGGGCGGCCGTTGCCGCCGATGACGGGGGCGGCGATGGTCATGTCGCCGAGGAACAGTTCCTGGGTGTTCACCGCGTAGCCGCATTCGCGCACGGTTTGCAGCGAGGCCATGATCTCGTCCACGTCGGTGTGGGTGTGCGGGGTGTGCGCGACGCGTGCGCTGCTTTGCACCAGGGCCAGGGCCTCGGTGGGTGGCAGGGCGCTGAGGTAGGCACGGCCGGAGCCGGTGCAGTACATCGGCACGCGGCTGCCGATGGGCATGTGCACGGGTACGAAGCGGGCGCTGACGAAGCGCGCGATGTAGGTCATTTCCACACCGGTGGGCTCGGTCAGGCAGGCGGTCTCGCCGGTCAGCCGAGTGAGTTCGGCGAGAAACGGGTTGCCCACCTCGATCAGCGAGTGAGCGTCCAGATAGCTGAAGCCCAGTTCCAGCACATGTGGGGTCAACTGGTAATGCCGAGTGCGCGAGTGTTTCCGAAGGTAACCCAGGCTTTCCAGGGTGAACACCATGCGCTGGGCCGAGCTTTTAGTCATGTGGGCGGCTTCGGCGATCTCTGCAAGGCTCATGCTGCGGCGCTTGGCGCTGAATGTACGCAGTACGGCCAGGCCTTTTTCCAGGGACTGGTTGAACAGGCTGTTGCGATCTTCGGACATGAGGGCCTCTGGGAAATGACCAGCGATTGAACCCGGACGACAGCTATCAGACAGCAAATAACGGGCCCGAAAATCGTCTAGCGATACGAAACCTCCGCTAAACGATTTTTCAGCTGCGTAAATTGATTGCAAAGACCTGGAATGGCACAGAGCTTGCGACCTTCCTCAGGACCGCATGGCGGTACCCACCTTCCGATTCCTTCTGGAGTGACCCGATGAACAGCCTTTCCCCTCTGTTTCGCCGTTTCGCGCTCGGTATCTGCATGACGCTCGGTGCCTCTCTGGTGCACGCTGCCGAGGCACCGATGTACAAGGTTGGTGCAACCGCCACGGGTTCGCCTTTCACCTTTCTGGACATCAAGAGCAACAGCATTCAGGGGATGATGGTCGACATCGCCAAAGCAGTCGGCGAGGCGGGCGGCTTCGGCACGCAGATGGAACAGACCAATTTCGCGGCGCTGATCCCGTCGCTGACGTCGGGCAAGCTGGACTTCATTTCGGCGGGCATGCTCAAGACCGAAGAGCGCGCCAAGGTGGTGGACTTCAGCACGCCGGTCTATTCCTACGGCGAAGGCCTGATCGTCAGTGCCGACGACAACACCGCCTACCCCGACCTCAATGCGTTGAAGGGTGAAGTGATCGGCGCCCAGGCGGGCACCGCCTTCTACGACCTGGTCAACAAAATGGGCATCTTCAAGGAAGTACGCACCTACGATTCGATTGCCGAGATGGTCCGTGACCTGTCCCTGGGTCGCATCAAGGCCGCCGTGGCCGACCAGCCGATCGTGGCCTACCAGATTCGTCAGAACACCTTCAAAGGGGTGAAGCTGGCCGCCGACTACACGCCGGCCAAAGTAGGCGATGTGTGCTTCGTGGTGCGCAAGGGTGACAGCGAAACCCTGGAGCGCCTGAACAAAGCCATCGACACCATCAAGGCCAACGGCACGCTGCAGGGCATCGTGCAGAAGTGGGGCGTGTAGGCTGAGGAGCGACCATGAAGCTTGCTGAATTCTTGCAGAACGCGCAGGACTTCCTGCCGATTCTGCTTCAGGGTGCGTGGGTGACCATCCAGATCACGGTGCTGTCTTTTCTGCTCAGCAGCGTGCTCGGGCTGGTGCTGGCGCTGCTCAAGCTGTCGCCAATCCGCGCGCTGTCGTGGGCGGCAAGCACGGTGATCAACGTGATCCGCGGGCTGCCGATCATCGTGCAGCTGTTCTACATCTATTTCGTGCTGCCGGAGATGGGCATTCATCTGACCGCCTTCCAGGCCGGCGTGATCGGCATGGGCATCGCCTACTCGGCGTACCAGGCGGAAAACTTTCGGACCGGCATCATTGCCGTCGACCAAGGCCAGCGCGAAGCGTCGGAAGCGCTGGGCATGCGTTCGTTCATGATGATGCGCCGGGTGGTTCTGCCGCAGGCGTTTCGTATCGCGCTGCCGCCCTACGGCAATACGTTGGTGATGATGCTCAAGGACTCCTCGCTGGTGTCGACCATCACCGTGGCCGAGATGACCCGCCAGGGCCAGCTGATTGCCTCGTCGACCTTCCAGAACATGACCGTCTACACCTTGGTGGCCTTGCTGTACCTGCTGATGAGCCTGCCGCTGGTGTACGGGTTGCGGCGCATGGAGCAGCGTCTGAGCCGGAGGAAGAAGGCATGATCAAGATCAGCCAGTTGCAGAAGAACTATGGCGACCACCGCGTGTTGCACGGGGTCGATCTCGAGGTGCAGAAAGGCGAAGTGGTGTGCCTGATCGGCCCGTCGGGTTCGGGCAAATCGACGTTGCTGCGCTGCATCAATGCGCTGGAAACCTATGAAGGTGGCTCGATCCAGGCCTTCGGTGAAACCGTGCAGCGCGGCAGCAAGACGGTGCACACCCTGCGCAGCCGCATGGGCATGGTGTTCCAGCGCTTCAATCTGTTCCCCCATCGCACGGTGCTGGAGAACGTGATGGAGGGGCCGCTGTACGTGAAGGGCGAACCGGCCGCGCAGGTGCGCAGCGAGGCGCTGGCGTTGCTCGACAAGGTCGGCCTGGCGGAAAAGGCCGATGCCTACCCGGAGCAGTTGTCCGGTGGCCAGCAGCAGCGTGTGGCCATCGCCCGCGCACTGGCAATGAAGCCTGAGGCCATGCTGTTCGATGAACCGACGTCGGCGCTGGACCCGGAGCTCGTGGGCGATGTGCTGCAGGTGATGCGCACCCTGGCCGACGAAGGCATGACCATGATCGTCGTCACTCACGAAATGGGCTTTGCCCGCGAGGTCGCCGACCGCGTGTGCTTCCTGCACGGCGGTTACCTGGTGGAGACCGGACCGGCCGACGAGGTGCTGGGCAATCCGCAGCACCCGCGCACCCAGGATTTCCTGCGCCGGGTCTTGCACCCGACCACCAGCACCCGGAGCCAGCCATGATCGATGTGCCTTCACTGTGGGCGGCGACCGCGCCGCCTGCGCGGGTCACCCCGCCATTGCGCGAGTCGGGTACGTACGATGTGGTGATCGTCGGCGCCGGGTACACCGGCCTGTCCACTGCGCTGCACCTGGCCGAGCGTGGCGTCAGCGTGTGCGTGCTGGAGGCGCGGGAGCCGGGCTGGGGCGCTTCGGGGCGCAACGGCGGGCAGGTCAACCCGACCTTGAAGCATGACCCGGACGAACTGGTGCGGCTGTACGGCGCAGCCATCGCCGAGCCGTTGATCGACACCGTGTCGCGCTCCGCCGACCTGGTGTTCGACCTGATCAGGCGCCACGGCATCGAGTGTGCAGCGGTGCGCAAGGGCTGGATGCAGGTGTCCTATTCGCACAAGGGCGTGGCTGGCCTGCACGCTCGCGCCGCGCAGTGGGAGAAACGCGGGGTACCGGTGCAGCGCCTGGATGCTGGCGATGTCGCCGCGCGCATGGGCAGCCAGGCGTTCGCCGGCGGTTGGCTGGATGGCCGCGCCGGCGCCATCCAGCCCTTGGCCTATGCCCGCGGGCTGGTCACCGCAGCGCAAGCGGCTGGCGCCAGCATTCATGGGCAGAGCCCAGTGATCGGGCTGCAGCCAGTCGCGTCGGGCTGGCAGGTGCAGACCGCCAGCGGCCACATGGTCAGCGCAGCCCAGGTGGTGCTCGCCACCAACGGTTACAGCGATGGCCTGTGGCCGGGCATGGCGCAGAGCGTCCTGGCGGCGAACAGTTTCATCGTTGCGACCCGGCCGCTGCAGGGCGCGGCGGCACAGAGCATTCTGCCCGGGCAGGAGACCGTGTCCACGGCGCAGCGGCTGCTGCTGTACTTTCGCAAGGACAGCCACGGACGGTTGCTGATGGGCGGCCGCGGCACCTTCAGCGACCCCGGTGCGCCGCAGGATTTTGCCCATCTGGAACGCTCGCTGGCGTTGCTCTTTCCGCAGCTGGGCAAGCTGGATTTCGAGTACCGCTGGGCCGGACGCATCGCCATCACCCGGGACTTCATGCCCCACGTGCACCAACCCGCGCCGGGCCTGACCCTGGCACTGGGTTGCAATGGCCGCGGCATCGCCCTGTGTACCAGCCTGGGGCAACAACTGGCTGCCAGCCTGTGCGACAGCCGTGCCGAATTTGCCTACCCGGTGAGCCCTCTGCAGAAGCTGCCCATGCATGGCCTGCAACGCTTCTACATCGGCGCAGGCGTGGCCTGGTACAGCCTGCTCGACCGTTTGAACGTGAGCTGAGCGCCTGCGGCAGAGCGTCGCGCACGGGATTGGCGGTGAACCAATCGCCGTGCGCCGGTTTCAAAGGGATTCACCCCGAACAATGGTTGCACCTCCATGCCTAAGAAACTTTCCCTCGCTCTGCTGATGATTTCCGCCCTGGGCCTGGCGGCCTGTGACAAGACGTCCGAAGACCATGTGCAGAAAGCCAACGAGCACACCGAAGCTGCCGCCCAGAAGCAAGCCGAAGGCAAGCCTGCGCAAGCCGCCGAGGAAAAAGCCGAAGCCGCCGAAGAACACGACAAGGCCCGCGAAAAGCGCGTGACCGAAGACCGCCACCAGGCGCTGTCCTCGGACGTACCGGACGAGATCAAGGCGCCCGAGAAGAAGTAAATCGCAACGCGATCGGCCCAGGCCCCGCCAGTGATGGACGGGGCTTTTTTGTACCGGGCGCTTGGCTCCAGACCACATTTGGAAACAGCCGGGTGTTCGAAGACCTCTCACAATGTCGTTACTCTGAGATGCCGATACGCAGGAAGCGTGATCGTTTACATCACGGAATAAGCATGATAAAAAGCTTTCGACACAAGGGCCTGAAGGCTTTCTTCGAAACCGGATCAACCAAGGGTATCTGCGCTGATCATGCCAAACGCCTTGCTCGCATCTTGCCGATTCTGGAGCGCGCCATTGATGCTGGCGATGTCGACATGCCTGGGTGGAGGCTACATCCACTCAAGGGTGATCTCGTGACGTATTGGTCGGTAACGGTGAGCGGCAACTGGCGGCTGATCTTTCGCTTCGAGGACGGCAACGTCGAACTGCTCGATTACCTCGACTATCACTAAGGATGACTGCGCCATGCCTATGCACAACCCTCCTCATCCCGGCGAAGCGTTGCTGGAAGATGTACTTCCGGCCCTGGACATCAAGATCGCGGAGTTCGCCCGGCGCTTGGGCTATGCCCGGGAAACCCTTTCACGGATCTTGCACGGTCATGCCCCCATCAGCCCGGACCTGGCCGTTCGCCTGGAGCGTGCTGGAATCGGCAAAGCACGCACCTGGCTGGCCGTTCAGGCTGACTGGGATCTATGGCAGGCAGAGCACCGCGAGCAACCGCTGATCGAGCCGTTTGCCGCTTCCGTGTCTTGACTGCTCTGCCCTCAACTCCGTCTAGACGAAGTCGGCAGCTTCAGCCAGGGCCTTGACGAACACGCGGTAGGTCTTGGGGTTGGCCTCGCGAAACTTCTTGGTGGCGTACTCGTCGCTACGCGGCTCAGCCTGCCATCGCCTTGACATCATCTGTCCAATTCCTTTACAAAGCCGACACACAGGGATTCGCTGATCAGGCCACGGATGAAGGCTAACTATTTTCGATTCTGGCTGGGGCAGGTGCTGCTCGGCCTGTTCATAGGCTGCATCGCACTGCTGGACCCCTTCGGGCTTTCCAGCTCCAGTGACGCTGCGTCTTCGCAGTGGATCAATCGCATCGCCGCCAGCAGCTACCCAGACACTGGGCAGCAGCAGGTGGTCGTCGTGCTGATCGACGACGCCTACCTCATGCGCAACGCCACCTTCTGGCCCCTGCCCTATGCGCAGCAAAGCCAGCTGTTCAGGCGTCTGTTGGCGTACAAACCGCGGGCGGTCTTCGTGGACTTGATGTACAGCCACGACCACTCACTCAATGATGCCGACAACGGCAGCCAACTGCTGGTCAATGTCTTCGAGCGCTATCGAGAACAGGGCATCTCGCTTCTGTTGGCCAACACCGGCGACACTCGCGGTGTCAACGGTCAGGCCAACGCTTTGGCGCCGCTGGACCAGATGAGCCGTCGTGCACTGGTGAAGTGGAGCGATGTCGGCGACCGATACCCGTTGGCCGTCGAGACGTCGCAGGGGCTGATCGAAACGCCAGCGCTGGGCCTGTACCGCGAGTTTTGTCGCGACCGCGAATGTACCGGGCTGCCTGTCGATGCGGCCCAGGCAGCGCAACGCGCACCCATCGCGCTGCGCTGGGGAAGGACACTGTCACCCCTGCAATCGCTGGCCACCTCGGTGGCGGAATGCTCGGTAGCGGGCAATGCCTGGTATGCCCAGTTATGGCAGGCGATCTTCTGGAAGTTCGGCGACAGCGGCCAGGCCACTTGTGCCTATACCCTCACCCTCAAGGCCAGCGCCCTGGAAGCCAATTCGCCCGAGGACCGTGCGCTCTTGCGGCAGTTGCTCAGCGACAAGCTGGTGCTGGTCGGGGCTCAGATCACCTCGGCCGGCGACCTTACCCAAACGCCGGTGCACGGCCTGCTGCCAGGGGTGTACCTGCACGCCATGGCGCTGGACAACCTGGTGACCTACCACGATGCGTATCAACGCGATCCGGACAGTTACTTCTGGCTGTCGATCAGTTGGCTGGACCTGGTGCAACTGGGTTTCGTCATCGTCATCGTCGGTCTGCGTGCCTGGTATCGACGGCGCCGCCATCGTCGCGCCAAAGCGTGGCGCGCCCCCCTGTTCAGTTGGGCCATCGTCCAGGCAGCACTGGCCGTGATGTGCTGGGGACTGTGGCAAAACAACATCAGCCCGGCCAATGTCCTGGCCATTGCCGTGTTGTCGATTTCAATCATCTCAGCGCCGATCGGCCTGTTTGCCAAGCGGCGATGGCGATCGCTCGTGCGTTATTTCGCCCAGCGCAGGCGCGCTCGTATTTCACTTGTAGAAGGAACTCAAGGATGACCCGAATCACGTTTTTGCTGTTGGCAGCGCTGTGCAGCCCGAGTGTGTTGGCCACCACCGTCGACGCCTATGAAGCCGATCCGCTGACATTGCTCGACGAGCATGGCAAATCTCAGGGCAGGTTGCCTGTGAAGGATGCACCCAAGCCGCCGTTGCAGGTGTTGGCCACCCACCCGAATCTGGATCAGGTACAGGTCGAGCTTGGCGGACGCAAAGTCTGGCTGGACACCATGGACCTGCGTTTGAGCGAAGGCAAGATCGTTACCACGCCTTGCGAAAGCCTGCCCATCAGCCAGAAGGCCGACACCCGGAACGCTTCGACCATCGGCTTCGGTTCAGGCTGCAGCAAACCATGAGCGCCGGGACCGTGAGGGACCGGGCCTTGCACACCAGCCTTTGCGCCTTGGCCTGCCTGCTGCTCGGTGGTTGCGGCACGCTCAAGGGCGCAGATGCTGCATTCATGAACCTGGTAGGGCCTTCTACCCAATCCCAGGTCAAAGGACGCTATCTGGACACGGCGGATGTACGCCAGTATTACAGGCTCGACCCGCAACGGGTCAGCGCACAGCGCCTGAGCTATGACGGCATGGCGGTCCCGGCCGGGGAAATTCGCCAGCACAATGTGGTGCTCATTCCACCTTTGCAGACGTACCTGCAAGGCATCGTCGGCAGGCTCGGCAAAGGTTGGCCAGGCGAGTTGCCCGCTCTGCAGGTGAAGGTCATCGACAGCTACGGTTTCGGGCCATCGGCCGACCCGTACGGCAATCTGTTCGTCCCCTTGGGCATGCTCGACAACGTCCAGAGCGAGGACGAGATCGCGGCGATGCTGGGGCACGAAATGAGCCACGTACTGCTGCACCATCATGATCGACGGGCAGCGTTCCAGCAGCAGAATGCTGTGCTGAGCAATGTGGCAACCTCGGTGGTGCTCGCGACCATGATCGCTGACACCGGAGTGAACCGTAGCTCGGGCAGCTTGAAGTTCATCAGCAAGGACCCGCAGGGCATGCAGAAAACCGTGGGCAATACAGTGCTGTATACGGCCTTGGTGAACAGCTTCTCGGAAAACATCTGGAGCACGGCCTGGGGTCGCAGCCAAGAGGACCAAGCCGATCTGCTGGGTGCCGACTTGATGATCAAGGCCGGCTATGCTCCGCGCGCCGCCAGCCACAGCCTCCAGCGCCTGAGCGATTTCCAGGGCAAGCAGAAGTCCTTGCTCGGCAGCTTTGCCACGCAGCGAAAGGAAGCCATGCAGGCGTCGTTGCAGAACCTGCAGGTCGATCGCTTGGTCAAGGAGGTGGAAGTCACCTTGAATCAAGGGCTGGCCACCAGCATCACTGCCGCAGGCCAGTATTTCCAGCGCTCGCACATGTCGCCGCTGGACCGCGATACCGAACTGCGCCAGTACCTGCAACGCCAGTACGATGGGCAACGGCGTGCGCCGGTCAATGCCGATGACTGGCAGCGATTGCGGGCCTCTGGCGCGGTCGCACCGTCGCTGCAAGCCTACAAGGACGCCTATGCGGCGACCGTGGCACTTGAACAAAAGAAACTGCGCGAAGCGCAGCTGTTCAGCGACCGGGCGCTGACGTCTGCGGTACGCGACCAGCCCGGTATCCGCCGAGCAGCCTTCAGTGTCGACATGGCGCAGGGCAAACGCCGCGAAGCGCTGATCGAGTTGCAGTCGATCAAAGACTGGTCACTGGCCAGCCCTGAGCTGTACGACTTGATGATCGCTCACCATCTGCGCAACGACGATCCACGCGCAGCCCTGGCACTGATTGCGCAAGCGGAAAAGACACTGGGCTCCGAAGAGCTTTTCATCACCGAGAAGCTGGCCGCCAACCAACGGCTCAAGGACGACGCACAGGTCAAGCTACTGGCGCGCAAGTGCGCGCAGTACCCGACGCGCAAGGACGGTTGCAAGAAACTGCTACCGGCCTGAGGCGCGTCGCGTGTTCACTTGGCGAACTTGTACTCGCCGCCCTGCTCCAGCGCTCTTTGATACGCCGGCCGTGCTTGCAGGCGCTCGACCCAGGCAGCCAGGTGCGGGTAGGCGTCCAGCTTGCCCTGGGCTTTGGCCAACTCGCCGACGAAGCTCATCTGCACGTCGGCGCCGGTCAGTTCTTCACCCACCAGGTAAGGCGTCAGGCTGAGGGCGGTATTCAGGTAGCCCAGGTAGTTGTCCAGTTCGGATTCGATGCGCGGATGCAGCGGCGCGCCGGCTTCGCCCAGACGGCCGACGTACAGATTGAGCATCAACGGCAGCATGGCCGAGCCTTCGGCGAAGTGCAGCCACTGCACGTACTCGTCGTAGGTGGCACTGGCCGGGTCAGGCTGCAGGGCGCCTTGGCCGTGACGACGGATCAGGTAATCGACGATGGCGCCGGACTCGATGATGGTGTGCGGGCCGTCCTGAATCATCGGCGATTTGCCCAACGGATGGACGGCCTTGAGTTCGGCTGGCGCGAGGTTGGTCTTGGTGTCGCGTTCATAACGCTTGATCTCGTAAGGCACGCCGAGCTCTTCCAGCAGCCAGATGATGCGTTGCGAGCGTGAATTGTTCAGGTGGTGAACGGTGATCATGACGAAGACCTTCTGTAGGGGCAGGTTAAGAGCAGACCCGGCCTGATCTGCAGAGTGCAAAAAATCCCTGCGCGGGGAGCGCGCTCTTCACTCATCTCGATAGCTTCCTGTGGGCAAAACAGTTCCTGCTGCGCCACTCGGTGTTTTCGCAATAAAACGCTTCGACGGCGCCGATTTGTGGCCGCTTGCGCGCAGCCCCTGGCGGTAGATTGGACAGCAGCGGTCCAGCAGAACGACCGAGCGACAACAACCAGCTCGCCTCCCACCTGCCAACCTTCAGGAGTCCCGTACATGACACCGACGCCACTGCGCGCATTCAAGTTCGCAAGCCTTGCACTGCTGGTCGGCGCCTTCGGGCAGGCTTGGGCAGAAGACATTACCTTCGTATCGCAGGGCGGTGCCTACCAGGAGGCACAGAGCAAGGCCATCCTCGAACCGGCGGCCAAGAAGCTTGGCCTGACCCTCAGGCAGGACAGCTCGCCCAAGGCCTACCCGATCATCAAGACCCAGGTCGAAAGCGGCAAGGTCAGTTGGGACGTGGTCGACCTGCCCACCGGCGATTGCCTTCGCGGCGAGGCCGAGGGCCTGTTCGAAAAGCTCGACCCAGCCCTGGTGCCGAACGCTGCGCAGCTTCCGGCGGCGCTCAAGGACGACTACACCGTCGGCTACATCAGCTACTCCACCGTGCTGGCCTATCGCACCGATGCCTTCAAGGGCGACAACGTGCCCAGGACCTGGGCGGATTTCTGGGACACGAAGAAATTCCCGGGGCAGCGCTCACTGCGCAACCTGCCGCGCCCTACCCTCGAGATTGCCTTGATGGCAGACGGCGTGGCGCCTGACAAGCTGTACCCGCTGGACGTGGAGCGGGCCTTCAAGAAGCTCGAGGAAATCAAGCCGCACATTGCCACCTGGTGGACGTCCGGCGGGCAGTCGGCGCAGTTGATCAGTGACGGCGAGGTGGACATGATCCAGGCCTGGAACGGTCGCATCACGGCGGTGCAGGCCGACGGTGCGCCGGTAGCCTTCGACTACAACCAAGGCGTGCTGGAAACCAACTCGCTGTGCGTGCTCAAGGGTACGGCGCACCGGACGGCAGCGATGAAGTTCGTCAACGAGGCCATCGACGCCAAGCTGCAGGCTGCGCTGCCGATGATCATCGACTACGGCCCGCTGAACCCCGAGGCGTTCAAGACCGGCACCATTCCTGCCGAACGCGCGACCAAGCTGCCGTCTTCGCCTGAAAACATCTCGCGTCAGGCGCTGCTGTCGGCCAAGTGGTGGGCGTCGCAGGAAGGGGTGAAGGCCGAAGAGCGCTGGCTGGCCTTTGTGCAGAAAAAGTAGGCGTGCCAGGGCGGGCCTCTTCGCGGGCAGAGCCCCGCTCCCACAGAAGCACATCTGAAGCCTGCTCCTGAAATGGGGCACCTGAGCGCTTACTTTGTGGGAGCGGGTCTCTGCCCGCGAAGGGGCCGACGCAGTTGCTGCTGTCGCCCACCCTCAATACGAAACAAACCACTCCGGCGCAGGCCTTTTAAGCCCGTTTCGTTCTTGGCTGAGTCGGTACATTGAACCTTGAGGGTCGCCATGACCGACCAACAACAAGCTGCTTGCGCTGGTTCACCGGCGCTCGGCCGTGAGGAATCGTTCCATGTCCAACGCCTATCTCGCCAAATCCATGCCTGACGCCCACAGCGAGCCGCCTGCAAGCAATGCCGATGCCCTGGCGCGCGAGGAACGTCGGGAGAATACCTCGATGTTGCTGCTGCTCGCCCCGGCGCTGTTCATGGTGGTGGTGCTGTTGATCCTGCCGATGTGCTGGCTGGCGTTCCAGTCGGTACAGACCGAAGACGGCTTTTCGCTGGCCAACTACGCGCGCATCTTCGAAGAACGCATCTACTGGGATACGTTCTACCTGACGTTCAAGATCAGCCTGATCGTGACCCTGCTGTCGATCGTCATGGGCTTCCCGATTGCCTACGCCGCCTCGCGCCTGCAGGGCTTCTGGGCCAACCTGATTCTGATCTGCGTGATCCTGCCGTTCTGGACCAGCGTGCTGGTGCGCTCCTACGCCTGGCTGGTGTTGCTGCAGCGGCGCGGGGTGGTCAACCAGACGCTGCTGGACATGGGCATCATCGACCAACCGCTGAACATGATGCACAACACCACCGGCACGGTGATCGGCACTCTGCACGTGATGTTGCCGTTCATGGTGCTGCCGCTGTATTCGGTGATGAAGAAGATTCCCCAGGACCTGATGCAGGCTTCCGAAAGCCTGGGCGCCAAACCCTTCTACACCTTTCGCCGGGTGTTCCTGCCGATGGCGGCGCCGGGTGTGATGGCCGGTTCCATCCTGGTTTTCGTGATCTGCCTGGGCTTCTTCATCACCCCTGAACTGCTGGGCGGCGGTCGCACCATCCTGGTGTCGATGCTGGTACAGCGCAACGTCGAGCTCTATCACGCCTGGGGCGCCGCCAGTGCGGTGGGCCTGGTGCTGCTGTTCGTGGTGTTCCTGATCTTCTGGGGCATCAACCGCTTCATCCCCATCGAACGCATCCTGGGAGCACGCTGATGAATACGCTTGCCTACCTGCGCCAGCTACGCCTGTCGCATGTGCTGTTCACCGTGCTGGTCGCGGCGATTCTGCTGTACCTGATCATCCCGGTGCTGATCGTGGTGCCGATGTCGTTCTCCGAGGCGCGCTTCCTGCAGTTCCCCCCCAAGGAGTGGTCGCTGCGCTGGTATGAAGCCTTCTTCCACAGCGCCGAATGGATGTCGGCGGCGCGGGTCAGCCTGATCACCGCCGTAGTGACCACTGCAGTGAGCCTGCCGATCGGCATGGCCGCGGCCTACGCCATCAACAACTCGAGCCTGAAGGTCATCCGCACCCTGCAGATCGTGTTGCTGCTGCCCATGATGGTGCCGATCATCCTGATCGCGGCGGGGGTGTTCTTCGTCTACGCGCGGGTGGGGCTGATCAGCTCGCTGACCGGCCTGGTACTGGCGCACATCATGCTGGCCCTGCCCTACGTGATCATTGCCCTGCTCGCCGGGCTGCGCAATTTCGACATGTCGCAGGAGATGGTCGCGCGCAGCCTGGGCATGAACCGCTTTCGCGCGTTCATGGCGGTGACCTTGCCGCAGATCAAGCCCAGCGTGGTCTCGGCAACCCTGTTCGCGTTCATCACTTCGCTGGATGAAACGGTGGTAGCGCTGTTCATTTCCGGGGGTGACAACCAGACCCTGACCAAGCGCATGTTCACTGCACTGCGCGACGAAATCGACCCGACGATTGCGGCGATCAGTTCGATCCTGATTCTGGCGTCGCTGATTCTGGTGGTGGTGGCCGGACGCAACAAGCAGGGGTAACACCCCCCAGCACAGCCTGCCGCCACTCCACCGCAATTCAGCATCCACGCCGCGCCGCGTGCCCCATCTCGGCATCGCCCGCTGCGTGGACATTTCTACACTAGGTCCATCGTTCGGACTGCAAAGGCACCTTGATCATGTTGAAGCATTCACTGCGTGACCCTTCCCTGCTCGTCGAGCGCGCCTACGCCAATGGCCAGTGGATCAGCGCCGATGACGGCGCCACCCTTGCCGTGACCAATCCTGCCGATGGCAGCGTGATCGCCAACGTACCGGCCTTGCAGGCGGCCGAAACCCGGCGCGCCATTGCCGCCGCCGAGGCCTGTTTCGTCACCTGGCGCGAAGTGCCTGCGGCCGAGCGCGCCAAATTGCTGGAGAAGTGGTACCAACTGATCCTGGACAACCAGGAAGACCTGGCCTTGATCATGACCGCCGAACAGGGCAAACCCCTGGGCGAGTCGCGCGGTGAAATTGCCTACGGTGCGAGCTTCGTCAAATGGTTCGCCGAGGAAGCGCGGCGCATCTATGGCGACACCATTCCTTCACCCGCCGCCGACCGCCGCATCCTGGTACTCAAGCAGCCGATCGGCGTGGTCGCGGCGATCACCCCATGGAATTTCCCCAACGCCATGATCACCCGCAAGTGCGCACCGGCCCTGGCCGCCGGTTGCCCGGTGCTGGTCAAGCCGTCGGAGATGACCCCGCTGTCGGCCCTGGCCCTGGCGGTGTTGGCCGAACGCGCAGGCATTCCGGCCGGGGTGTTCAACGTGCTCACCGGCCTGCCGGCAGGCGTGGGCGGCGAGATGACCAGCAACCCGGCCGTGCGCAAGCTGTCGTTCACCGGTTCCACCCGCGTCGGCCAGCTGTTGATGAGCCAGTGCGCCACGACCATCAAGCGCCTGAGCCTGGAGCTGGGCGGCAACGCGCCGTTCATCGTGTTCGATGACGCCGACCTGGACCTGGCCATTGCCGGCGTCATGCAGAGCAAATTCCGCAACGCCGGGCAGACCTGCGTGTGTGCCAACCGCATTCTGGTGCAGGACGGCATCTACCAACGTTTCGCCGAACGCCTGAAGGCGGCGGTGGCCGAGCTGAAGGTTGGCGACGGTCTGGCCGAGGGTGTGACCATCGGCCCGTTGATCAACGCCGCGGCAGTCGACAAGGTGGCCCGCCACATCAGCGATGCCGTGGAGAAAGGCGCTACCGTTGCCATTGGTGGGTTGCCGCAAAACGATGGCCTGTACGTGCAGCCCACGGTGTTGCTGGACGCCCACGCCGACATGCTGCTGGCCGGCGAGGAAACCTTCGGCCCCGTGGCGCCGCTGTTCCGCTTCCACACTGAGGAAGAAGCGCTGACGCTGGCCAATGCCACGCCCTATGGCCTGGGGGCCTATTACTTTACTCAGGACATGCGCCGCGCCTGGCGCGTGGGCGAGCGTCTTGAGTTCGGCATGGTCGGCTTGAACACCGGGATCATCTCCATGGAAGTGGCGCCCTTCGGCGGCGTGAAGCAATCGGGCACCGGCCGCGAGGGATCCAAGTATGGCCTGGACGAATTCCTTGAAGTGAAGGCCTGGCACATCGGTGGGTTGGGTTGATCTGTGTCGGGCATCGGCATCGCATGACGGCCCTGACGCGGCTCGCGCCGCTGCTACAGAAGATCGCATTCCCTTGTCGATCGCATTCTCCTGTAGCAGCGGCGCGAGCCGCGTCGGCGGGCAGCGCGGATTGTCAGGTAACCCATGACCACCTATTCAGCATTTTCTGGAGCACCACAGATGAATTTCACTGAAGGTTTCGAATCGGTCAGCGTCAACCAGGTCAGCAAGCACTACGGCAGCCTCAAGGCGCTGGACAACGTCAATCTCAAGGTGGAAGCCGGCGAGTTCATGTCGCTGCTGGGGCCCTCGGGTTCGGGCAAGACCACCTTGCTGAGCATTCTGGGTGGCTTCATACGGGTGAGCTCCGGCAATATCCTGTTCGGCGAGCGCAACGTCACCCTGATGCCGCCGCACAAGCGCGAAATCGGCGTGGTCTTCCAGAATTACGCGCTGTTCCCGCACATGACCGTGGGCGAGAACGTGGCCTTCCCGTTGCGTGCCCGCGGCGAAAGCGCGGGCAAGAGCCGGGAGCGGGTCAAACAGGCCCTGGCCACGGTGGAACTGAGTGGCTACGAAGAGCGCTCGATTGCCGCGCTTTCCGGCGGCCAGCGTCAGCGTGTGGCGCTGGCCCGAGCCATCGTTTTCGAACCCAAGCTGATCTTGATGGACGAGCCGCTGTCGGCGCTGGACAAGCAGCTGCGCGAGACCATGCAGATCGAACTGCGCGCCCTGCACAAGCGCCTGGGCGCGACCATGATCTACGTCACCCACGACCAGCGTGAAGCGCTGACCATGAGCGACCGCATCGCCATCATGCGCGGCGGGCAATTGGTTCAGGTCGACACGCCACGCCGCCTGCACGACCACCCTTCGGACGACTTCGTCGCCAGCTTCATCGGCGAAAGCACCTTGGTGCCGCTGCAACGCAGCGCGAACAACGGTTTGACCCTGGGCTCCACGGCCCTGCGCACCACGCGCCCGGTGCCCGCTACGGGCGATGTATTCCTGGCGCTGCAAGCGGAAAAGCTGCTGCTGGACAGCGCCAGCGCCGGGCCTGAATGGAACCGTCTGAGCGGGCGCGTCGCAGACATCGTCTTTCAGGGCGAAAGCTTGAAGGTCTTCGTCGATCTGGACGGTGGGCCCACCGTCAGCCTGCGCCAGCCAAGCCACCACGAAGGCAACCTGAGCCTGCCGCCGATCGGCTCGCCGATGCTGATGCGCCTGCATCCGGAAGACACCATCGTGGTGCCGCGCGCCGGGGTTTGAAGAGGTCAGTGCAGGCCCCTTCGCAGGCAGAGGGCCCGCCGCCCGCGAAGAGGCTAGCACTGACACCCCACCATCCAAACAACCGAATCTACCGCCCCACCCGCAAAAAAAACGCAAACACCCCAGCGCAACCCGCAACTTCGGTGCTTGTGATTTGCGCCACTCCTTATCCTGATCACATCACCCGCCACGCTCGGCGCTCACGGAGATCGAGATGAATTCTGCACTGACCGAAAATCAACGCCTGCTGGCCCTGCGCGAACAACACGTGCCCCGTGGCATCGCCACCGCGCACCCGATAGTGGCCGCGCGCGCCCAGGGTGCCGAGCTGTGGGATGTGGACAACAAGCGCTATCTGGATTTTGTCGGCGGCATCGGCGTGCTCAATGTCGGCCACAATCACCCCGCTGTGGTCGAGGCGGTGCGCAGCCAGGTGGGCAAGGTGTCCCATGTCAGTTTTCAGGTAGCGGCCTACGAGACCTACATTGATGTGGCCGCGCGGCTGAACGTGCTGGTCGGCGGGGACGAGCACTACAAGAGCGTGCTGTTCACCTCCGGCGCCGAAGCGGTGGAAAACGCCATCAAGATCGCCCGCGGCTACACCCAGCGGCCTGCGGTGATTTCGTTTCGCGGAGGGTTCCACGGACGCACCCTGTTGGGGGTGACCTTGACCGGCATGAGCCAGCCCTACAAACAGAATTTCGGCCCGTTCCCGGCGGAGATCTATCACGCCAGCTACCCCAATGCCTATCGCGGCATCAGCAGCGACGACGCCCTGGCGCAGTTGCACGAGCTGTTTGCCAGCGACGTGGCGCCGGATCGGGTAGCGGCGATCCTGATCGAACCGGTGCAGGGCGACGGCGGTTTCCTGGCCGCGCCGGTCGAGTTTCTCCAGGCGCTGCGTGCGCTGTGCACGCAGCATGGCATCGTGTTGATCGCCGATGAAATCCAGGCTGGATTCGGCCGCACCGGGAAAATGTTCGGTTTCCAGCATGCGGGTATCCAGCCGGATCTGGTCACGGTGGCCAAGTCGCTGGCCGGTGGCATGCCACTGTCGGGCGTGGTGGGCCGAGCCGAGATCATGGATGCGCCGACGCCCGGTGGGTTGGGCGGCACCTACGGTGGCAACGCCGTGGCCTGTGCGGCGGCGCTGGCGGTGTTGGACCTGTTCGAGCACGAAGACCTGCTGGCGCAGGGCGAGCAGCGTGCGGTGCAGTTGCGCGAGGGCTTGCTGGGGCTGCAGAAACGCTATCCGCGCATCGGTGATGTGCGGGGCCTGGGCTTCATGCTGGCCATCGAGATGGTCAAGGACGATGCCGGGCACAGCGCCGATGCCGATCTGGCCCAGCGGGTCATCGACCAAGCGCGCCAGGCGGGGTTGCTGGTGATCAAGTGTGGTTTGTATCGCAACGTGGTCCGCTTCCTCGCGCCGCTGGTGACCAGCGCCGAGCAGGTGGCAGAAGCCTTGCAGATGCTCGACACGGCATTGGCAAAAGCCGGGGCCTGACTGTGGGAGCGGGGCGGGCGGCGCGCTCTTCGCGGCCACGGACCGCTCCTACAGGGATCAGGGCCAAACGTAGGAGCGGTCATCGGCCGCGAAAAATGCGCCGCGGTACACCTGGCACACTGCGGCGCGCTGTTCGCGGCCACCGACCGCTCCTACAGGGATCAGGTCCAAACGTAGGAGCGGTCAGCGGCCGCGAAAAATGCGCCGCGGTACACCTGGCACACTGCGGCGCGCTGTTCGCGGCCACCGACCGCTCCTACGGTGGAAAAGCTGTAGGAGTCTGCAGGGAAGCCCTTCATACCGTCGCTCAGGAGCAATCCATGAAAGTCACACAGTACAAGGCCCTGGGGTTCTCCTATGCCACCCTGGTCGACCGTGAACGGGGCATTCTCGAAGGCCTGCGACCCTTGTCGGTGCAGAGCGAGACTCCCGGCAGTGACGCGCAACTGCTGACGGCCTACCGCGCCATCGCCCAGGAGCTCGGCCAGGCGGGCGGCAACCCCAGCGCCAGTGCGTTCCACGGCCAGCTGTACCAGCGCATGGCGCACCGATTGCATGTGATTCCCGGCTGGGATGAAAGTGTGGCTTTCGGTAGCTCGTCGGCCCATTGGCCGATCTTCGAAGACGCCCCCGGCGCCCTGCAGTACCTGAGCAAGTTCTACCGGTTGATACTGATCGCCCCACCCCACGGCATCGATGTCGGCGCCCTGACCCAACGCTTGCCGGTGGCATTCGATGCGGTCATCGAACCTTGCAACGATGACTGGCACAGCAGCCTCGCCACCGAGCTGCAGCGCCTGGGCCTGGAGCGCTCGCAGTTGCTGCCGGTGCGCAGTACCGAAACGGATGACCCCTGGAACCTGCGTGTGGATTTTCCGGTGTGTACCCTGCACCGCGACCACCGCCAGCCATGGAATCTTTCGCCCCAGGCTCTGGACGGCAAGCGCTGTGAATACGCCAGCCTTGCAGACCTCGCCCATGCCCATCAAACGGCATTGCACGCCTGAGGCCCACGTTCATGCTTTGACTTGACGAGGTCCACCCCATGGATGCTGCAACGAAACTGGATCGCATCGACATCAATATTTTGGTGCAGCTGCAGAAGGACGGGCGCATGACCAACGTCAGCCTCGCCGAAGCCGTTGGCCTGTCCCCCAGCCCCTGCCTGCAACGGGTCAAACGCCTGGAGTCGGCGGGCTACATCAGTGGCTATGAAGCGCACGTCAATCTGGCCAAGTTCGCCAGCTCCGTCACGGTGTTCACCGAGGTGACCCTGTCGGACCACAAACGCGCCGATTTCGTGAAGTTCGAATCGAGCATCCGCAACATCGACGAGGTGCTCGAATGCCATTTGATCAGCGGTGGGTATGACTACCTGGTGCGGTTCCTGTGCAGCAGCATCCAGCACTACCAGGAGCTGATGGAGTCGATCCTCGACAAGAACATCGGTATCGACAAGTATTTCAGCTACATCGTCATCAAGAGCCCGGTGCTCAAGAGCGCTGTGCCGTTGCGCAGTTTGGTGCGCGCGGTTTGATTCCCGCACCGCGGTGACCCCGGACGCGGCTCGCGCCGCTGCTACAGGCCGATGTTCACGTCCGCCCACCCTACACATCCCACGCCGCGTCCGGCCGTTACGCCGCCTCAACTCAAAATGCAAAACACCTTGCGCACCGTCTGCTCGCTCGACCAGGCATTGGTCGCCCCCGCTGGCACCACCACGACCTCGCCGGCGCTGACCGTACAGGCGTCGCCCTGCTCGGGCGTCAAGGTCACTGCGCCTTCCAGAATGAACATCAGCTCGCTGTAGCCTGGCTGCACCTGCTTGCGTGCATAGGGCTCGCACTGCCACAGACCGATGCGCAAGTTGGCCGCGCTGAACAGCGTTGCGCTCCAGGCTTTCGGAGCCGGAGTCAGCAGCACTGTTGCCGACGGCGGATCGCTGGGCGGCAGTGATTGAGCGAAGTCGATCTTCAGCGGCGTGCGAGGCATGTCATTGCTCGGCGGCAAGCCGGGGAAAGCCATGAACAGACGTCGCAACTGCCCGCGATGCTGCCAGCGCACTGCCACACCACGAGGCACCACGAAACAATCCCCAGCCTTCAGACGCAGGTCGAAGCCCTCGCCCTGCAGGGTCAGCTCGCCGGCCTCCACAATCCCCAGTTCGACCCAGGGAAAATCATCAATCGACAAATTGGCGCCGACGCTGGTCGAGGCGCCCACCGCGTAGCCCGTGTGGGGGTCATGGAAATGCACGGTACGGCCGGCCGCCAGGGGGTCGTCCTGCAACGCAAAGGCGGCGACGGGTAGACGGCGTTCGATGGCGGGCTGTGAATAATGCAGGATCGGGGGCATAGGTCTCGTCTTGGCAATGAAGAAGTTCGCGGCTCAGCGGCCGATGGCGTCCAGCAGTTGTTGCCAACCTGCGGCCAAGCGTACACCCGGCGCGCGAAAGGCATGCAGGGGAATGGGCTTGAACGTGTCGCCCGCCAGCAGGCCCAGTTGCACCGGTTCGCCCGCGGTCATGGCTGCCAGTTGCTTGCCCATGTAGGTGGACATCGCCACGCCACCGCCGTTGTAGCCGATGGCATAGAAGCTGCGCGCGTCCAGTTGACCTGCATGGGGCAGGTAATCGAGGGTCATGGCCACCAGCCCAGACCAGCGAAACGCCACGGGCTGGTCGCGCAGGACCGGAAACACCACGCCCATGCTGCGTTGCAGGGTGGCGAAGGCGCTGTCCGAATCGTCTTTGCCGAACGCCCCGCGGCCGCCGAAGATCAACCGGTCGCCGACCACCCGGAACCAGCGCAGCATGCGTTTGGTGTCGCCACAGACCTGGCCGCCGGGCATCAGCGTGGCCAATACGTCGGCCGGCAGTGGTGCAGTCGCGATGATTGCGCTACGAAAGGGAATAAGCCGTCGGTGCAGAGTATCGGTCGCGGCGCTCTGGTCGGAATAGCCATTGGTGGCATACACCACCTGTCTGGCACTGACTCGACCCTGGGGCGTCTGCACGATGATCCGGTCGCCTTCCTGGCGAACCTGCAACGCCGGGCTGTTGATGAACATCTTCACGCCGCGCTCGTTCAGGCTGTGAGCCATGCCCCGGGCGTAGTTGAGCGGGTGAATGCCGCCCGCCTTCGGCGTCAGCAGCCCGCCGTGAAAAAGGGTCGAGCCGGTCATTTCCCGCACCTGCGCCGCGTCGATCATGCGCGACGACTCGCCGCCGGTTTCGCGCTTGATCCAGTCAGCGGTGGTGCGCAGTCCGGTCAGGGCAAGTTCGTTGTGGGCCGCGGCAATGTGCCCACCCATGTGCAACTGCGCGCCCTCGATGCCCAGGCTGTCGATCATGTCCACCAGGCTGTCCACGGCGGCATAACCGGTGCGGTACATGTGCAGTGCGGTGTCGCGATCGAAGCGCTGCATCAGGGCAGGAAAGCCGACGCGAAACTTGGGTGACACCACGCCACCGTTACGGCCACTGGCGCCCCAGGCCAGGGTATTGGCTTCCAGAATCAACGGCTCGCGGCCGCTCAGGGCAATGTGGTGAGCCGCAGACAGCCCGGTGTAGCCGGCACCGACGATCACCACGTCGCACTGCCGCTCGCCCTGCAATGCTTGCAGGGCCGGGGCCGGTCGGGCGGTGGCCGCCCATACGCTCTTCGCAGTCATAGCTGGTTTCCACCAGAAGGCGGCGCTCGGAGCAAGCGCCGCTGTTGTCAGCCCAGTTCCTGTTCGACCGCGTCGGCCAGTTGCGCCAACGAGGTGAAATGGTAGTGCGGCTTGGTGTGCTCGGATTCCAGGGTGCCGCCGCTGCCCTTCTGCGCGTGGCGACGTTCGATCCAGCAGGTCTGGTAGCCCAGACGCATGGCCACGCCAATGTCGTGGTACTGGCTCTGCGCAACGTGGAGAATCTCTTCGAAGACGATGCCCTGCGTGGCCAGCACCCCACGGGTGTAGGCGAAAAACTGCGGATCGGGCTTCTCGAATCGCACATCGTCGACGGTCACGCGCACATCGAACGGCTCGTCGAGGGTCTTGGCCATGTGGTTCAAGGCCCAGATCTGCGAGTTGGTGGTGGCCACCAGCTTGAAGTGCTTGTGCAGACGCTTGAGCGCCTCGATCGAGTCGGGGAAGGCCGGGAAGTTTTCCACCGCCAACGCCAGGCCGCGGGCGTATTCGTCGCTGTCCGGCAAGCCGAGCTGGCGCGCGATCAAGTGATAGCAGCGCTCCAGGTCATCCGGCCACCAGCCCGAATCGGGCATGGCGCGGACATCGCGGTAGGCCTTCAGAATGTCGTCGTCGCTGCACGCCTTGCCCGCTTCGCCTGCCACTTCGCGCACATGGTTGAGAATGCCGGCTTCGAAATCGATCAGGGTGCCGACGACATCGAACGTCAGGGCTTTGAACTGCTTGAATGACATAGGGCGCTCCGCATGATGAACCAGGGGAAGGTGCAAGGTGTGGTTCAATTATCAGCCGGGTGAATCGCCATATGTTCTGTTTTGTCCTTACCTCAGGGCATAACCTACTGTTTTTCCCGCGATGGCGGCATACCTGTGTTCATGACGCCTCCGCGATCTTCCGAGCCAGGCATAACTGTGGGTAAAGCGCGTCGACGCGCACGATGTCGGCCTGCATTTCTTCGATGATCCACTGGCGCACGCTTTCCACGATAGGGCGGCTCGGACGGTTGGCCGGTGTCACCAGGCAGCAGTGCCGGGCACTGACCGTGACCTCGTCACCCACCGGCAGCAACTGCCCGTTGGCCAGGCAGTGCGAGACCACGTTGAGCCAACCCAGGGCCATGCCCTGGCCAAGCAGGGCGGCCTGCACCACCACCGCATAATCGGAGAACACCAGGGCATTGTCTGCGCGTCCACCCTGGTCGAAAGGCGTCGCCCAGGTACGGTCCTGGTTGTCCATGTGGATCAGCGCAGGCATTGCATTCTTGCCCTTGCCGCTCGGTACGCCGGCACGGTACTGCGGGCTGCAGACGGGCAGGGTGATCTCCGGTAGAACCAGGCTGTCTGCGGCTTTGACGCTGCCGGCGTCGAGGTAGCGCATGCCCAGGTCGACATCCATCAACGGCCCGCCGATGCGCCCGGACATGAGTTGGTAACGCATGTCCACCGCGGGAAAGCGCTCGCTGAAACGGCTCATGCGCGGCATCAGCCAGTGTGTGGTGAACGCGGTGGACACCGACAGGGTGATGGTTTCCATGCCGGTAGCGCGGGCCGAGATTTCGCCGATGGCCGACTCGATGGTGTCGAAACCTTCCTGGACCCGGCGGTAAAGAAGGGTCCCGCTTTCGGTGAGCCGCGCACCGCCACGAACGCGTTCGAACAACTGCACCCCAAGGTGCTCTTCCAGGCGCGAGAGCATGCGGCTCACGGCGGGCTGGCTGACGCACAGTTCGTCGGCCGCACGGGTGAAACTGCCGCAACGGGCGGCTGCCTCGAAAACGAACAAGGAGCCGGAGCTGGGCAGTTTTCTGCGAAGGTTGGACATGACCTGAGTTTATGCCTGGGAAAACTATTAGTAAATTGCCCTGACAGGAAAACCGTTCCTATTCTGACGGCACGTAACTCCTTTTTCCCCGCAGCGAACCCGGACGCGGCTTGCGCCGCTGCTACAGGGGATCGCGGAGTGCCTGTAGCAGCGGCGCGAGCCGCGTCGGCGGCGTATGCGGTACGCCTGACCGACCGCGGCGAACTCGGACGCGGCTTGCGCCGCTGCTACGGGGACGCAGGCGCATCGGCCTTTTTTATCACTGTGGAGAGCGAATTTTGGACAACGCGTTGAAGTTCTATATAGACGGCCGGTGGGTCGAGCCTTCAGGCGCGCGGCGTCTGGCGGTGATCAATCCGGCCAGCGAGCAGGCGTTTACCGAAATCGCCTTGGGTGAACAGGCCGATGTCGATGCGGCAGTCGCGGCGGCGCGACGCGCCTTTACCGAATTTGCCTTTACGACCCCGGCCGAACGCAAGGCGCTGCTCGAACGGATTCTCGAGTCGTTCATGGCCCGCTACGACGACATCGCCGCTGCCATCATGCAGGAAGTCGGCGCGCCCAAAGCTCTGGCCCACGACTGGCAGGCCGGCATCGGCAAGCGTCACCTGGAGCAGATGCTGCGCACCCTGGACAGCTTCGAGTTCCGCACCCGGCGCGGCACCACGCTGATCAACCAGGAGCCAGTCGGCGTGGTGGCCTTGATCACGCCCTGGAACTGGCCGATCAATCAGATCGCCTGCAAGGTGGCACCGGCACTGGCCGCCGGCTGCACCCTGGTGCTCAAGCCCAGCGAGATCGCGCCGATCAACGCCATCATTTTTGCCGAAGTGCTGCACAGCGCCGGAGTGCCGGCAGGCGTGTTCAACCTGATCAATGGTGACGGGCCTGGCGTGGGCGCAGCGCTGGCCAGTCACCCCGACGTGGACATGGTGTCGTTCACCGGCTCCACCCGGGCCGGGGTGGAAGTGGCGCGGCTGGCCGCACCGACGGTCAAGCGGGTGCACCAGGAACTGGGCGGCAAGTCGGCCAATATCCTGCTCGACGATGTAGACCTGCACGCAGCGGTGACGGCAGGGGTCAACGGGTGCTTCGGCAACAGTGGCCAGTCCTGCAACGCGCCCACGCGGATGCTGGTGCCTGCCGCGCTGCACGACCAGGCAGTGGCGATCGCTCGCGTGGCGGCATCGGCCCATCGAGTCGGCGCACCCGACGATCCGTCCACCACCCTGGGCCCGGTGATCAGTGACCGGCAATACCAGGCGATCCAGCGGATGATCGCCATCGGCATCGAGGAAGGGGCGCAGTTGGTGTGTGGCGGTCTGGGCCGGCCGGCCGGGCTGGACTTCGGGTATTACGTGCAGCCAACGATCTTTGCCGGGGTGGATGCACAGATGACGATTGCCCGCGAAGAGATCTTCGGCCCGGTGCTGGTGATCCAGCCCTATACCGATGAGCAGGACGCGGTACGCATGGCCAACGACAGTGTGTTCGGCCTGGCGGCGTACGTGCAGTCGGCCAGCCTTGCACGGGCACGCCAGGTGGCCCTGCAGATGCGCGCCGGCAGCGTCTACATCAACTATCCCAGCTGGGACGCAGCGGCGCCGTTCGGTGGCTACAAGCAATCGGGCAATGGCCGCGAATACGCCGAATGGGGGTTGGAAGCGTTTCTAGAGGTGAAGGGTATCGTGGGTTGGGGTACCTGACACACCGCAGCGCGCCCTTCGCGGCCAAGGACCGCTCCTACCGTTGACCGGCAACCCGTAGGGGCATCCATCGGCCGCGAACCAGACGCCGCGGCCTTCCTGAAACACCGCAGCGCGCCCTTTGCGGCCGATGACCGCTCCTACCGTTGACCGGCCACCCGTAGGGGCGGTCATTGGCCGCGAACCAGGCGCCGCGGTCTGCCTGAAACACCGTCGCCTCAACCCGCCTTGATCAGATCGGCGATACGCTCGGCCATCATGATGGTCGGCACATTGGTGTTGGCGCATGGAATCGACGGCATCAACGACGCATCGCACACCCGCAATCCCGTTACCCCGATCACCCGCCCGTCACTCGAGGTCACTGCCTGGGGATCCTCCGCGCGGCCCATGCGGCATGTGCCTGACGGATGCCAGGTGCCGCCCACATTGGCGCGCACGAACGCCGTCAGTGCCTTGTCGTCGGCCAGCAACTTTTCCAGGGTCACACCTTGGGTCACCAGGCCTCGCACCAACAGCCCGCGCAAGGGGCCGGCGATGTCCAGCAGCACGCTCAACAGCCCACGCTGCAGGGCATTGAAACGGCCAGGCATCGCTACCTTGGCCACCCGCGGCGAGTAGCTGGATGGAAACACCACACTGCGCAGACCGCCCAGCCCCGGTGCCGACAGCGTCTCGGCACCCATGCGCAGGGCCTGCTTCAACCGCTGCAGGTCACGGGCTTCGGACAGCATCGAGAAACTGACCTCGGGCTCCTGCAACGGATCCAGCGACGTCACCTGCACCCGCCCTCGCGAGTAGGACTTGTTGACCCAGAAAAACATCGTGCCCAGCCGGTAGCCCACCGAGTGCCAGCCGGAACGCGACAGGATCGCACCGTGCATGTCACCCGGCACCGTGCCCGGCAACCCGGATGAAAAGCGCACGATGGCCTGCTCGTGATGCTCGTCGACGTGAGGTGTTCGTCCCTGCGCCGTCAGCAGCGCCGACACGGCAATCGACGGATGCTCCATGAGATTGCCTCCCACGCCCGGCCGGTCGGCCACCAGCGGCACGCCCAGATCGAGCAATTGGTCCAGCGGGCCAACCCCACTGCGGATCAACAACGCAGGGCTGTGAATCGCCCCGGCGCAGACGATCACCTCCCCGGCAAACACTTCCTCGGCCACGCCGGCCTGGCCCAGCAGACGCGCGCCCACCGCCTGGGTGCCGCGGAACAGCACGCGGTCCACTACACACTCCGTGCGCAGGGTCAGGTTGGGGCGGGCACGCACCTCGTCGGTGAGATAGCACACCGACACCGGAATCCGTTCACCCTGCTCGCTGACACCGATGGCACCCACGTAGACGCCATCCTGCCACTGCCCATTCTGGTCCGGGCGGGTGGGCAGGCCACGAGTCGCCAATACGCCCATGACCGCTTTCACGAAGGGCGACAGAAAGGCCGGCGCCGTACGCCGGATCCGTATCGGTCCGTCGCTGCCGTGCAGCGGCCCGCTGAAATCGCAGTCGGTTTCGAGTTTGCGAAAGTACGGCAGGCAGTTTTCCCAGCTCCAGCCTTCGGCACCGAGCCGCCCCCACTCGTCGTAATCATCCGGCGCCCCGCGGTTGGTCATCAGCGCATTGATCGCCGATCCGCCGCCGAGCAGGCGCGCCTGCTCATAGCGACGGCTGCCCTGGGTGGACATGCGTGCGGTCAGGCGCTGCCAGATGTTGCGCCCATCCAGATAGGCACGTCCGGGGTAGCGACTGGCGATGGCCGCGGGCATCTTGCCTGGCGCAATGTCACGCCCGGCTTCCACCAGGCACACCTGCTTGCTGGGGTCTTCGGACAGCCGCGCGGCGAGCACGCACCCCGCGCTGCCGCCGCCGAGAATCAGATAGTCGATCACGCTTGCGGCCGCCTTACTGGACGAATTTCAACCAGCGGTCCTTGGCGGCAATACCTTCAGCCGACGACCACCACTCTTCGGACATCAGCGCCTGCTTGGCGGCGTTCTCCGGCGAGCTTGGGAGTTCCTTGCCCCGTTCGGCGCTGAGCTTGCCAGTAGCGAACGCGGCGGGGTTGCCAGGCCCGTAATCGATGTACTTGGGCAGGTCGGCCTGCAGATCGGGCGACACTGCGGTGTCGACGAACTTGACCGCCTGGGCCAGGTTCGGCGCGTTCTTGAGAATGCACAGCTGGGTGTTCTGCAAGATGCCGTCGTTGTAGGTGAAGTCGACATCGGCGTTGTCTTTCTTCACCGCGCCCACGCGGCCATTCCAGATCATCAGCATGTCCACTTCGCCGTCGTTGAGCAGTTGCGCCGACTGCCCGCCCGAACTCCACCACACGGCAATGTCCGGCTTGATCTGGGCCAGGCGCTTGTAGGCACGATCGACGTCCAGCGGGTAGAGCTTGTCGCGCGGCACGCCATCGGAAATCAGCGCCGCTTCCAGGGTACCCATGGGGTCGTTGCGCAATGCGCGGGTGCCGGGGAAGTCCTTGACGTTCCAGAAGTCGGCCCAGCTTTGCGGTACTTTCTTCAGGCTCTTGGTGTTGTAGCCCAGTACCGAGGAATAGAACTCGTAGGCCACCGAGTAAGGCGTGCGATAGGCCTCGGGCATGCCCTTGACGTTAGGCATTTTCGCCAGGTCCAGCGGTTCGATCAGGCCTTCGCGGCCGCCACGGATACAGTTCGAAGGCGGGGTGTCAATCACGTCCCACACCGGCTTGCCGGTTTCGCCCTGGGCCTTGACCATGGGCCAGGCGTCCGGAACGCTGTCCTGCTTGATGGTGATGCCAAGCAACTTGGCGGCGGGGTCGAGGATGGCCTTGGTCTGCGATTCTTGATACACGCCACCTTGGGACACGAAGGTAATCTGCTCGGCCTGGGCGCTGGTGGAACACGCCATGGCCACGTACAACAGGGATAGGACAGAACCGAAAGACAAGGTTTTCATGGCAAATCATCCTGGGGGTAGATTAATTCGGCAGCGACAAAAACCTCGACGGGTAGCCCATGTTTGCACCGGTTCTGTATTTTTGTTTGACCGAGCGGGACCGCTGGAAGGTACAAGAGGCGAAGCCTGCGCGACAATGCACCATTAGTCAGTACCACCATGATTTCAGGTTATCTATACCCACCCCGGCACGCTTACCCTGTAGCAGCGGCGCGAGCCGCGTCACCAACGCCGCGGTACATCTGCCCCACCGCGTCGAGGCCGGACGCGGCTCGCGCCGCTGCTACAGGTCACCGACCGCAAACGGCAATCGTTGGCCCAGCGCCTCGCGCAGGTAATGCACGAATGCGGTGATGCGCTGGGGCGTATGGCGCCGTTGCTGGTACATCGCAAACACGTCGGCCTGCGGTGCCTGATGATCGGTCAGCAGCGCCTGCAGCCGGCCACTCTGCAGATGGGCCTGCACGTCCCAGCGCGACCTCAAAATCAAACCGTGGCCGTCCAGTGCCCACCCCAGCGCCACCTCGCCATCATTGCTCGACAGCGTCCCGGTCACCTTGTGCGCGTAGTCCTGGCCATCCTTGCGAAAGCGCCAGATGGCGTAATCACTGCCGAACTGACGCAGCACGATGCAATTGTGGGCGGCCAGATCGGCCACCCGGAGGGGTGCAGGCATGTTCTCAAGGTATCCCGATGCTGCACACAGCACGCGCGGATTTTCCAGCAGGCGCACGGCGATGAGCCGCGAATCGGGCGGCTCGCCCATGAACACGCCGAGGTCGAACTGATCATCGAGCAGGCTCATGGGCTGGCTGCTCAGTTCCAGGGATACTTCCAGCTCGGGATGCAGGCGCGCGAATGCCGAGACTACCTGAGCCAGATGCCTGCGACCGAAGCCCAGGGTGGCGTTGATCCGCAGTCGCCCGTGCAGGGTCGGCTGACGCGTGCCCAGCGCGCTTTCCAGTTCATCGAGCTGACGCAGGATAGGCCGCCCGCCTTCCAGGTACAGCACACCCTCGGGCGTCAGCGACAAGCGTCGCGTGGTGCGTTGCAGCAACTGCACACCCAGGCGCTGTTCCAGTTGGCTCAGCCGTTTGCTCACCGCTGGCAGCGACAGGCCAAGATGCCGGGCTACGTCAGTCAGGCTGGCGCGGGTGGCCACCTGCTGAAAGAAGCTCAGGTCATCGATCATGCTCATGGATTCTTTACCTGAATCTAAGAATGGCTTAACCGCCAGGCCAATTATTAATCCGCACACCCTGATTACACTGAGTCGGCAAGTTCATCAACCCGTGGAGTGGCACCATGAGCAAGTCCAATTACAAGATTGCAGTGATTCCCGGTGACGGCATCGGCAAGGAAGTCATGCCCGAAGGGGTCCGTGTGCTGGATACCGTGGCGGCCCGCTACGACCTGAACTTGCAGTGGGACTGGTTCGACTTCGCCAGCGCCGATTACTACCTGGCTCACGGCAAGATGATGCCGGACGACTGGTTCGAAACGCTCAAGGGCTACGACGCTATCTACTTCGGCGCCGTGGGCTGGCCCGACGTGGTGCCCGACCATGTGTCGCTGTGGGATTCGCTGTTGCAGTTCCGCCGCGAGTTCGACCAGTACGTCAACCTGCGCCCTTGCCGGCTGATGCCTGGGGTGAAGGCACCGCTGGCCAATCGCAAGCCTGGTGACATCGATTTCTGGGTCGTGCGCGAGAACACCGAAGGCGAATATTCCAGCGTGGGCGGCAAGATGTTTCCCGGCACCGACCGCGAGATTGTCCTGCAAGAAACGGTGATGACCCGGGTCGGCGTCGACCGCATTCTCAAGTTTGCCTACGAGCTGGCGCAGAGCCGACCGAAGAAGCACCTGACCTCGGCGACCAAGTCCAATGGCATTGCCATCACCATGCCGTACTGGGACGAGCGCGTGGTCGAGATGGGCAAGAAGTACCCGGAAGTGAACGTCGACAAGTACCACATCGACATTCTCACGGCCAACTTCGTGCTGCATCCGGACTGGTTCGACGTGGTGGTGGCGAGCAACCTGTTCGGCGACATCCTCTCCGACCTTGGCCCGGCCTGTACTGGCACCATCGGCATCGCGCCGTCGGCCAACATCAACCCGGAACGCAACTTCCCCAGCCTGTTCGAACCGGTACACGGCTCGGCGCCGGACATCGCCGGCAAGGGCGTGGCCAACCCCATCGGGCAGATCTGGTGCGGCGCCATGATGCTCGAACACCTGGGCCATCCGGAGGCTGGCGCGGCGGTTCTGGCGGCCATTGAAAAGGTCCTGGCCATGGGCCCGGAACACGCACCGCTGACCGCCGACATCGGCGGCACCGGCACCACCCGCGCCCTGGGCGAAGCCATCGCTGCCGCCTGTTGAGGCCGCGGTACCCCTGACACCGCACCGCCCCTTTCGCGGCCACAGGCCGCTCCTACAGGGATTGCGCAGCTCGTAGGAGCGGTCATCGGCCGCGAACCAGACGCCGCGGTACCCCTGACACACCGCACCGGCCCTTTCGCGGGCAGAGCCCCGCTCCCACACAGCACCGCTGCTACGGTCAACTTGTTCTGTTTCGCCCGCTCGATTCGGGAGAATGTTGCGCGGCAATCTGGCATCGTCGGTGTTCCTTCCGATCGTCAGCGAGAACCCACCTTATGACGCTGCTGTTCAAAGTCCCCGACGAGCGTGCGTCGGCTTGGAAGGCCTTGTTCGCCGAGCACGCACCGGATATTCCCCTGCGCTTCTGGCCGGACATCGGCGACCCGGCGCAGGTACGCTATTTCGCCGCCTGGCAGCCGCCAGCGGACCTGTATGACCGATTCCCCCAACTGCAGGTGGTTTTCGCCACGTCGGCGGGGGTGGATCAGTTCGACCTTGCGCACGTTCCCGAAGCGGTCAGCGTGGTACGCATGCTCGACCCCGGCATTGCCCAGGGCATCATCGAGTACGCCGGCTTCGCCGTGCTCGCCCTGCATCGCCAGATGCCGACCTATCTGCAGCAACAGCGCGAGGGCAAGTGGGCGATCCATCCGCTGCTGGAGGCCGGCAAGCGCCGCGTCGGTGTGATGGGCCTGGGCAATCTGGGCCAGGCGGCATTGAACGCGCTGCGGCCGTTCGGCTTTGCCTTGAGTGGCTGGTCGCGCACGCTCAAGACACTGCCCGGCGTGCACTGCTATGGCGGCCGCGAGCAATTGCCGGACTTTCTCGGCAGCTGTGACATCCTGCTGTGCCTGTTGCCCTTGACCGCCGACACCGCTGGCATCCTCGATGCGCAGACTTTCGCCGCGCTGCCGGCCGGCGCCAGCCTGATCAATCTGGGCCGCGGCGGCCATCTGGTGGAAAGCGACCTGCTGGCCGCGCTGGATTCAGGCCATTTGGCCCATGCGATCGTCGATGTGCTGGAAGAAGAGCCGCCGCGCAGCGATCACCCCTTCCTCAGCCACCCGAACATCTGGCTCACGCCACATATCGGCGCTATGACCGATCCGCATTCGGCATTCCAGGTGCTGCTGGACAACATCCGCCGGCATCAACGGGGTGAACCTATGGTAGGTCTGGTAGAGCCTGGGACAGGCTACTAGTGGCAAGCGTAGGGATACAGAATCTACTGTAGAAGCGGTCTTCGGCCGCGAAACGAGCACTGCGGTGTTTCATTTGATCTGCAGGGATGCCGTTGCGGCCTTGACCGCTTGCAGCACGCCTCAGTGCTTCTTCGGCGTGCTCGGATTGATCATCCGCGACAGGCCCAGGTTCTTCAGGGCCAGTTGCAGCGAGCTGTGGATAACTTGCGGGTTGTCGATCTTGCTCAACTGCGCCAGCAGCTCCTTGGCCTTGCTCAGGTTCACCTGGCGCAGCATCCACTTCACCTTGGGCAGGTTGGTGGCGTTCATCGACAGGCTGTCGAACCCCATGGCCATCAACAAGATCGCCGCCGCCGGATCGCCCGCCATCTCGCCGCAGATACTCACCGGCTTGCCTTCGGCATGCGCCTCGGTGACCACGTGCTGCAAGGCCTGCAGCACAGCCGGGTGCAGGTAGTCGTAGAGATCGGCCACGCGCGGGTTGTTGCGGTCCACGGCCAGCAGGTACTGGGTCAGGTCGTTGGAGCCGACCGAGAGGAAATCGACCTGCCGCGCCAGTTCCTTGGTCAGGTACACCGCTGCGGGGATCTCGATCATCACCCCCACCGGCGGCATCGGCACGTCGGTGCCTTCGTCGCGCACCTCGCCCCAGGCCCGGTGGATCAGGTGCAGGGCTTCTTCCAGCTCATGGGTGCCGGAGATCATCGGCAGCAGGATACGCAGGTTGTTCAGGCCCTCGCTCGCCTTGAGCATGGCGCGGGTCTGCACCAGGAAGATTTCCGGGTGGTCGAGGGTGACGCGGATCCCGCGCCAGCCCAAAAACGGGTTTTCCTCCTTGATGGGGAAGTACGACAGCGACTTGTCACCACCGATGTCCAGGCTGCGCATGGTCACGGGCAGGGGGTGGAAGGCCGCCAGCTGCTCACGGTAGATCGCCAGTTGTTCCTTCTCGCTGGGAAAGCGCTGGTTGATCATGAATGGCACTTCGGTGCGGTACAGCCCCACACCCTCGGCGCCGCGTTGCTGGGCACGGGCCACATCGGCCAGCAGGCCGGTGTTGACCCAAAGCGGCATGCGGTGGCCGTCCAGGGTCACGCAGGGCAGCTCGCGCAAGGCATCGAGGCCCAGCGCCAGTTGCCGCTCTTCCTCGACCACATCGGCAAATTGCTTGCTGAGAATGTCGCTGGGGTTGGTGTAGACCTCGCCATGGTAGCCATCGACGATCATCTTGATGCCGTCGACCTTGGAATACGGCAGGTCGACCAGGCCCATGACCGTCGGGATGCCCATGGCACGCGCCAGAATGGCGACGTGGGAGTTGCCCGAGCCCAATACCGACACCAGGCCCACCAGCTTGCCTTCCGGCACCTCGCCGAGCATTGCCGGCGACAGTTCTTCGCTGATCAGGATGGTGTTATCGGGGTAGACCAGGGTTTGCTGACGCGCTTCCTGCAGGTAGGCCAGCAGGCGCCGCCCCAGGTCCTTGACGTCGGAGGCGCGCTCGCGCAGATACGCGTCGTCCATCAATTCGAAGCGGTTGACGTGCTCGGTGACGACGTGGCGCAGCGCACCCTGGGCCCACTGCCCGGTCTTGATCACGTTGGTCACTTCGCTGCCCAGCGAAGCGTCGTCGAGCATCATCAGGTAGACGTCGAACAGGGCCCGCTCTTCGGGGCGCAGCTGCGTGGCCAGTTTCGCCGACAGGGTGCGCATGTCGTTGCGCACGCCTTCCAGGGCGTTCTGGAACAACGCCAGCTCGGCATCGATGTCGCTGACGCTCTTGTCGGGCACCACGTCCAGATCGGCCGGCGGCAGCATCACCACCGCGGTGCCGACCGCCGCACCGGGCGAGCCAGGCACGCCGACGAAGCGCGCTTCCTGGATGCCCTTGCCCTGGCGCCCCAGGCCGCGGATCGAACCGGTGGCTTCGGCGTGGGCGATGACGCCCGCTAGTTGCGCGCTCATGGTGACCAGGAAGGCTTCTTCGCCTTCGTCGAACTGACGCCGCTCCTTTTGCTGGATCACCAGCACCCCCACCACACGCCGGTGGTGGATGATCGGCGTGCCGAGGAACGAGGCGTAGCGCTCTTCACCGGTTTCGGCGAAATAACGATAACGCGGGTGGCCGGCGGCATTTTCCAGGTTGAGCGGTTCTTCGCGCGTGCCCACCAGGCCCACCAGGCCTTCGTTGGGGGCCATGCTGACCTTGCCGATGGAACGCTTGTTGAGGCCTTCGGTGGCCATGAGGACGAAACGGTTGGTTTCCAGATCCAGCAGGTACACCGAGCAGACCTGGCTGCCCATGGCTTCCTTGACGCGTTGCACGATGATCCCCAGCGCCGACTTGAGATCCTTGGCGGAGTTGACTTCCTGGACGATCTTGCGCAGCGTATTGAGCATGGCTCGGGGTCGAACTCCGTCGTCAGTCGCGCGAAAGAAGGCGCGGGGCTAGCTCTTTGAGCGCGCGTCTGTAGACCTCGCGCTTGAATGTCACCACCTGGCCCAGCGGATACCAATAGCTGACCCAGCGCCAGCCATCGAACTCGGGCTTGCCGGTCAGGTCCATGCGCACGCGCTGTTCGTTGGACACCAGGCGCAGCAGAAACCACTTCTGTTTCTGGCCGATGCACAACGGTTGGCTGTGCGTACGCACCAGGCGTTGGGGTAGACGATAACGCAACCAGCCGCGGGTGCAGGCAAGTATTTCAACATCCTGGCGTTCCAGCCCGACTTCTTCATTCAGCTCGCGGTACAAGGCCTCTTCCGGCGTTTCCTGAGGGTTGATACCCCCTTGCGGGAATTGCCAGGCGTCCTGATTGATACGCCGAGCCCATAGCACCTGACCGGCGTCATTGGTAAGAATGATGCCAACGTTAGGGCGAAAACCATCGGGGTCGATCACGGCAACAACCTCGTAAACGCATGTTCTGGCATTGTTCCACAAAGCCTGTGAAGGCAGCAACGACGCCGCGTAGCTTATGTGCACGCATGTGAAAAGTCCGTATTCTGTGGGCCTTTTCCTTACTTCATGCGAGTCATTTCATGCGCCTGGCCCTCTTCGACCTCGACAACACGCTGCTCGGCGGCGACAGCGACCATGCCTGGGGTGACTATCTGTGCACACGCGGCATTCTCGATGCGGACACGTACAAGGCACGCAACGATGAGTTCTACGAGGATTACCTGGCCGGCCGCCTGGACCTGAATGCGTACCTGGATTTCACCCTGGAAATCCTCGCGGCGACCGACGTGGCGCAACTGGATGAATGGCATCGCGAATTCATGCGCGATTGCATCGAGCCCATCATGCTGCCCAAGGCCGCGGCCTTGCTGCAACAGCATCGCGATGCGGGTGACAAGCTGGTGATCATCACTGCTACCAACCGCTTCGTCACTGGCCCGATCGCTGCGCGGCTTGGGGTGGAGACCTTGCTGGCAACCGAAGTCGAAATGGTTGACGGCCGCTACACCGGGCACAGCTTCGACGTGCCTTGCTTCAAGGAAGGCAAGGTGACGCGTTTGAATCGCTGGATGGAGGAAAACGGCTACGACTTGCAGGACAGTTATTTCTACAGTGACTCGATGAATGACCTGCCTCTTCTGGAGCAGGTCACCCACCCGGTGGTGGTGGACCCGGACCCACGCCTGCATGAAGAAGCCAAACGCCGCGGCTGGAAAGAAATCTCCCTGCGCTGATAGCTGCTAACCGTGGGAGGGGGCTCTGCCCGCGAAGAATGCGCTGCGGTTTGTCTGATACACCGCGGCGCTCTTTTCGCGGGCAGAGCCCGCTCCCACAGGGATCGGGACCAACCGTGGGAGCGGCAATCGGCCGAACAATGCCCTGCGGTTTGTCTCAGGCGGGCTTGGTCACCATCAAGCCGATGATCGACAGCAGCACCACCACTGCAACGGTCGCGATGATCAACACATTGCGGCGCTTGGCCGCGATTACGCCTTCGTTCAACCCAGTCGCGAAGCGCAGGCGGTTCACCCGGTTGATCAGCAGCAACCAGACCCCACCGCCGATCACATACAGCACCGCAGCGGTGAGAATCCAGGTTTGCCCCAAAGGCCAACCGACCCTGTGCACCAGCCACCATCCCGTGACGGGAAAGCTCAGCAGGCTCAGGGCCATGACCAGCCAGGCATACACCCAGGGCCGTTGCAGGGTGCTGGCGAACGGTAGCCGGTCGCCGCCCTTCCAGCTGCGCCAGGCTCGGTAGATGACGGCCGCCACACTGCCCAGCAGCACAACAGTGGCAGCGACGTGGAATATTTTCAGAACCGCCAGGCTTTCCATGACGCGTGATCCCCGTGGGCCATTACGATGCATCATCGACAAGCGTAGCAGCCATCGAGTTCAGCGCAGCGAGACCTACCCCTGTAACAGCTGGCACACCCCATCGCCCCTGTGGGAGCGGGCTCTGCCCGCGAATGGCACACCGCGGACTCAAGCCAGTGCACCGCATCACTAACCCAGGAACAACTTGTACGCCGGATTATCCGTTTCATCCCAGAACGGGTAGCCGATCTCGGCCAGCGCGCCGGCTACCAGATGGCGTTCATCCTCGGGCACCTGCAACCCAGCCACCACACGCCCATCGGCGGCGCCATGGTTGCGGTAGTGGAACATCGAGATGTTCCAGCGCCCGCCCAGCTTGTCGAGAAAGTTGAACAGTGCCCCCGGACGCTCGGGGAACTCGAAGCGCAGCACCATCTCGTCACTGACCCTGACCGCATGGCCACCGACCATATGGCGGATGTGCAGCTTGGCCAGCTCGTTGTCGGTCAGGTCCAGCACCGGGAAGCCATGCGCCTCGAGGGTCTGCAGCAGCACCGCGCGCGGGTCCCGCTCGGGATGGGTCTGCACCCCGACGAAAATGTGCGCTTCATGGCCGGTGTGGTAGCGGTAGTTGAACTCGGTGATCTGGCGTTTGCCGATGGCCTCGCAGAACGCCTTGAAGCTGCCCGGACGCTCGGGGATGGTCACCGCGATGATGGCCTCACGGCCCTCGCCCAGCTCGGCTCGCTCGGCCACGTGGCGCAACCGATCGAAGTTGACGTTGGCACCCGAATCGATCGCCACCAGGGTCTGTCCCGACACGCCTCGGGCCTCGACGTACTTCTTGATCCCGGCGACCCCGAGCGCGCCCGCAGGCTCGGTGATGGAACGGGTATCGTCGTAGATGTCCTTGATCGCCGCGCAGATCTCGTCGGTGCTGACGGTGATCACCTCATCCACATGGTCCTTGCAGATCTCGAAGGTGTAGTGACCGATCTGCGCCACCGCCACGCCATCGGCGAACAGCCCGACCTGCGGCAGCACCACGCGCTCCCCAGCGCGCATGGCCTGCTGCAGGCAGTTGGAATCGTCCGGCTCGACGCCGATGATCTTGATGCCAGGCCGCAGGTATTTGACGTACGCGGCAATGCCGGCGATCAACCCGCCACCGCCCACCGGTACGAAGATCGCATCGAGATCGCCCGGATGCTGGCGCAGGATTTCCATGGCCACGGTGCCCTGCCCGGCAATGGTGTAGGGGTCGTCGTAGGGATGGATGTAGACCATGCCCTGCTCGTCCACCAGCTTGAGCGAGTGGGCCAGGGCTTCGGCAAACGAATCGCCATGCAGCACCACGATGCCGCCGCGCGAGCGCACACCCGCGATCTTGATTTCGGGGGTGGTGTTGGGCATCACGATGGTGGCCTTGATGCCCAGCTCGCGCGCCGCCAGCGCCAGGCCCTGGGCATGATTGCCGGCCGACGCGGTGACCACGCCGCACCCTGCTTCCTGCGCGGTGAGCTGCGACAGCTTGTTGTACGCGCCGCGAATCTTGAACGAGAACACCGGCTGCAGGTCTTCGCGCTTGAGCAGAATCTTGTTGTTCAGACGCTCGGACAGCTGCCCGGCGGGCTGCAAAGGGGTTTCCACCGCGACGTCGTAGACGCGCGAGGTGAGGATCATCTTTACGTACTGTTCGAGCATGGCAGACATCACTGACGATAACGGGCGGGGCCGATGAGTCTAAGCCAACGACCACCGCAAAACCAAGGTTTTGCCCTTATAATGCGTGGCTTCGGGGCCGCAACCACTAGAGCCCCAACTGCCGCTGCGGAGCTTGCATGACCCAGGACCAACTCAAACAGGCCGTCGCCCAGGCTGCCGTGGATTTCATTCTGCCCAAGCTGGGCGAAAAGAGCGTTGTCGGTGTCGGCACCGGTTCCACCGCCAATTGCTTCATCGATGCGCTTGCCCAGCACAAGAGCGCATTCGACGGCGCCGTGGCCAGCTCCGAGGCAACCGCTGCGCGGCTCAAGGGCCATGGCATCCCGGTGTACGAACTCAACGGCGTCGGTGACCTGGAGTTCTATGTCGACGGCGCCGATGAAAGCGACGAGCACCTGAACCTGATCAAGGGCGGCGGCGCTGCGCTGACCCGCGAGAAGATCGTCGCTGCCGTGGCCACCACCTTCATCTGCATCGCCGATGGCAGCAAGCTGGTGCCGGTACTGGGCGAGTTTCCACTGCCGGTGGAAGTCATTCCCATGGCCCGCAGCCACGTCGCGCGCCAGCTGGTGAAGCTGGGCGGCGACCCGGTCTATCGCGAAGGCGTGGTGACCGACAACGGCAACATCATCATCGATGTGTACAACATGCAGATCACCGACCCGGTGGCGCTGGAAACGCAGATCAATGCCATCGTCGGCGTGGTCACCAACGGCCTGTTCGCCGCTCGCCCGGCCGATGTGCTGCTGCTGGGCACTGCCGAAGGCGTAAAGACCCTCACCCGCCCCGCCTGACCCTCTATTGTGGGAGCGGGACGGCGGCGAGCCCTCTGCCCGCGAAAAACACACTGCGGTGTACCTAATACACCGCAGCGCCCCCTTCGCGGCCACGGACCGCTCCTACGGGAATCACCGGATGCCCCCCCGTAGGAGCGGTCATCGGCCGCGAAAAACACACTGCGGTGTACCTGGTATACCGCAGAGGCTGCTCCCGCAAGGGTCACTATACGGCTCAAAGGAAAAACCCATCTATCCATATTCCCAATCGTTAGTTCATTTAAATTTAACAAACGATTAGGGTATATACACCGGACCACCGGACCTGCGTACACCCAAGCAAGGCGACATACGCCGTGCATGACGTGAGGACGGTATGGTCACCCACTCGATTTCCCGCGAACACTCCCAAACCTTGCCGGCCGACGACGGCCCGGCGCTCGTGCCCGCGCAGATACTGCGCAATGACCTCGACGCGCTCGACGCCGCGCAAACCCTCGCCGCCAGCGCCCGTACCCATGCCGCCCGGCGCGACCAGCACCGCGAGCTGCCCTGGCAACTGATCGAGCAGTTCACCGCGAGCGGCCTGGGCAGTATCACCGTGCCACGTGCCTTCGGCGGCCCGGACGTCAGTTTCGAAACCCTGGCCGAGGTGTTCCGTCTGATCAGCGCCGCCGATCCGGCCCTGGGGCAGATTCCGCAGAACCATTTCGGCATCCTGCAGATGCTTCGCGGCACCGCCACCGCGCACCAGCAGCAGACGCTGTTCAGCGCCGTGCTGCAAGGCGCGCGCATCGGCAATGGCGGCCCCGAACGCGGCACCCGCAACACCCTGGAGATCAAGACTCGCATCGTCCGCGACGGTGACGACTGGCAGATCAGCGGACAAAAGTTCTACTCCACCGGCGCGCTGTTCGCCCACTGGGTGGCGGTCAAGGCCGTGGATGAGCACCAGCGCCTGGTCATGGCCTTCGTGCGGCGCGGCACACCCGGCCTGCAAATCATCGACGACTGGTCCGGCTTCGGCCAGCGCACCACCGCCAGCGGCACCGTGGTGCTGGGACACGTGCAGGTGCCCGACACCCATGTCGTGGAGATCTCGCGCCACGCGCAACAACCGAACATTCAGGGCGCCGTATCGCAACTGATGCAAGCGGCCATCGACGCCGGCATTGCCGCGGCGGCCATCGACGACACCATCGCCTTCGTCCGCGAGAAATCCCGCCCGTGGATCGACGCCGGGGTCGAGCGCGCCAGCGACGACCCTTTCGTGATCGCCGATATCGGTCGCCTGAAGCTGGAACTGCACGCGGCCCAGGCACTGCTGCGCAAGGCCGCGCGCGTGCTCGACCAGACTCGCCACGCGCCCGTGGACGCCACCTTGGCAGGCCAGGCGTCGATCGCCGTGGCCGAGGCCAAGGTGATCACCACCGAAATCGCCCTGCACGCCAGCGAAAAGCTCTTCGAGCTGGCCGGCAGCCGCGCCAGCCTCGCCGAGTTCAACCTCGACCGTCACTGGCGCAATGCCCGCGTGCACACCCTGCACGATCCCGTGCGCTGGAAATACCACGCTATCGGCGCCTACCACTTGAACGGCAGCCTGCCTGCGCGCCATTCCTGGATTTGACCAGACCGCTGGAGATCAGCATGAGCTCATTGCCCCACCCCCTCGACGGCGTCGCATTGATCGCCAACGACCAACAGGCCCTGGACGTTGCCCGCCAACTGGCTCCCCTGTTGCAACGCGACAGCGCCCTGCGCGACAGCGAACGGCTGCTGCCCCACGGCGAACTGGCGCTGTTCTCGCGCTCTGGCCTGGGCGGCATCAGCGTGCCCAAGGCATTCGGCGGAGCGGCTGTGTCCAACGTCACCCTGGCCCAGGTCATTGCCTTGCTGGCCGCCGCCGACGGCTCGCTGGGCCAGATCCCACAGAATCATTTCTATGCCCTGGAAGTGCTGCGCATCAACGGCAGCCCGGCGCAGCAAAAGCGCCTGTACGCCGACGTGCTGGCAGGCCAGCGGCTGGGTAACGCCCTGGCGGAACTGGGCACGCGAACCGCCCATGACCGCACCACGCGCCTGACCCGCGACGGCGACGGTTTGCGCATCAATGGTCGCAAGTTCTACGCCACCGGCGCGCTGTATGCCCAGTGCATTCCTACCTCGGTGGTCGATGAACAGGGCGTGCAACAACTGGCTTTCGTACCCGCCGACAGTGCCGGTGTACAGGTCATCGACGATTGGAGCGGCTTCGGCCAGCGCACCACGGGCAGCGGCTCGGTGGTGTTCGACAATGTCTGGGTCAGCGCCGACGCCATCGTGCCGTTTCAAAGCGCGTTCGAACGGCCCACCACGGTCGGCCCGTTCGCGCAGATCCTGCATGCCGCGATCGACACCGGCATTGCCCGCGGGGCGTTCGAGGACGCCTTGCAGTTCGTCCGCACCCGCACTCGGCCATGGATCGACGCCACCAGCGACAAAGCCGTGGAAGACCCGCTGTCACTCAAGAGCTTCGGTCATCTGGCGATCCGTCTGCATGCTGCCGAAGCCCTGCTCGAGCGTGCCGGCGAGGTGCTCGACAAGGCGCAGGCCGAGCCCAGCGCGGAAAACGTCGGCGCCGCTTCGATTGCCGTGGCCGAGGCTCGGGCGCTGAGCACCGAAATCTCCCTGGCCGCCGGCAGCACCCTGTTCGAGCTGGCGGGCAGCCAGGCCACCCTGGCCGAGCACGGCCTCGACCGGCATTGGCGCAACGCCCGCGTACACACCCTGCACGACCCGGTGCGCTGGAAGTACCACGCCATCGGCAACTACTACCTCAACGACCAGCTACCACCACGCCGGGGGACGATCTGATGAGCAAGAAACAGATCCTGCTCAACGCCTTCAACATGAACTGCGTGGGCCACATCAACCACGGCCTGTGGACCCATCCGCGCGATACCTCCAGCCAGTACAAGACCCTGGAGTACTGGACCGATCTGGCCCAGCTACTGGAGCGCGGCCTGTTCGACGGCCTGTTCATCGCCGACATCGTCGGGGTCTACGACATCTATCAGGACTCGGTCGACGTGACGCTCAAGGAGTCGATCCAGCTGCCGGTCAACGACCCGTTGCTGCTGGTCTCGGCCATGGCCGCGGTTACCCGCCACCTGGGTTTCGGCCTGACCGCCAACCTCACCTACGAGGCGCCGTACCTGTTCGCCCGGCGCCTGTCCACGCTCGATCACCTGACCCGTGGCCGGGTGGGCTGGAACATCGTCACCGGGTACCTGGACAGCGCCGCCAAAGCCATGGGCCTGACCCACCAGGTGGAGCACGACCGTCGCTACGATCAGGCCGACGAATACCTGGAGGTGCTGTACAAACTCTGGGAAGGCAGTTGGGAAGACGATGCCGTGATCGAGGACCGCGAACGGCGCATCTACGCCCAGCCGGAAAAGGTCCACAAGGTAGAGCATGAAGGCGAGTTCTACCGCGTCCAGGGTTACCACCTGTGCGAACCCTCACCGCAGCGCACGCCGCTATTGTTCCAGGCGGGCAGTTCGGCACGCGGCCTGCAGTTCGCCGGTCAGCACGCCGAATGCGTGTTCATCAGCGGGCAGAACAAGCAGGCCACCCGCGCTCAGGTGGACAAGGTGCGCGACGCAGCCCGCGCGGCCGGCCGCGACCCGCAGGCGGTGAAAGTCTTCATGGGCCTGACGGTCATCGTCGCCGCCACCGAGGCGCAGGCCCGGGCCAAGCATGACGAGTACCGCAGCTACGCCAGCGCCGAGGCCGGTGTCGCCCACTTCGCCGCCTCTACGGCAATCGACTTCGCCCGCTACGAACTCGACGAGCCCATTGAGTACGTCAAGGGCAATGCCATCGAGTCGGCCACCAAGACCTTGCAGAACAACGACTGGACCCGGCGCAAGCTGCTCGATCAGCACGCCTTGGGCGGGCGCTACATCACCTTGGTCGGTAATCCGGAACAGGTCGCCGACGACCTTGAAGCCTGGATCGTCGAGACCGGCCTGGACGGTTTCAACCTGACCCGCACGGTGACCCCGGAAAGCTACGCCGACTTCATCGACCTGGTGATTCCCGTGCTGCAGGCACGCGGTTCGTACAAGACCGCCTATGCCCAGGGCACGCTGCGCGAAAAGGTCTTCGGCCAAGGCCCGGGGCTGCCTGAAGGGCATGCTGGCTTCAGTTACAAGCGCGGTGCCTGATCGGGCCTCTTCGCGGGAAGCCCGCTTCCACAATCAACGAGCGCGCGCTCGTGTGGGAGCGGGTTCTACCCGCGAAGAGGCCACCCCAAACAACACAAAAAATCACTGGAAACCCAACATGCTCAAACCCACCTTGCTCCTCGCCCTCACCCTCCTCACCGGCCTGGCCCATGGCGCCGATGACAAGCCGCTGATCGTCGGCACCACCGCCGCGTTCGCCATCCCCCTGGAAAGCGCCGTGGAGGAAGCCAAGAAACAGGGCCTGACCGTCAAGCTGGTGGAATTCACCGACTGGATCGCGCCCAACGTCAGCCTGGCCGCCGGCGACATCGACGTGAACTACTTCCAGCACATGCCGTTCCTGGAAAACGCCAACACTCAGGCCGGCACCGACCTGGTGCCCTATGCGCCGGGCATCATCAACAACGTCGGCCTGTATGCCAAACGCTACAAAAGCTTCGACGAACTGCCCAAGGGCGCGACCGTCGCCATTGCCAATGACCCGATCAACAGCGGCCGAGGCCTGCAACTGCTGGCCAAGGCTGGCTTGATCACCCTCAAGCCGGGGGTTGGCTACAAGGCCACCGAAGAGGACATTCTCACCAACCCCAAAAACCTGAAGATTCTCCAGGTCGAGGCGGTGCAGTTGGTGCGCGCCTACGATGACGCCGATCTGGTGCAGGGCTACCCGGCCTACATTCGCCTGTCCAAAACCTTCGACGCAGGCTCGGCGCTGCTGTTCGATGGTCTGGATCATCCTGAATACGTCATCCAGTTCGTGATCAAGCCCGAGCGCAAGGACGATCCGCGGCTGGCCAAGTTCATCGACATCTACCAGCATTCGCCGGTGGTGCGCGCCTCGCTCGACAAGGTCAACGGCAAACTCTACCAAGTCGGCTGGAAGGAGTGAGCATGCCCACCACCAATGTGCAACGCAGGCTGGCCGCTACCGCCGGCATTGCCCGGCCTGCCGAGCCGCTGGAACTGCATCCACAACTGGCCAATGCGCTGGTGCGTTTCATCGGCGTCGGCAAGACCTACCAGGGCGCCCAGGGTCCGGTGCAGGCCCTGCAGGGCATCGACCTGAACATCGAGCGTGGCGAAGTGTTCGGCATCATCGGCCGCAGCGGCGCTGGCAAGTCGTCGCTGATCCGCACCATCAACCGGCTTGAGCAGCCCAGCAGCGGGCGCGTGCTGGTCGATCAGGTGGACATCGGCGAGTTCGACGAGGACCGCCTGGTGGCCCTGCGACGGCGCATCGGCATGATCTTCCAGCACTTCAACCTGATGTCGGCGAAAACCGTGTGGCAGAACGTCGAGTTGCCACTCAAGGTCGCCGGTGTGCCCCAGGCCGAGCGCTGGCGCAAGGTCGGTGAACTGCTCGAACTGGTTGGCCTGCAAGGCAAGCGCGACGCCTATCCGGCGCAGTTGTCCGGCGGGCAGAAGCAGCGTGTCGGCATCGCCCGGGCGCTGGTGCACGACCCGCAGATTCTGCTCTGCGACGAAGCCACCTCGGCGCTGGACCCGGAGACTACCGAGTCGATTCTCGCCCTGTTGCGCGATATCAACCAGCGGCTGGGGCTGACGGTCATCCTGATCACCCACGAAATGGCCGTTATCCGTGCCATCTGCGACCGCGTGGTGGTGCTCGAAGGCGGCCAGGTGGTTGAGCAGGGCCCGGTGTGGCAGGTGTTCGGCAACCCCCAGCATGAGGTCAGTCGGACCTTGCTGGCCCCGCTGCAACACGGCCTGCCCGAGGAACTGCGCGCCCGTCTGCGCAGCACGCCTGCAACGCCTGGCGCAGCGCTGGTACTGCGACTGCGCGTGACCGGGGCACAGGCCGGCGAGGCGGACCTGTCGTCGTTGTTCAACCTGCTGGGTGGCCAGGTCAGCCTGCTGCAGGGCGGTATCGAACGGATTCAAGGTCGCGCACTGGGCAATCTGGTCGTGGCGGTAAGCAATTCGCCCCACGACCGCGAGCATCTGCTGCAACGCGCCGGGCAATGGGCACAACGAGTAGAGGAGCTGGGCTATGTGGTTTGATCGTCTGTTGCAGGGCGCCCTGGACACCTTGCTGATGGTGGGCGTTTCCTCGTTGATCGCGCTGCCCGTGGGCGTGGTGATGGCCGTGGTGCTGGTCACCAGCGACCGTGGCGGTATCTACCAGGCGCCCGCGCTGAACCGCGTGCTGGGCGCGTTCGTCAACCTGTTCAGGTCGGTGCCGTTTCTCATTCTGATGGTGGCGCTGATCCCGTTTACCCGGTTGATCGTCGGTACCACCTATGGCGTGTGGGCGGCCGTGGTGCCGTTGACCATCGCAGCGACGCCGTTCTTTGCACGCATTGCCGAGGTGAGCCTGCGCGAGGTCGACCATGGCCTGGTCGAAGCCGCGCAAGCCATGGGCTGCCGACGCTGGCACATCGTCTGGCACGTGCTGCTGCCCGAAGCGCGACCGGGCATCGTGGCCGGCTTTACCATCACCGTGGTGACCATGATCAATTCATCGGCGATGGCTGGTGCGATCGGTGCCGGCGGGCTGGGCGACATCGCCTACCGCTATGGCTACCAGCGATTCGACAGCCAGATCATGCTCACGGTCATCGTGTTGCTGGTGGCTCTGGTGACCCTGATCCAGTTCGGCGGCGACCGATTGGCGCGGGTGCTCAACAAGCGCTAGTCGCAAGACCGAGATGCGCCCTTCGCGGCCGCTGACCGCTCCTACGGGGGATAATGTCCTGCGTAGGAGCGGTCCGTGGCCGCGAACGCCACGCTGCGGTATCTCAGACGGAGCACCCTACTTTCTTTTGCCCAACCTGAATCAAGCTTCCTTCCCCTCGCCCTCGTCTTCCTTGATCCGGTACCAGGCCACATACAGCGCCGGCAGGAACAACAGGGTGAGCAAGGTCGCCACCACGATTCCGCCGATCATCGCGTAGGCCATCGGGCCCCAGAACACCTCGCGGGCGATCGGGATCATGCCCAGACTGGCGGCTGCCGCCGTGAGCAGGATCGGCCGGCGTCGATGCTCGGTTGCCTCCAGCACGGCATCCCAAGGCTTGTAGCCATCGCGTTCATAGGCGTCGATCTGGGTCACCAGAATCACCGAGTTGCGGATGATGATGCCGATCAGCGCCAGTATCCCGAGAATCGCCACGAAGCCCATGGGCGTTCCGGTCGGCACCAGCGCCAACACCACACCGATGATGCCCAGCGGCGCCACACTGGCCACCAGGAACATCTTCTGCACACTGTGCAGCTGGATCATCAGGAAGGTCGCCATGAGGAACAGCATCAACGGCACCACCTTGGCGATGGGTCCCTGCGCCTTGCCGCTTTCCTCGACCGTACCACCGGTGGCCACCTTGTAACCCACCGGCAGGCCTTCGGCGAATTTCTCGATCTCGGGCTTGAGCTGGGCCACCAGATCGGTCGGCTGGATATCGTCGCTGACCGCCGCCTTCAAGGTGATGGTCGGCAAGCGATCACGCCGCCACACCAGCGGCTGCTCCAGCTCGTAGCGAACGGTGGCGAAGGCCAGCAGCGGAATCGAGGTGCCGCTGGGCGTGACGATCTGCAGGTTCTGCAAGGTTTCCGGCGAACCGCGCTCGGCGTCGTTGGCACGGCCGACCACGTTGACCAGATAGATATCGTCATTGACCTGGGTCACCGCCGAGCCGCTGACGATGGTGTTCATCAGCTTGGCCACGTCTTCGGACGACAAGCCCAACTGCCGCGCCTTGTCCTGGGCGATGTCGATGCGCAGTACTTTGCCCGGCTCGTTCCAGTCGTAGATCATCTCGCCGACGTGCGCGTTCTGGTCCAGCAGCGTGGCCAGCTCGATGGCGTGCTTGCGCACCTGGTCGATGTCCTTGCCGCTGACCCGATACTGGATCGGCCGGCCTACCGGCGGCCCCATTTCCAACGCCTGGACGTAGGTGCCGATGCCGACGAAGTCTTCGCGCAGGCGCTTCTTCAAGCGCTCGGTCAGCGCGCCACGCTGCTCCAGGCCTTTGCTGACGATCACCAACTGGGCGTAGTAAGGGTTCTCCAACTGCTGGTCAAGCGGCAGATAGAAACGGATCGCGCCCTGACCGATGTAAGTGCTCCAGCGCGCGATGTCCGGATCATCCTTGAGCGTGGCTTCGAGGCGGTCGACCGCCTTGCGCGTCTCGTTGATCGAAGCGTTCTGCGGCAGGTTCAGGTCCACCAGGATTTCCGGGCGGTCGGACGAGGGAAAGAACTGGTTCTGCACGAAACGCATGCAGAACAGCGCCGCGGCGAACAGCAGCAACGTGCCGATGATGGTCAGCCAGCGGTGGCGCATGCAGCCCAGCAGACCACTGTGGAACCAGCGCGCGACACGCCCCGGCTGCTCCGGCTTGGGTTTGACGTTCTTGCTCAGGATGTGCACGCCGATGACCGGTGCGAACAGCACCGCCACCACCCAGGACACCAGCATGGCCACCGCGATCACGGCAAACAGGGTGAAGGTGTACTCACCGGCCGAGCTGGCGTTCAGGCCAATCGGCACGAAGCCGGCCACGGTGACCAAAGTGCCGGTGAGCATCGGGAATGCGGTCGAGGTGTAAGCGAAGGTAGCCGCCTCCTCCTTGCTGTCACCCGCTTCCAGGCGAGTGACCATCATTTCCACGGTGATCATCGCATCGTCCACCAGCAGGCCCAGGGCGATGATCAACGCCCCCAGGGAAATGCGCTGCATGGTAATGCCGCTGTACTCCATGAACACGAAGACCATGGCCAGCACCAGCGGAATCGAGCAGGCCACCACCAGGCCGGCGCGCACGCCCAGGCTGATGAAGCTGACGATCAGCACGATGACCACGGCCTCGAACAAAGCGCTGGTGAACCCACCGACGGCCTTCTCGACCACCTCGGCCTGGTCCGAAACCTTGTGCACGCCCACGCCCACCGGCAACTGCGCGGTCAACGCGTTCATGCGCGCATGCAGCGCGGTACCGAATTCCTGAATGTTGCCGCCGTCTTTCATGGCAATGGCCAGGCCGATGGCGGGCTGGCCGTTGTAGCGGAACATCGGCGCGGCCGGGTCTTTGTAGCCACGTTCGATGTCGGCGATATCGGTCAGCCGGTAGAAGCGGTCGTTGAGCCTGAGGTTGACCGTCTCCAGGTCTTTTTCCGACTTGAACTGGCCCGAGGTGCGCACCGAAATGCGTTCCGGCCCTGCTTCGATCACGCCCGCCGGCGTCACCGCATTCTGTGCCTGCAGCGCGCCGACCACCTGTTGCTGGTCCAGGCCCAGCGCGGCCAGTTTGCGCGTGGAGAAATTCAGGTAGATCACTTCGTCCTGCTGGCCTACCAACTGAACCTTGCCCAGGTTCTCGACCTGACGGATCTCGGCGCGCACCTGCTCCACGTAGTCGCGCAGCTGCCGCATGCTCAGGCCGTCGGCAGTGAAGGCGTAGATCGAACCGAACACGTCACCGAATTCATCGTTGAACGAAGGCCCCTGCAGGCCCTGGGGGAAGGTGCCGCGAATATCGTCGACCTTCTTGCGCACCTGATACCAGATCTCTGGAATCGCCTTGGCATTGGTGGTGTCGCGCAGGTACACGAACACCGTCGACTCGCCAGGCCGCGTGTAGCTTTTCACGTAGTCCAGGGAGTCCAGCTCTTCGAGCTTCTTTTCGATGCGGTCGGTGACCTGCTTGAGCGTTTCATCCTGGGTCGCGCCCGGCCAGCGGCTCTGGATGACCATGGTCTTGATGGCGAACGCCGGGTCTTCTTCACGGCCCAGGTTGAAATAGGAGAACACGCCCATCAGCAGGCCGACGAACATCAGGTACCAGACGAAGGACTGGTGCTTGAGCGCCCAGTCGGACAGGTTGAAACTTCCCTTCATTGCCGGCTCGCCTCGTCCAGTTTGATTTTCTGCCCGGGTTTCAGGCTGTTGACGCCAGCGCTGACCACGCGCTCACCCGCCTGCACACCGCTGCCCAGCACTACGACGCCACGGTCGCGACTGAGCACGGTGACCGGGCGCGGGTTGACGGTCTTGTTCTGGACGTCCACCAGCCACACCTGGGTCTTGCCATCGACTTCCTGCACTGCGGTCTCCGGCAATTCCAGGCGCTGCGCGATGCTTGAACTCAAGGTCACGCTGATCGCCGTGCCCAGGCGCAGGCCGGCGGGGCTTTCGCGCAGGGTCAGGCGTGCGCGACGGGTACGCGTGGCACTGTCGGGCCGCGGCTCCAGCTCACGCAGGGTGCCGGTGGTGGCAACGCTCGGGTCGAGCTGGGACTGCACACGAAACTCCACGCCCTCGGGCAGGGTTTCGGCCAGCCCGTCTGGCAGGTCGATGACCGCCTCCTTGATATCGGGACGGGCCAGTACCACCACCTCTTCACCGGCGCTCACCACTTGCCCGACTTCCACTTTCCATTGATTGACCACGGCGGCGTGGTCGGCGCGCAGCTCGCTATAGCCCAGTTGATCCCTGGCTTGGCTGACGGCGGCCTTGGCCTGGTCGAGCGAGGCCTGGGCGGTCTTCAGGTCGGTCTGGGCGATGTCCAGGCCAGCCTGCGCACCGACGCCACGGTCGAACAACTCCTGCTGGCGGCGAGCATTGGCCTGGGCATTGATGAACTGCGCCTGCACGCGGGCCAGATCACCCTGGCTCGAGCGCAACTGGTTCTGCTGGTCGGTCGGATCGAGGGTGGCCAGCAGCTGGCTCTTCTCCACCTGGCTGCCGACATCCACCGCACGCCGGGCGATACGCCCCGATACGCGAAAGCCCAACGTGCTTTCGTAGCGCGCCTGGATATTGCCCGCGAAGCGACCCAGGCTCTGCTGGTCCAGGCCCTTGACCTCGACCGACAGCACCGGGCGGATCGGCTCGGGAGCTTGCTCTTCCTTCGAACAGCCTGCCAGCAACAGCACGGCCGCAGACAACGCGATCACCGCCTTCATGGCTGGCGCTCCTCGGCAATTTCCACCTGCATGTCCGGGTGCAGCAACTGCCCGCCGGCGACGACCACGCGGTCGCCGTTCTTCAAGCCATCGGCGATCACCACCTTGCCGGTCAGGTAACGGCCCACGTCGACCTTGCGCAGATTGACCTTGTCGCCTTCCCCCACCACCCACACGGCAGGCTCGGCGATGTCCTTGGTCAACGCCGACCAGGGCAGCTCGACGCTGGTCTTGCCCGGACCGTTGAGCGATGCGTTGACCACCGAGCCGAGGTCCATGCCCTTGGGCAGACCTTGCAGGGCGATCTTCACGCGCACCGTACCGGTCTGCGCGGACACCGCTGGGGTGACTTCGCGCACCGTGCCGGTGGTCTTGATCGCCGGCTCGTCGAGCAGGCTGACGGTGATCGGCTGCTGGCCGGCCGGTTGGGCAAACAGCGACTCGTACACGTCGAATACCGCATCGCGGTCGCCATCGCGGGCCAGGCCGAAGATCGGCGCAGTGGCCTGCACCACCTGGCCAACCTCGGCCTGGCGGGCAGTGATCACGCCTGGGGCGTCGGCCACCAGCTCGGTGTAGCTCAGTTGTTCACGGGCATTGGCCAACTGGGCGCTCGCCGCCGCCAACGAACTCTGCGCACCGCGCAGCGCCGCCTGGGCCGAGTCGTATTCACTCTGGCTGGTATAGCCCTTGGGCAGCAGCTTCTGCTGGCGCACGAAGGCCGCCGATGTCTGTTTCACACGTGCCTGTTCGGCGGCCACTGCAGCCTTGGCCGAATCGACGTTGGTCTGCAGGTCCTTGGGGTCCAGGCGCGCCAGCACCTGCCGTGCGCTGACATGATCGCCCACGTCCACCAACCGCTGGATGATCTTGCCACCGACGCGGAACGACAACTGGGTCTGGATGCGCGCCTGCACATCGCCGGTGAGATTGACCGCAGCGGCGAACTCGCCGCTCTGTACATTCTCCACGCGCACGCGCGGATGCGTCGGCTCGATGGGCTTGTCTTCACCACACCCCGCCAGCGCAGCCAACAAAAGGGAAACCCCTACAACCTTCCAACGAGGACCAGCCATGCAGGCTCCTTTGCGTGCGCTGTGATGCCAGGTGTGTATGCGACTGTGGCCGTGATGCGAGGTTCATTTGCCGGGAATGGCCCTGCCCGGACAAAGCAAAACGCCGACACTGTACAAGCTGTCGGCGCTCAGGTGAACCGTTGTCACACTCGGGAATCAGAACGCCGGCAATACCGCGCCGCTGTACTTCTTCTCGATGAAGGCTTTGACTTCGGGGCTGGTCAGCGCCTTGGCCAGTTTCTGCATGGCCGGGCTGTCCTTGTTGTCCGGACGGGCCACCAGGAAATTCACGTAAGGCGAATCCGATCCTTCGATCACCAAGGCGTCCTTGGCCGGGTTCAGGCCGGCTTCAAGTGCGTAGTTGGTGTTGATCATGTCCAGGTCGACCTGGTCCAGCACGCGCGGCAGCATGGCCGATTCCAGCTCCTTGAACTTGAGGTTCTTGGGGTTGCTGGCGATGTCCTTGGGAGTAGCCAGGGCGTTGCTCGGGTCCTTCAGGGTGATCAGGCCGGCTTTCTGCAGCAGGATCAACGCACGGCCGCTGTTGCTGCCCTCGTTGGGGATGGCGACGGTGGCGCCGTCCTTGAGTTCGCTCAGCGACTTGACCTTCTTCGAATAACCGCCGAAGGGCTCGACGTGTACGCCGATCACAGTGACCAGGTTGGTGCCCTTGCCCTTGTTGAAGCTTTCCAGGTACGGCAGGGTCTGGAAGTAGTTGGCGTCCAGACGCTTTTCGTTCACCTGTACGTTGGGTTGCACGTAGTCGGTGAACACCTTGATGTCCAGCTCGACGCCTTCCTTGGCCAGGGTCGGCTTGATCAGCTCGAGGATCTCGGCGTGGGGAACCGGCGTGGCGGCGATCACGAGTTTTTCTGCCGCGTTGGCCAGGCCGAAAGACAGGGAGGCCGCCAGAGCGGTGAACAGCAAAGCCTTTTTCATGCTAAGTCCTTGAAATTGGGTGGCGGCGGCAGCAATCGGCCAGCCTTGCGCGGACAATACCGGGAATTAATATTCCTACAAATACCTTTTAGTTTGCTGCTTATGCCTTTTTACTCAAGCGCTCGACGCTGCGGTTCAGCAGCGCTGCCAAAGCAACCGGCTCGGCGTGCTCGGCGGCCTGCGTCAACAGCTGCTCGAGATGCACGAGCAAGTCCGTGTTCGCGGCCGCTGGCAGATTGAGATGCTCGGGCAGGATCTCATCGCCGCGGCTGACCAGCAGGGCAAAATGGATGACGTTTTCCAGCTCGCGGGTATTGCCGGGCCAATCGTGGCGTTCCAGCGCTCGCTGCGCATCGGCGCTGATCAGCGGCACCGTCAGGTTCAAACGATGGCTGTAGATGCCCAGGAAATACTCGGCCAGGGCGAGGATATCGCCGGTCCGCTCGCGCAAGGGCGGCAACGTCAGGCGGCCTTCGCCCAGATAAGCATGCAACCGTTCGTTGAATTTCCCCGCGGCCACGGCCTGGCCCAGATCGATGCTCGACGCCGCCACCAGGCGCACGTCCACCGGATTGGGCTGGGCCGCGCCGACGCGGGTCACTTCACGGGTTTCCAACGCCGCGAGCAGCTTGGTCTGAATGGCCAGCGGCAGGTCGGCGATCTCGTCCAGGTACAGCGTGCCGCCGTTGGCCGAGCCGAACCAGCCGGCCCGGCTGCTGGCCGTGCCGCTGTGGGCGCCTGCGCTGTAGCCGAACAGCTCGGCATCGGCGTAGGTCGGGCTTATCGCGCCGCAATTGACCGAGACAAAAAGGCCGCCACGGTCACTGCCGCGATGAATGTGCCGGGCGAGCAGTTCCTTGCCGGTGCCGCTTTCACCCTGGATCAGCACCGGCAGTGCCTTGGGCGCCAGCCGTTCGAGCTCCTCGCGCAAACGCCGGGAGCGCGGATCGACGAACACCAGCGCCTTGGCGCGGATGCTCAGCGGGCTTTTGTCAGCGTCGGGAAAGGTCAGCAGCGGCTGGCCGAAGGTGTCGTTGTATGCAGTCATGGGCAAAGCTCCCACCGGCCTGGATGCAGGCGGCGTACTCGGTTGTCGGGCATTCAGGCGCGCAGCTGGATGTGCTGGTCCATGCGACTCTGCAGGCGATAGAGGTAGGCAAACCCCTGTTCCCAGCGTTGATGCCCGGACTTGACGTTGATATGCCCGGCACCGGCCAGAATGCCCGCTTCGGCGCCCCAGTCGCGGGCCAATTGCAAGGCTCGCGGGGCGCTGGCCGCAGGGTCGTTGTCCGAGCCCACCACTTGGCTGGGGAATGGCAGCAGGTGTTTGGGGATGGGCGCGAAGTTGCGCAAGGCCGGCGAGCAGGCTGGTCGCTCTACATCTGCAGGCGCCACCAGCAGGGCTCCGCGAACCTTGCGCAACGACACCAGCGAGGCATGCGCCGACCAGTGGGCAACGGTCACGCATCCCAGGCTGTGAGCAATGAGAATCACCGGATCGGCGCTGGCATTCACCGCGCGGTCCAGCGCCGCGACCCAGTCTTCACGCCGTGGCGTGAGCCAGTCATCCTGCTCGACCCGCGCGCTGTTGGGCAGGGTTCGTTGCCAATGGCTTTGCCAATGATCATCGGACGAGCCCTGCCAGCCTGGCACGATCAGATAGCGGATCGACTCATTGCGCATGGGATGCGCCTCCTGCAAACGTTGCGTTGGAGGCCAGTATAAGGAAAGGAGTTATATTCGTTAAGGAATAAGAAGCTATTTATTAATAACCAAAATAAAGGTCAATCAGCCCCGTAGCAGCGCCGCAAGCCGCGTCGGCGGCACGCGCGGTCTGCCTGCTGCTGCCGCATAACCCCGGACGCGGCTTGCGCCGCTGCTACAAGGTGCGTGTGATCTTCTGTAGCAGCGGCGCAAGCCGCGTCGGCGGCACGTACAGTCTGCCTGCTGCACCGCATCGACCCCGGACGCGGCTTGCGCCGCTGCTACAGACCTGACGCCTTCTGCCAGACCTTGGGCTTGAAGAACAACGTCTCGCCCCGCGCCAGGCCACTCAGGCTGTCATGGTCCTTGACCACTTCGGCCTCGATCAGCTCGCTCTGCCCCTCGACCTTGAGCGTCACCCGCGTGGTTGCGCCCAACGGGCGAATGTCACGCACCTCGGCGGCATGATGGTCGTCCAGCTCGTGGCGCGACAGCGACACTTCGTGCGGACGAAACAGCACATGCTCTTCACCACCCAACTGCAAGCGGTTGGAGTCGCCCAGAAAGTGATAGACGAAGTCGCTGGCCGGGTTCTCGTACACCTCGCCTGGCGAACCGATCTGCTCGATGACACCCTTGTTCATCACCACGATGCGATCCGCCACTTCCATGGCTTCTTCCTGGTCGTGGGTCACGAAGACCGAAGTCAGGTTGATGTCCTCGTGCAAGCGCGCCAGCCAGCGACGCAGCTCCTTGCGCACCTTGGCGTCGAGCGCGCCGAAGGGTTCGTCGAGCAGCAACACCTTGGGCTCGACCGCCAGGGCACGGGCCAGGGCAATACGCTGGCGCTGTCCCCCGGACAACTGCTCGGGGTAGCGATCGTGCAACCAGTCCAACTGCACCATGTTCAACAGCTCATGCACCTTCTGCGCAATCACCGTTTCGGTGGGCCGCTCGCGCTTGGGTTTCATGCGCAAGCCAAAGGCGACGTTGTCGAACACTGTCATGTGTCGGAACAGCGCGTAGTGCTGGAACACGAAACCGACGTTGCGATCCCGCACATCGTGGCCGGAGACGTCCTCGCCGTGGAACACGATGCTGCCCTGGTCGGGCGTTTCCAGGCCGGCGATGATGCGCAGCAAGGTGGTCTTGCCGCACCCGGATGGGCCCAGCAGAGCCACCAGCTCGCCACTCTGGATGTCCAGATTGATGGAGTCCAGGGCCTGGAAGGCATTGAAGCGCTTGCTGACATTACGAACTTCGATCGACATTAATCATTCCTCCGCGGCGCTGTTGCGCAGGCGGTCAATACGGGACTCGCTCCACTGCTTGAGCAGCAGGATGAAGAGCGCCAGGATCAGCAACAGGCTCGCAACGGCAAAGGCGGCGACATGGTTGTATTCGTTGTAGAGAATTTCCACGTGCAGCGGCAGGGTATTGGTCACGCCGCGAATGTGCCCGGACACCACCGACACGGCACCGAACTCGCCCATGGCCCGCGCGGTACACAGCACCACGCCGTAGATCAGCCCCCACTTGATGTTCGGCACGGTGACGTACCAGAACATCTGCCAGCCATTCGCACCCAGCAGACGCGCCGCTTCCTCTTCCTGCGTGCCTTGTTCCTGCATCAGCGGGATCAGCTCGCGGGCCACGAACGGCACGGTCACGAAGATGGTGGCCAGCACGATACCTGGCAAGGCGAACACGATCTGGATGTCGTGGTCCTGCAGCCACGGCCCGAACAGGCCCTGAGCGCCGAACATCAGCACATAGACCAGACCGGCAATGACCGGCGACACCGAGAACGGCAGGTCGATCAACGTGACCAGAATGCTCTTGCCGCGAAACGAATACTTGCTCACGCACCACGCGGCGCTGACGCCGAACACCAGGTTCAGCGGCACCGAAATGAGCACGGCGAACACCGTCAGCTTGAGCGCCGACAGCGCATCGGGCTCGAAGATCGCCGCGAAAAAGGTCCCCAGGCCCTGCTTCAAGCCCTGGGACACGACGATCAGCAACGGCAGCAACAGAAACACGGCGAAGACCAGCCAGCCAAGGGCGATCAACACCCGCCGCGAGGTTGCGCTGCCACGCCGGGCCGCATTGGTGGAGGCAGCAATGGAAGATGCAGACATGTGCGGAGCCTCCTTCAAGGGGTTTCGATGCGCCGCTGCAACAAGTTGATCAGCAGCAGCAGAACGAAGGAAACCACCAGCATCATCACGCCGATGGCCGTGGCGCCGGTGTAGTCGTATTGGTCCAGCTTGACCATGATCAGCAGCGGCAGGATTTCGGTCTTCATCGGCATGTTGCCGGCAATGAAAATAACCGATCCGTACTCGCCCACGCCGCGGGCGAACGCCAGGGCAAAACCGGTGAGCCAGGCAGGCAACAGCGCCGGCGCGAGGATGAAGCGGAACACCTGCAGCGGCTTGGCACCCAGGCAGGCCGCGGCTTCCTCGACCTCGCGCGGAATGTCGGCCAGCACCGGCTGCACTGTGCGCACCACGAACGGCAAGGTGACGAAGGTCAGGGCCAGGGTGATGCCCAGCGGGGTGTAGGCGATCTTGAAACCCAGGTCGGCGGCGAACTGCCCAACCAGGCCGTTGGGTGCATACAGCGCCGTCAGGGCAATGCCTGCCACGGCCGTGGGCAGGGCGAACGGCAGGTCGATCATCGCATCGATGATCTTGCGTCCGGGAAAGGTGTAGCGCACCAGCACCCAGGCCAACAGGGTGCCGATCACTCCATTGATGATCGCCGCACACAACGCCGTGCCGAAACTGAGTTTCAGTGCGGCGAGTACGCGAGGTGCGGTAACGATGGTCCAGAACTGTTCCCAGGTCAGCTGCGCGGCATGCACGAACATGGCGGCCAGGGGGATCAGCACGATCAGGCTGAGGTACACGACGGTGTAGCCCAGCGTCAGCCCGAAGCCGGGTATGACGGGGGAGATACGACGCGACATAGAAGTCCTTGATGAATACGGTTTACGCAATCGGGCCTCTTCGCGGGCAGAGCCCATTCCCACAGGCTTTACGGTGACCTGTGGGAACGGGGCGGGCGGCGAGCCCTCTGCCCGCGAAGAGGCCCGCCGCCTCAACGCATGTCTATAGCTTATTGAGCCTGATAAATCTGGTCGAACACCCCACCATCATTGAAGAATTTGGGCTGTGCGGTTTTCCACCCGCCGAAATCCTTGTCGATAGTAACCAGATTCAGCGCTGGAAATTGCTTCGCATACTTGGCTGCCACATCCTTGTCGCGCGGACGATAGAAGTTCTTCGCAGCGATTTCCTGGCCAGCCGGGCTGTACAGGTGCTTGAGGTAGGCTTCGGCGATTTCCTCGTTGCCCTTCTTCTTCACGTTCTTGTCGACCACAGCCACCGGCGGCTCAGCCAAAATCGACAGCGAAGGCACGACGATGTCGAACTTGTCCGCGCCACCGTCTTCCTTCAATGCCAGGAACGCCTCGTTCTCCCAGGCCAGCAAAACGTCACCCTGACCATTGTTGACGAAGGTGATGGTCGAGCCACGGGCACCGGTGTCCAGGATCGGCACGTGCTTGAACAGCGTCTGCACGTACTCTTTGGCCTTGCCTTCGTCGCCATCGCCGGCTTTCAGGCCGTAGGCCCAGGCTGCCAGGAAATTCCAACGGGCGCCGCCGGACGTCTTCGGATTCGGCGTGATCACCGAGACATCATTCTTGATCAGGTCGCCCCAGTCCTTGATGCCCTTGGGGTTGCCCTTGCGCACCAGAAACACGATGGTCGAGGTGTAGGGCGTGCTGGCGTCCGGCAGACGGGTCTGCCAGTTCTCCGGGATGGACTTGCCCAAGCGGCTGATCTCGTCGATGTCACCGGCCAGCGCCAGGGTCACCACATCGGCGGGCAGGCCGTCGATCACCGCGCGGCCCTGTTTGCCCGAACCACCGTGGGATTGCTTGATCGACACGGTGTCGCCCGCGTGCTCCTTCTTCCAGAAATTGACGAACTCGGCGTTGTATTCCTGGTACAGCTCGCGGGTCGGATCGTAGGACACGTTGAGCAGCTCGTAGTCCTTGGCGACGGCGGAGCCGGCAAATACGGCGCTGGCGAGGGCTGCCAAGGCATAACGGCGGATAGACATGGACGAAGCTCCTGGAATGGCGGGTATTTTTCTTATGGCTGCTACGCAGGACGCGTACTCAGCTGGGCTTGTTGCCCGGGTTCTGCAAACGGAATTTTTCCTTGCGTTCGATCTGCACGACTTGAGCGTTGTGTACGGTGATCTCCACCGCACCGAAACGCAGGTCGCGCAGCGCACTCTGAATTTCCCGCAGAATGGTGGCTTCGTCCTGTCCTTCGACGCTGCGTAGCGATGCGCTCATGATCATGCTCCTGGGTAAGGGGTGCCAAGGTGGCGTGAGCGCGATAGTAGAGCGGTCTTATTATTCTTAAAAATACTGTTTAAGAATTTTCATATAACCAGAAGTTTTTATCTGCACCTACTGGACCTGCCATTGCAGCGCAGCGGCTTGCACCGGACGACCGAACCAATAGCCCTGGCCCAGTCCGCAACCGTGCTCCAGCAGGAACTGCGCCTGATTCGCCTGCTCGATGCCCTCGGCGTGCACCTGCATGCCCATGCTGTGCGCCAGCGCGATGATCGCCGTGGTGATCGCCACATCGTCCTCGTCGCCGGGCAGGCCGGCGACGAAACCCTGGTCGATCTTGAGCTTGTGGACCGGCAGGCGCTTGAGCCTAAGCAAGGATGAATAACCGGTGCCGAAGTCGTCGATCGCCAGTTGCAAACCCAGATCGCGCAGGTGATGCAATTGCTCCAGTGCGCGGTCCGGATCATCCATCACCGCACTTTCGGTCACTTCCAGTTCCAGATGCGCAGGCGCCAGTTCCGTCTCGGCCAGGACCCTTTCGACCTGCCGGTAGAGATCATGGTGGCTGAACAGACGGCTGGAGATGTTCACCGCGACGAAATCCAGTGCCTTGCCCTCGACCTGCCACTGCCGCATCTGGCGGCACGCGGTGGCCAGCACCCAAGTGTCGATCTCGGCGATCAAACCACTGCGCTCGGCGATCGGTATGAACTGCCCTGGCGGCACCAGGCCGCGCTCCGGGTGCTGCCAGCGCACCAGCGCCTCCACCCCGACCATGGCCTTGTCGCGCAGGGCATGCACCGGTTGGTAGTGCACCCGCAACTGCCCGTCGGCCAGGGCCTGGCGCAGTTCTGCGGTCACTTCGATCTGCTGCTGGGCGCGGGTGGTCAGCTCTTGGGTATACAGGGCATAGCTCGAACGGCCCCGTGCCTTGGCCTGGAACAGCGCCGAGTCGGCGTTGCGCAACAGCTGCTCGGCACCCTGCGCGTCGTCGGGAAACAGACTGATGCCCATGCTGGCGCTGATGAACAGGGTGTGCCCGTCGATGGCGAAGGGCGCGCGCAGGCCTTCGAGCAACCCCTGCCCCAGCGCCGTCGCCTGCCCTGTGCGCAACTCGCCTTCCATCAGCACGGCAAATTCGTCGCCGCCCAGCCGAGCCAGGGTCACCTCCTCGCCCAACCCGCACTGCAAACGCTCGACCACAGCCATCAGCAACCGATCGCCCACGCCATGACCGAAGCTGTCGTTGACGTTCTGGAAGTGGTCGAGGTCGATGAGCAACAACGCGCAGCAGCGTTGCGCAAGCCGGGCCGTACTCAAGGCGTGCTCGGTGCGGTGGCTGAACAGCAGGCGATTGGGCAACCCGGTCAGCGGATCATGGTGTGCCAGATGGGCCAGCTCGCGCTGCGAATGCCTGATCGCGCTGATGTCGGAGAACACCGCCACATAGTGGCTCAGCTTGCCCCGATCATCGCGGATCGCGCGGATGGTCTGCCACTGCGGGTAGCTGTCGCCGCCCTTGCGCCGGTTCCAGATCTCGCCGCTCCACTGGTCGTGCTCGGCCAGCGTGCGAAACATCTGTTGATAGAAGGCCGGCGGATGCTGCCCGGATTTGAACGTGTTCGGGTTCTGCCCGAGCACTTCGTCCTCGGCATACCCGGTGATCGCCATGAAGGCCCGGTTGACCTGCAGGATGCGCCCTGCAGTGTCGGTCACCAGCACGCCGTCGGCGGTGCAGTCGAAAACCGCTGCCGACAAACGTCGGCTTTCGCGGTTGGCCTGCCGCGCGCGCAGCCAGCCAAAGGCGAACGCACTGCCCAGCAACCACACACCGCAACCGGCCAGATGAACCCCCCATCCGGCCGACGACGCTTCGAAAAGGCCGTTTGCCACACGACCGCACAACAGAAACCACACCACACAGACAATCAGGTAAATCACAACGCCGCGCGCTGTAACCCGAGATAAAACAGACATAGGGTCAATCGGCCACACAAAATGTGTACCAATTATAGAATAGAAACATTCAGCGACTCTTATCTAAAAGAGCGACTGGCTTTATCTGATAGCTAGTCGATAATGCGCTGCACGCATTACCCACCCAACCGAGGGCCTTCCCGCCTATGTGGTACAACGGTTTTCTCGATCTGTCCGCCTGGCAAGTGGTGGCAGTCACGTTGTTGCTGACCCATGTGACCATCATCAGCGTCACTGTCTACCTGCACCGCTATTCCGCCCACCGCTCGCTGGAACTCAACGCCGGGCTCAAGCACTTCTTCCGTTTCTGGCTCTGGCTCACCACTGCCCAGAACACCCGCGAGTGGACCGCCATCCACCGCAAGCACCACGCCAAATGCGAAACCGTCGACGATCCGCACAGCCCCGTGATCAAGGGCCTGGGCACCGTGATGCGTACCGGCGCCGAGCTCTATCGCAAAGAGGCGGAAAACCCCGACACCTTGCGCATCTATGGCAAGAACTGCCCCGAAGACTGGATCGAGCGCAACCTGTACTCGCGCTTCCGCCACACTGGCGTGGTCCTGATGCTGGTCATCGACCTGCTGCTGTTCGGCGCCCTCGGCCTGACCGTGTGGGCCGTGCAGATGATGTGGATTCCCTTCTGGGCAGCCGGTGTCATCAACGGCCTCGGCCACGCCGTGGGCTACCGCAACTTCGAATGCCGCGACGCGGCCACCAACCTGGTGCCGTGGGGCATCATCGTCGGCGGCGAAGAACTGCACAACAACCACCACACCTACCCCAATTCGGCCAAGCTGTCGGTCAAGAAATGGGAGTTCGACATGGGGTGGGCCTGGATCAAGCTGTTTACCTGGCTGCGCCTGGCCAAGGTCCAGCGCGTGGCACCGATTGCCCACCGCGTGGAAGGCAAGGGCCAGCTCGACATGGACACCGCCATGGCGATCCTCAACAATCGCTTCCAGATCATGGCGCAGTACCGCAAGCTGGTGATCGCGCCGCTGGTGCAACAGGAGCTGAGCAGGGTCGACGAATCGGTACGTCACCAGTTCCGCCGGGCCAAGCGCCTGCTGTCGCGTGAAACCAGCCTGCTGGACGAAGGGCATCACCTGCACATCCAGACGATGCTCGAACACAGCCACGCATTGCGCGTCATCTATGAAAAGCGCCTGGCCCTGCAACAGATCTGGGCGCGCACCAGCTCCAACGGTCATGATATGCTCGCCGCCATCAAGGATTGGATCCAAGAGGCCGAAGCCAGTGGCATTCACTCGCTGCGCGACTTCGCGACCCAGCTCAAGACGTACTCGCTGAGGCCTGCTGCAGCCTGAGCCGTTTATCGGTGCGCCTTGGCCCCAGGGCGCGCCGTTCGGAACTTCGTTACAATTTTCCGCTCTCAGACTCATAGCGCTACCGCCTGGGATCATGCCTTGGCCGCGCCTTTTCGCGCATCCGTTCGCAGTAATCCCAACGCCTCTGAGATGCCGTGATGATGGTCAATAAAAAATTACCTTCTACACCCGTCAAACCTCTACCCGAAGCCGCTGAAACCCTATTGGCCTTGATGCATGCCCAGGGTGAGGTCGCGCGGCTCAAGGAGCGCGAGCAGCTGTTCAGCTCGCTGTTGGTCAGCGTCAACGCGGTACTCTGGGCGTTCGATTGGGAAACCCAGCAGATGATCTACGTCAGCCCCGCCTACGAACGGATTTTCGGCCGCTCGGTGGGTTTGCTGCTGGCCGACTACAACGAATGGCGCGACAGCATCTACCCGGATGACCTGGACTACGCCGATCGCAGCCTGGCCGAAGTGCTCGACAGGGGCGCCGTCGAAGACCGCGAATACCGCATCATCAGCGCCGATGGCCAGATCCGCTGGCTCAGCGACAAGTGCTTCGTCAGCCATCAGGTGGATGCAGGCCAACGCGTGATCGTGGTGGGTATCGCCGAGGACATTACCGAAAAGAAGCACCTTGAAGGCGAGCTCCAACGCCTCGCCACCACCGATGTCCTGACCCAGAGCAGCAACCGTCGACACTTCTTCGAATGCGCCCACCGCGAGTTCGAGCAGTCCCGCCTCAACGACACGCCCATGGCCTTCCTGCTGCTGGACATCGACGATTTCAAGATGATCAACGATACCTATGGCCACCAGGAAGGTGACCACGTGCTGCAACGCATCGCCGAAACCGGCCGTGCGGTACTGCGCCGTGGCGACTTGTTCGGGCGTATTGGCGGTGAAGAATTCGCCGCCGTGTTTCCGGGCTGCGCGCCGGACATGGCCATGCAGATCGCCGAGCGCCTGCAGCGCGAAATCCAGCGCCTGAGCTTCCACCACAATGGCAAGAACTACGGCGTGACGGTAAGCCAGGGCCTGACCAGTATTCAGCCGCAAGACGAAATGCTTGACTCCCTCTTCTCGCGTTCCGACGCCGCCATGTACCAGGCCAAGCGCCAAGGCAAGAACCAGATCGTGCCGGCCTAGTCAGCGAACCATTGGTGTCCCCGGCCACTCGTTCAATTGCGACACGCCTATTATATGCAACCGTGCTGAATTGATCGCGTCTGGCCCATTAGGGAATTCAACCATGTTGTATCAATTTGCAGAATTATCTACCTAGATCAAAGCCCATTGGGTGGAGGTTGTGCTAGCCAACTTCATTGTTCTCTATCAAAAAGACAAATTCGTTTCCTTGAGCCATATGTTAGGTCATGGTTTACTTTTCCATGAAGCTACGGAGAATAACTACTCAAGGAGTTACACATGAAACAATTATGTATAATTGCCACACTTATCCCGCTATCGGTTACGGCTAATTGTGGTAGCGAAAACTGCCTAAGCTTTCCCCCTGCTTATTCCAGGTTAACCAAAGTTGATTTGGAGGACTGGGAGTCTGTCACAAAAGAATTCAGAGACAACGCTCTTTGGAATCAAAACACTACTGAAATCCAGTCATGTGAAAGCCTCTATACCTTGCCGGTTACCACATCGCGCGAAGGTAATGTCAGCTTTGGCGGTATCTGCACCATCGCAGGCTCTGGCCAAAAGGTATTCATCTGCACCGACCGCATGCTGGGCCGCTTCGAGGTATTTCCAGAATTTCAACGTGACCTGCCGTGGATCGCACAGAAGATTTTCGACAATTGCTGGGGTGGGTGATCCCCACCTCTCTCGATCACCCCCAAGGCCAGTGATCAGATAGAGGCCTTTATTCATGTCCCGGCGTAGTCCAGCGCGTCAGCGAATCATTGGCGCGCCCCGCCACCAGTTCAGCTGCGACACGCCTATCTTGAGCAACCGTGCTGGTTTGCCTTGGGCTATCTGGGTGACGTCTTCGTCGGCGCCCAGCGATGCCATCTGCGCTGCAATATTCACGATCAGTTTTTCCCTTGAGTACACCCCGCCGCCCAACTGGTAGGCCGCGGCGATCATCTCGCGCAGCTCAAGCGGCAATCGCCAGCGTCGGCGCAATTCCGAGCCATAAGGCGCACCAAACGTTCGTAGCGCGTAAGTCAGCTTCGTCTGGTCAAGCTCACCGCCTGCCAGACGCCATTCCTGCAAAACGCGCAGCAGCGCCAGATCGCCCAGGCAGTGCAACACGCCTGCGCAATAGCAGCGCCACTCGTCCACATTTTGTTGGCGGGCAATGTTGCGAGCGAATTCGGCCGTGTGGGTCGAGCGGTTCCAGCAGATTTCGGCTTGTTCGAACAGCAGCGGGTCACTCAGGTAGGCACTGGGCCGGGTGGTCATGCCCAGCAGCAGATTCATGCTCTGCGTAGGGCCCAGCGCTTGCAAGGCCTGCATCAGCGTCAACACCGGCGCCGCGCCCTGTTTCGCCGCACTGTTAGCGGCGCTCACCAGCACCCCGGTGACTTGCGGGTCGCTGCGCACGTTGGCTTCCAGCACCTTTAGGTTCAAGCCTTGTGGCCCTAGCGCCCGCTGTACCGCCGCCTGCACGTCGCACAGCAGCGGCCCACCGTCGCAGTCCAGGCGGCGGCGCGTCAGATACTGTTCCAAAGTGGTACCGGCAGCGATCTGCGGAATCCGGCAAACCACCACCTCTGCGGAGCCAGACAACAGCGTCTGCAGGCGCGCCTTCAAACTGGTCATATTCAAGGGTTTGGTCAGATAGGCCGTCGGCGCTAGGGGTAGCACTTCGCGCACGCTCGCGCTGTCGCTGCGCTCGCTCAACAAGATGAACGGCAAGGCCGACAGACGAGGGCTCTTGCGCACTCCGCGCAGCAAGTCCAGACCGCTGATGCCCAGCAACTCGCGCGCTGCAATCACCAAGTCCGGTGGCTCGCGCAGATGCTCCAGCGCCTCAGGTCCCGTGGCGCACGCCTGCAGGCGTGCATCGCAACGTACATCGAGCAGCATCTGCGACAACAGATCACGCATCCAAGGGTCGGATTCGGCGATCAACACACGAGGAGGCATGCTGGTAGCGGTATTCATAGGCGCACTCCATGGGCCAAGGGTGACAGCATGACTCTCGGTAGTGAGTCTGAACGGTACTGCAAAAAAACGGATTAAGCAGAGGGCTTTAGCGCATCACCCGCCTGGCTGCAAACGAGGTGCAAACTAAAACCACCCCATAAAAAAACCCGCCGAAGCGGGTTTTTCCTACCAAGCACTCACATCACTCACGCCAGCTCAGCGAAGCACTCTTCGATGATGGCCAAACCTTGGTCCAACAGCTCGTCAGGCGCAGTCAGTGGAACCAGGATGCGCAGGACGTTTCCGTAAGTACCGCACGACAGCAGAATCAAACCCTTGTCGCGCGCCTTGGCTACGACTTGGGCCACTGCTGCGGCGTTCGGCTTGTGGGTGTCGCCGCCTTCGAACAGCTCGATGGCAATCATCGCGCCCAGTGCGCGCACATCACCGATCACCGGGTACTTGGCCTGGATGGCGCGCAGGCCCGCTACCAAGTGCTCGCCGACTGCCTTGCTGCGATCAAGCAGGTTCTCTTCCTCGAACACTTCCATCACGGCCAGTGCCGCCGCGCAGGCGATCGGGCTGCCGGCGTAGGTGCCGCCCAGACCACCTGGAGCGATGGCGTCCATGTACTCGGCTTTGCCGCACACGCCGGCCAGAGGGAAACCGCCAGCGATGGATTTTGCGAAGGTGGTCAGGTCGGGCGCAACACCCATCTGCTCCATGGCGAAGAACGTACCGGTACGGCCTGCGCCGGTCTGCACTTCATCGGCGATCAGCAGGATGCCGTGCTGGTCGCACAGGGCGCGCAGACGCTGCATGAAGGCTTTCGGCGCGACATAGAAACCGCCCTCACCCTGCACCGGCTCGAGAATGATCGCTGCGATGTCACGCGGTTCAGCGTCGTTCTTGAAGATGCGCTCGATGCTGGCGATCGAATCGTCGACGCTGACGCCGTGCAGTTCGCAAGGGTACAGCGCGCGGAACACACCGCCGGGCATCAGGCCCATGCCAGCCGAGTACGGCACGACCTTGCCGGTCAGGCCCAGTGTCATCATGGTACGGCCGTGGTAGGCGCCGGTGAAGGCGATCACCCCGGCGCGACCGGTGGCAGCGCGCGCAATCTTGATGGCGTTTTCGACGGCCTCGGAGCCGGTGGTGACCAGCAAGGTCTTCTTGTCGAAGTCACCGGGCACCTTGGCGTTGATCTTCTCGCAGACTTCAACGTACGGCTCGTATGCCAGCACCTGGAAGCAGGTGTGAGTCAGCTTGTGCAGTTGTGCCTGCACGGCCGCGATCACTTTGGGGTGGACATGGCCGGTGTTGAGCACCGCGATGCCGCCGGCAAAGTCGATGAACTCGCGGCCTTCGACGTCGGTAACCGTGGCGTTCTGCGCTGACTCTGCAAAGATCGGGTGAATCTGGCCCACACCGCGTGGCACGGCAGCCTGGCGGCGTTGCATCAGGGATTCGTTGGTCTTGCTCATGACATTCCTCATTCGCCGCTCATCGGTCGGCGTGATTCAAGGATAAAGCGGCCGGTACGTACCGCAGCAGCATACGATGATCGACTGCTGCGGCCGCCGGCCGCCAAGGGTTCTGCGCGGTGGGTTACACCGAAATGCAGAGGTATTTTATTTCCAGGTAATCTTCGATGCCGTACTTGGAGCCTTCGCGGCCCAGGCCCGAGGCCTTGATGCCGCCGAACGGCGCCACTTCGTTGCTGATCAGGCCGGTGTTGATACCGACCATGCCGTATTCCAGCGCCTCGGCAACACGGAACACGCGGCTCATGTCGCGGGCATAGAAGTACGAAGCCAGGCCGAACTCGGTGTCGTTGGACATGGCAATTACTTCGGCCTCGTCCTGGAAGCGAAACAGTGGCGCCAGCGGGCCAAACGTTTCTTCCTTGGCCACGGCGGCATCCTTGGAGACGTTGACCAGCACGGTCGGCTCGAAGAAGTTGCCCTGCAGCGCGTTGCCACCGGTGAGTACGGTTGCGCCCTTGCTGACCGCGTCGGCGATGTGTTCCTTGACCTTGGCCACGGCCTTGTCGTCGATCAGTGGCCCGGTAGTGGTGCCTTCTTCCAGACCGTTGCCGATCTTGAGCTTGCTCACTGCAACCTTCAGCTTCTCGGCGAACGCGTCGTAAACGCCGTCCTGCACATAGATACGGTTGGCGCAGACGCAGGTCTGGCCGTTGTTGCGGTACTTGGAAATGATCGCGCCTTCGACCGCCTTGTCCAGGTCGGCATCGTCGAACACGATGAAAGGAGCGTTGCCACCCAACTCCAGCGAGACTTTCTTGATGTCCTTGGCGCACTCGGCCATCAACTGGCGACCGATCTCGGTCGAGCCAGTGAAGCTCAGCTTGCGCACGATCGGGTTGCTGGTCAGCTCACTGCCGATGTCGCCGGCGCTGCCGGTCACGACGCTGAACACACCCTTGGGAATGCCTGCGCGTTCGGCCAGCTCAGCCAGCGCCAATGCCGAGAACGGCGTCTGCGAGGCAGGCTTGAGCACCATGGTGCAGCCTGCGGCCAGCGCCGGGCCCGCTTTGCGGGTGATCATCGCGGCCGGGAAGTTCCACGGGGTGATGGCGGCGGTCACGCCGATTGGCTGCTTGATCACGATCAGACGCTTGTCTGGCTGGTGGCCGGGAATGGTGTCGCCGTAGACGCGCTTGGCTTCTTCGGCAAACCACTCGATGAACGAAGCGGCATAGACGATCTCGCCTTTGGATTCGGCCAATGGCTTGCCCTGCTCCAGCGTCATCAAGCGCGCGAGGTCATCCTGGTTTTCGATCATCAATTCGAACCAGCGGCGCAGCTTGTTCGAGCGCTCCTTCGCGGTCAGCGCACGCCAGGCGGGCAGTGCCTTGTCGGCAGCCTCGATGGCGCGGCGAGTTTCCGCGGCGCCCATTTTCGGCACGGTGCCGAGAATTTCGTTGGTAGCAGGGTTGCTGACCTTGATGGCCTGCCCACTGTCGGCGCCCAGCCACGCACCATCTATATAGGCTTGCTGGCGGAACAACGAGGTGTCTTTGAGCTGCATGTCGGCTTCCTTGATGGCGCCGTACGTGACGGCACGAATGGAGGGATGAAAAGGCGCCCGGGCTGAGGTGAAATACCGCATGGATGAACGCATGCGCCTCAGCAACCAGACAAGAGCGTTTGAAATCTCAAACGAATCCTAGGATCTATGGCGGTAAAGGACAATAGCCGTTCGAAAAAAAGAACGACACGCCTTGCAAGCCTGGGTACACCCGGCTTGCGCGAGTGTCACCGTAGCAGATTACAAACGATGTGCCGGTTATCGCAATGGACGACCACCCCCGACATGGGTATCATGGCGCCCGCGTCGCACCAGTAGCTCAGCTGGATAGAGTACTGCCCTCCGAAGGCAGGGGTCGTGGGTTCGAATCCCGCCTGGTGCACCATCTTCTATCCCTTGTATTACAAGGGGTTAGCTCCACTGCCAGAAACCTGTCCTAGTCCTGAAAGTCGTTTTTGCCACAAATTTGCCACACTCAAGTGGGGCGGGAATGGTCGAAATGGCAACAATCAGGAATCGCGGCGAGTATCAGTGGGAAGCGCAAATTCGCCGTAAGGGCTATCCAGCCCAGCGCAAAACCTTCGAAACCAAATCCGATGCCCAAGCCTGGGCACGCATGATCGAAAGCGAAATCGACCGTGGGATTTTTGTCTCTCGCGTCGAGGCTGAACGCACCGCCTTTCATCAACTCATCGATCGCTACATCTCCGAAATTGCTCCGAAGCACAAAGGCGCTTATTCGGAAATCAAACGCCTGGAAGCACTCAAGCGTCATCCGCTGGCGACACGCATCGTTGCGACCCTCACCTCTTCAGATTTTGCCCGCTACCGTGACGAGCGCTTGAAGATCCGCAAAGGCAATACGGTGAAACGTGAGCTGGCTTTGTTTCAATGCGTGGTTGAGGTCGCTCGCCGCGAGTGGGGCATTCATCTGGCCGAGAATCCAGTCAGGATGGTCAGCCGGCCCAGCTACAACGACGAGCGCTCGCGACGGCTCGACCCAATTGAAGAGCAATACATGCTTGGCGCGTTAGAGCTTCGTGAGCGACGTGCTGATGGGACCTACGCCGATGTATCACACAATCCCTGGATACGGCCCATCGTACAACTGGCGATTGAGACCGCCATGCGCCGTGGCGAGATTTTCGAGCTGCGATGGAAGCATGTGAACCTGGATCGTAGAACCGCGCACCTGCCTGCAACCAAAAACGGCCTGCCCAGAACCGTCCCGCTTTCGCCGAAGGCTATTCAGTTGCTCAAAGATTTGCCGCGCTCGCTGTGCGGGCGAGTCTTCCCCACCACGACCGACGCCCTCAAGAAAGCCTTCGTAAGAGGTCTGGAGCGAGCCAGGCTGAAATACTTGGGGGATTGTGAGACGGCGAAGATAACGCCTCAGGAAGACTTCCTGATCAATCTTCGCTTTCACGACCTGCGGCATGAAGCGACCTGTCGGCTTGCGACCAAACTGCCGAATTTGATTGAGCTCGCGAGCGTGACGGGGCATCGAGAGGTGAACATGCTGAAGCGGTATTACAACATTACTGCGGAAGAGCTGGCAGCAAAGCTGGCCTGATCGGACCAAACCCGTCTGTCGCTACTGCTCAGACGGGGCCCCTTTTGCATTCGACTTTGCCGGCCGTTTGCATCGGATTTGACCAGTACCGCTAGGTACCCCAACTGGTTCGTTTCCATTCATGCGATAGGTACTTGTCTGGTTAACGATTGGGGAGCGGATGGTTCGAACTGGCGAACAATGAGAGGGTCCTGTCGGCCACCTTCGATGACGTGTTGCACGCATCCCACGGCTTGAAGCCATTTCGTATTCCAAACGAGACCAAAGCTTTGGTTTTCCTCAACGGCTCGTAACACGGCATCCTCCATCAGCCTCGAGGCGTCTTCGCGGCCTATGGAATCAATCAGTGATTTCCGCATACCAGATACCTCATTAGCTGTAAGAGCACATTACCACGTGGCGGAATGCTGTCACCGACACATTCAACGCCCGGGCAAAGTCAGCCGCCCTGGATATTCATGCTTACATCATCCAATGCAACAACCGCCGCTTCGGCGATAGCCGCATCCGCTTAGACCCCACCCGATCACGCTGAGCTTACGGTTTTCATGCGTGCTAATCCAAAATCGCGTCTAGTTGCGCGACTCCTCTGAACTTCATAAGGCAGCAGTACCTAGCGAAATTCGTCTGCTTTTGGCTGAAAGCCGCCGGTGGCGAACGGCAGCAGTCGGCCAAAAGCGGTCATCTTGTGAGTACGAAAACCAAAGTCCAGCAGCATTTAGGTAGCGTCAGGCGAGACTCGTGACAGTACCTGCAACAGTCAAAAGTACTCATTTCGCCAATCTGGCGTACGCCACGTCCAACGTAGTGGGCGCAGAAGAGTAGTCACGAATTATTTTCGCTGTGAGCGAAAATAATTCGTGACCTGCGTGTCGTGCTCTGCGATGATGATTTTGCGGTCGATGATTTCTCGATTGCTTGTAGGTGCTACGGCACTGCGGGGGTCGATTTTGGACCTCTAACTTTTGGGCCGGGCGTGTGCGGTCGTCACCGTGCGCGTATGTGGTGCGGTCTTGTAGGCTTCGTCGAGACGTCGAAGCCTGGTGATTTCAGCGAGGGGGAAAAATACAGTTCAAACATCGGTCATTTGGCTTGTAAAGGTTGCATCGAGAGGTCGGTTCCACATTCTGTGGGCTGGCGCAAACCCTTACAGGAGCATTTAATATGCAACCACGTGACGAGAAAGCCGAAGAACTGTACCTGGCGAAAGTGAAGACAAAGCAGCGCTTGAGATTACTCAAAACCTGCTTTGGTGTGATAAAGATTCTTGTGCCGTTACTGTCGATAATTGACAAGCACTGGATGAAGATCATCGCGTTCTTCCATGAGTAGTCTACCCCGCTGGTGTCACATTCATCAGAGGTGTGCAAAATGTTAGGCAAGGCCCTTAAATTAATTCGCTCTTACTACGACCTATCTCAAACAGAGTTATGTTCTCGATTGGGAATATCAAACTCTCACCTGTCCGAGATTGAGTCTGGAAAAAAGCAACCATCTATTGAGTTGCTGAGAAAGTACAGCGATTACTTCGAAATACCACTATCATCGATTTTGTTTTTTTCTGAGAGTATCGACTCTCCTCGCCCTACTGACAACCTGCGTTTTGGATTGGCGAAAACAATTATTTCGTTACTTGAATGGAATGAAGATCGAAATGCAGCCAAAGAAAAATATAAGGAAAAAACGAAAGCCCGATAATGAACTACCGGTTCATCAGTGCGCCTTGTATAAAATAGGCTCACCGAAGCGCTTGGCTGACTTGCTAAATATTAGCACTATCGAACTTGAAGTGATTTTGCAATCAGAAAGCAATTACAAACTTTTCAATAAGGTTTTAGCTCCTAATCCTTTTACGGGAAAGTCCCGTAAACATCGAGCCGTTCAGGAGCCTAAGTCTCGCCTTCGGAAACTACACGAGAGAGTTTTATCCATACTCCGTCGTGTCCAGTACCCCGCCTACGTTCAAGGTGGAGTAAAGCACCGCTCGTACCAAACGAATGCAGCTATTCATCTTGGTGCTCGACAAACAGTAACGTTCGATCTGAAAAACTTTTATGGATCTACCCGCTACTGCCTTGTGCATGATTTCTTTCATAACTCTATGTGCTGCCCAACAGATATCGCAGGCAGGCTTGCCTCGCTGACAACCTGGAACGGTGTAATGCCTACCGGAAGCCCACTTAGCCCTCTCCTTTCGTTTTGGGCAGCTAAGGGCTTATTTGATAAATGCGAGGCCTTAGCAATCAAATACGGATTAAACTTCACATGTTACATAGATGACCTAACCTTTTCTGGAGATCAAATCTCTGGAAAATTTAAATCTGAACTAAAGATTATCGCCAGCCGCTTCGGTTATGAATTAGCAAAAGAAAAAACCAAGATGTTTCGGTTTGGAGTTCCAGCCCATATCACCGGTGTCATTTCACACAAAGCCAAGCTTTCTGTTCCGCATGCGAGATTGAAAGGCGCACGTAAAATTCAAGACGCTATCGAAGGAAAGGGAAAGGCGTATGGTTTTACCGCAGAGCAACTTAAAAATAAACTAGCAGGAACAATTAACGAAGCTGCCACGATCGATGCCGTGAAATATGAAAAATGGGCTGTTTACAGTCGTAGAAATGCTGAAGAACAATTCAATCAATAGTAGTTCGCCATGTTGAACTTCATAGACGCAGTCGTATTCAACGTTCTGCAATAAGCGCCGCCAGCGTTAGGAGCTCGACTGCCAATTGAGCAAGTGCGCCTTTTGCTGCGAAAACAATACTTAAACTAATGAGCTGTGATGAATTTGAAGTACTGCGTATTTTGCGGAAAGAAGCCGGAAGGAAAAAACAAAGAGCATGTTATTTCACATTGGCTTATAAAAAAAACTGGAAACCCTAATAGGAAGATTCAGCTTAGTACTGACATCGTGTTAGCTCAGGGCAAAGAGCGATCTTACGCATTTGATCAATTTACTTTTCCAGCGTGTGAAAAGTGCAATAGCGATTTTTCGGCTTTAGAGCTTAGAGCGAAAGGAGTTCTGGAAAAAATAGAACTCAGCACTTTGATCAGTGCAGCTGAGTTGTCAAGCTTTATGGACTGGCTGGATAAAGTCAGGGTGGGTATATGGCTCGGATTTAATCAGCTTGATAGAAAGGCTTTTGATGTGAAGCCTAAATTTCATATCTCCAGCAGAATTGGCCAGTATGACAGAATGCTTATTGTTCAAAAGTCCGATACAAAAAACAAAAGAATAAATATGATAGGAGTCAATAGCTTGTCGTTTTATTCAACTCCGAGTGCTTATGGTCTTGTAATTAATGATTTGTATTTTACAAACATATCATACAACCATCTGCTAGCTCGTCGGTGCGGTTTTCCTTATCCTATAAATCAGCAGTGGGATCCTGAACGGAGAGGAATTAGTTGTGACCTAGCAGAAGGGCTCGAGAGAATAATGACTCCGATTGTCAGAAAGGGCATTCCAGCTGGGTCGAAGGTTTTTTACCAGCCAATGTTTGGTCGAAAACTAGGCACCGTAAACGAAACGTTCGATACGCAGTATGTTAAATCTCACTCCATGGATTTTGAAAGTGGAGTTGGGGCCATATTTGAAAGTACGAGTGACGGGGTAAAAACTTATTTAGGCGCTGATGCGTTACGAGTAACCCCCGAATACATACATAACGAGTGGAAGCTCTTTCCCGAAGCCACAATTGAGGTTTATGAGTGGCAGAATTGGCTACATACCTTGCAGCCTGGACTTGATTTACTTAGTAAAGAGGATCGTCAAGGATGGAAAAAGGGGGTTGCTTTTGAAAAAAAGAAAAATAATGAGTGGATTAACCATACGAGATCTATCTTGGAGAGACGTAAAAAAAATAATTAAATAAATCCAAGTTAAGTATGTATTGCCTTAAGTTTTGTAAGCGCAGCCAAGCAGCAGCTTCTAGCCGGCGGCAACTTTGGTGTTAGCGTCCGCTTCTGGCCGAACTCTGCCGATGCTGACCGGCAGCTTTGGGTCGAATTCAGTCGGTCGATGACACCCCGTATGCTGGTCAGGTCGAATGCAACGGACAGTCAATTCCACGCATTTACTCATCTAGGGACAGGACAAGCTCTCTAGTGTCTGAGTCGGTTCGCACGCGAGTAGCCGTAGCGTGATCGCGCTCACGCTGGCAAAGCTGATAAACCTCATAGAAGCACGCAACAACCTGCTCCTTGGTCAAATCAGGGAGCGTCGTCCGACGCTTGAGGGTGTTCACTATTTTCCGTGCGCAAAGCTGAGCAGCTTCTCGCTCATACGACCGGAAAGCCAAGTCGCGGAAAACCCAGGTGCAGATCCAGCCGCTTGATAACGCCCACAGCATCAGACGCTGGTAGGTCGACCACCCCATACGTGTATGGCCGCTCAAATACCGCCGCAGAATCCGACCATCTTCTTCTTTGAATCCGTAGACACCCAACTTCGTCAGCTGCAGCTCAAGCGAAACCCGCGACATCCCAGACTTGCGCAGAATTGCTGAGAAGAGGTACTCAAGCAGATCCACAGGAGCGCGAACAACGAAGTTTCTCCGGCCCGTTTCCTCATGACGTTTTAGTTCACGAAAAACAAGCTGGAAGGCTTCATCTGGGTCGACATCTGCATCGGGAACGTGTGGCTGCATGGAGCCATTCTTTGGCTAATTCGCGCATCTGTCAAAAAGGTGTCCTAGTAAATCCGCAGTCGCATGGCGAAAGCTGGAGGCATTCCATAGCAGCCGAGCGACAGTCACAATGAGCATCGATTACGAAACCATTCAAAAGATTTAGAAGCTAGCAGATGACGTATTGATTGGCGTTGCCGAGGTCGCTGCATTGACAGGCTTCAGCGCTCTAACCGTGCGTCAGCGCAAATTGCCGGGACTTGAGCCCGTTCCCGGCCTGTCACGCTTGCGATGGCGGCTAGGTGATCTCAGACAATGGATGCGTACCGGGGCAATCACATCGGCTCCTCTCCTAAAGCAAGCCTCGACTGAAAGACCACATAAAGTCGGGCGCCCTACCAAGAAGTCTCAGGTGGAGGCTCGGAAATGAGTGAGCTGGAATTGTCGGTTGATGTCGCAACCGGGCAGGAACCACAGGATCAATTGAAATCCAACACCTATTGGTTTCACATTTTCCAGGCCATGGTGGATCACGAACTCGCAAAGCTCGGGCCGTATGCATTTGCGGTTTACTGCGTGATCAAATCCCATTGCGATCTCAGAACGGGACTGTCGATTCCTTCAATCCCAACCATCGCTCGCAAAGCAGGGATCAGTCCACGCCAGGCCATGCGCGAGATCAAAACGCTTGAAACCCGAGGCTACATCAGCAGGACGCGATCGCGTAAACATAACGAATACAAGCTCACGGAAAAAATCGCAATTAGCGACTCGCAAGGAAGACCCAGAGGCCAAGCACAGTGGGAGTACCGCCCAGCCCAGATCAAAAGCACGGTTGAGGAGCTGAAACGTATGCTCTTCAACAGGGAGGCAGTCGGCCAAGGTATTCACATCGAAAACCTACAGATCATCGAGAACCAGACCAACATTGGCTTCCAGATCAGCCAAGCTGACTTGGACCATTTGGCCGAGAGCAATCCGGATATCTACACCAAGCTGCTGTCTATCCGGAACTCGATCCGGGAGCGTAAGGCGACCAAAAAATGAGTTATACACAGGACAGCCAGTCACGTGACAAGGTGGCATGCATGACCTCAACTCAGGTGACTGAGTGGCATGTATAACCGGATTTCACGTGACACATAGTCACCCATACAATACGAGAAAAAACCATATCAGCCGGTACGCCATTGCTGCTCTTAACTCGACAGGATCTAGGAGTCCGGCAGGCCACGATAACGATCAGAAGGAGTTCCCAAAAATGATCGAGTCATCAGATGCTCATAGACTGGAAATCGCCAAGGACGTCTTGGGTTGCTTGATAGCGCTCCGTTCCGAGTCGATTTTCTACGAGCGTAAGAAAGCCCAACCGAATGTTGAAATCATCAGCCAGTGGAAAGCCGAGCGAAACACCCTCTTCGACCTGACCCGCAGTTTGAACTGTAACGACCGGGATACCATCGAGAATGTCATCGCGACCTATGGCCCCTCAGCCAGAGCTCTGTTTGATCAGGAAGGTAGTCTAAGCAGCTAGCCCTGCGTACCGGCCCAACGTGCGTATCAGTTAAGGCGTTCCACTTATACTGACAGGCGTTCAGCCACCCTGAGATGCTGCACTCAATCTGAATCGGGCGGCGTGGAGCGTTTGGCAGGTTTTGACTCGGGAATGAGCTCAGGTATCAGCTTGAGCTCCCCCGCGTAGACCATGAGGGTTCCGCACCTGGTAAACGGCTTACCACCGTTCGCGTCTACAGATCTCCGTCGCAGTGCAAGTGACCACATTTTCTTCAGCCAGCTTTCGCTCATAGCGTTTACACCAGTTGTGGATGACGTGCTCAGGTTTGCCTACCGCATGCCTCCCTCAGCATCACCAGATCTACCTATTTCTGTGCTGCCAGATGTTTTTCTCTTCTTATCCGAGCGATGCACGCACAGTTACCAACGGCAAACGCGCAAGCTTCAAAATACTGACACCATCAAAGCCAACGCCCTGCTTCGTACAGCGTCTTGTTGCAGCGTTTTCTGAAAGTTACCACGCTCACTTCGCAAAATATTTTGGTGATCAATTTTGTTAGGCCCATGGCATCTGACTCTCCTGTTTATCGAGTCATTGGACGATTCCCTCTGCACCCTCCCAATGATGCTTTTATTCATCGAGGGCTGAGAAATCCAGTACCAACGTACTGACAATTTTCAGTAACCAACCTCGTCCACAACGGCTGCAACCATTTGGGGGATAAAAACTGGGACAAGGTAGGGTTTGTGCTACCGCCATGAATGGCGTGCACACAACCGGCAACGCTTCAGTCGTTTTACTCCCTTGCTTTGCCTACCTTCCCTGCTCAGGGCAAGCCCCGAGACCCCACTGCGGCCAATGGCCGGAAAGGTTTGGTAGAACGCGCTGCCGTCGATGTCTCACAACTCGGTAGAGATGCCTGACAGCGCAAGAACCTCATGCTCTGCAAGCCCTTGCCTCCGCTGCGCCAATCCGAGGGGCGAAATAAGCGCCTCATGCTCGACGACTTGCTGTTCAAGCAACCGCCCTAAAAGCAGCAGCTCTCCCTGCGCTTCGAGTGCGCAAAGCTGCTCGGGAGAATTAAACGCCCAGCGGTCAAGAATCTGCCAGCCGCAGGCATGATACGAAGTCGATCGGCGAACAGAATTGATGGTCGTAGCCGCCAGGACGCCGGACGCGATTCTCAATGGCATGTGTTCAATGAGCATGTGCAGGCTCCCTTTTTTGTAAGCAATTGATCATTCGTGTGTTCTGCGAAATGGAAGATGGTCTGAAGCCACCCTTGCGCCTTAGCTCCCGAATATGAGCAAGCGAAAACCCTAGAGCGGATAGGACGGCATCATCGTCAGAAGCCAGCGCTTGATTGGCCAAACGCATGGTGGCGTTAGCTAGCTTCAGTTGAGCGATATCTACCTGCCAAACACTGCCTGCAGTTACGTCAGTCATCGGGCCACTCCGAATAGCTAAGTGAAGGCTCCATCATCCAGCTAAGTGCTGAAGATTGAATGCAGTCGTGCCTCCGTATTGGTCACGTCCGCCGTTTTAAGCGCAAGGCTGAATGTCGGAATAGCCAAATCGCTGGTCAACAGCTCCAATCGATGGTTGCTCTTGCCGACAGGAAGGATGCGCCAGGAGCGAATCTCATCCAAACGGAAGAGATGACCGTCCTGACCAACGGGGTAGGCCAGCAACCTTTTCGATTGCAGGTCGACACCAACGTAGGCGTCATTGATCTTCGCGAACACCTCTACCTGCGGATGGAACCCTTCAGCCTGATAGCTGGTAACCATTGTTCTCAGCTTATCGGCATAGCTCTGGTTGACTCGCGAGAACAGCCATCCGCCCCCGACGAAGTAGAGGAGCAAGACCCAGAACAGCCAACGAATCGCCGGGTCTTCGCTACTGGTCAAACCCAGAAAGAATGGCAGGTTGAAACCAGAAAAAACCACCACGACTAGCAAAAGCGCACCCACAGGCAAACACCCGACGGCCCACGCCACGCGAAATAACTCCCAGACCTGTCTCATGCATCCTCCTAAACCAAACGAGCACAGACAAAATAACTGAAAATCAGATATCCCAAAAGCAGATATAGCGTGATCGTCCGAACCTTCCCCGGACACGGCTATGACAAAGGCTATTTATCGACGCGAACACGTGATCTTTCTGCAGGAGCTAAAGCGCATGCGTGTTGAGTCAGGGATGACCCAGGCCCAGTGCTCTGCGGCGCTGGGAAGGCCGCAATCGTTCATGAGTGATGTCGAGAGAGGGGTGAGACGGTTGGATACGGTTCAGCTTCGTGATTTGTGTCAAGTTTTGGATAGTGACCTCATCAGCTTTACCAGCGCTTTCGAGCAGGCCCTTATTCGTGAAACGTAAAGCGTTGGAACTGAACCTAATAATACCCCTATCAAGCGTCAACGCCTTGCTGGTCAGCGTGGCACCGCCGCGCTTCTGCTGACGGAGATCATTCGTCGGCGGACAGGCAGCTTAAATGTAGTTTTAGCACCCCAACCACCTACTTGCATTCGAGGACAAAGGGTACGAGATGGTTTGGCCAACAGTCAGCCTCTTTATGTTGAGAGGCTCCCGCCTAAATTCGGTTTCATTGCCTCACTGTAGAGGCGTCTCAGAGGCCATTGTGAAGATCCGCAGATTGGAACGCCGACATCAACGGTGTCAGCCATTCCCGTAGCTCAGGGGGCGCATTAAGCTGGGCGCGGTCTCGGGATACGTAGGCAGCTTTTGTAGATCAACCCAGCACGTTCGTGCTTCTTCCTTACGAGCGTATGACGTAAGCTTAGGCATGCGATCAGTTATGTCTACAAAAACTAGACGAGGAAATAAAATGAAGGTGACATCTATACTCCCGGATGAAAAAGTTTCTGCGCGTAGCATATCCATAGAAATAAAAGTTCGCGACTACCTAGAGCTAGCAAAAAAAATATTCAAAAATAATCAGTTTCAACGTAAGCGAGTAAGGGGTTCAAAAACGGTATACTCACTACTTAAAGCCGATATTATTACCGGCTGCGTGATACCACCTTTGGTACTAGCTTATACCAAACCAGATGGTGACTTAGAGCAAAACCTAAAATTAGCAATCGAGACTGAAAGTGATTACTTTATAATCTTGGATGGCCTGCAGCGCAGTCATACCTTGATGGACATTGAGCTTGAAACTGCAAACAATCCGGAAGTACAGGAAAGATTTCTAGAACGAACAATTCGCTGCGAGATATACGAGGGAATAAACAGGCTGGGAATCCTTTATCGGATGCTGACCCTAAACACCGGTCAAACTGCCATGTCGCTACGTCACCAGATCGAAATAATGTATCTTGATTATTTAAAAGCTGATCTCAACGGCGTTACCCTTATAAAAGAAAGTGACAATAAAAAAAATATAGACTCAAACGAATATAAATTCAAAGACATGATTGAGGGATTCAACTCATACATTGAGCGCAGTGAGTCCCCTCTAGATCGAGGTGACATACTTGAAAATATATCTAGCCTAGAAAATCTGGCAAAAGAAAATAAAGACCATGATTTATTCAAAGAATTTGTAACCTCTTGGGATGCTTTCATTCAAAAAGTATCATCCCTAAAACTAGAAATCGAGCTAGACAACGACGACTATGAGGAAATCTCAGAAAAATCTAGAATGTGGGCCACTAACGGTACAGACGCATTTAAACGAGCACAAGCATTGTCCGGATTCGGCGCTGCAATCGGGCTGTTGCGTGACGACGGCATTGAAACATCATTTACTGAATTAAATATAGACAATATAAAATCAGGGGCTGACGGAGAAGACTTCATCCGATCTTTCAACGAAAGCATTGACCTCATTAACTCTAGAGCAAAAAGAATAGGTAATGCGCAGAGATTGTTTTTCAGACAATTCTTTAAAATGCTGTTCTGGCCACAATCTGGAACATACCTTGACCTGCAAAAGTCGCAGGATGAAGCGTACAAGAGCTCCGTCAGGATAGGCATTTAATATGCACTCACTGCGTTCAGTAAAGAGAATAAAAGAGCTTTGGCATACCACCGCCACGGGACAGCAGTTAACTGTAGCTGTGCCAGAAGATCTAAATCAATCGCTACTTAAACGAGTGAATTTAAACGAATACATCGTATCAATCATGACTGCCGAACGTGAGCTTGCAGAGTCTGAAGTTACAACCTTGTCTAGCAAAGGAGATATCGTAGGATTCCTGATCCCGGGGCAAGCAATACTTTCACCAAATCATCCAAAGAATGATAATGCGCTATTTGGAACCTACTCACTAATTGCCGCACTAACCGTTCTCGATAATGCTAAGAATGGAGACTCCATGCTCTCCCAACACCCTGCTACTAATTCAGTTCTAGAGTTATTCTCTCCAGGATTTTTTTATGCTGTCATATGGACAAAAAAACTCGATATAAAACCACAAGAATTTCATCAAAGATATTTCACCTCTTTTGCCAGAATGGGAATATACCAAACCACCGAATTCAAAAAAAATATAAAAACCACACGCACCTTAGCGTCCTACGATATAAAGATGCCCCTCAATAAAAATAAGGACTGGCCTGACTACGTTTCCATTATTGCAACTAAATTATCTCCATACGCCACCGACCCATACTTGCGTTTTTTCTACCTTTACCAAATAGTTGAAACCTTGATGGCTGAAAATTACGCGGAGCAACAAGCGACCATTCGTATCCGTTTTGACAAATGCCCTACCCCATCTATTACAGAACTCAAAGGCTTCCTCAAAGAGTTTAATTCCATCGTCAATGAAGCCCCTAGGATAAACAATTCTTTGGAACCTGGCAGCGTCGAGAGCATCCAGTCTGCAAATAGCATACTAGAAAAACTGGGAGTTGATTATACAGGCTGGGCATTTGGAGCAAAGATATATAAGATTCGAAACGTAATATTTCACGACTATAAAAAAATATTCCATATACCTCTAGAGGTATCTACATTGGAGGATCATTTGATGTCGTACCTGCTAAACAACAAGCTTTCTTAGGACCCTCACCTACTGAAAAACATAGATCTTTTAGTGTCGAATCAGATTCCAAAGTCTTTCATTGATGGCCAAACGTCCGCTCCTGGCCGATTGCGGCCGTTTACGTGGGCCTCATGGATGATTGCATCACTCAGGCCTATTCTTGGGACAGATGCCTAATTACAATACGAATAGATGATAGATTCAATCCCGTGATTACTGCAGTCGGCTACGCGGCGGTATAGCGTGCGAATGCCACAAATTTGCCACACTCACGCAGCTAACCGTGACGAAAACCCGCTAACCCCAGCTAACACAACACGTTGATTTCCCAGCTAATCCCCGCTAACGTATTGATTCTAAACGTCGACTTTTAGGACTCCGAAGGCAGGGGTCATGGGTTCGAATCCCGTCTGGTGCACCATCTTCTCCTTTTCGTCCAGTACCTCCTTGTGCTGCACGATCTCAGCTTGATCGCTTCAACCCCTCGCAGCCTTTAAAATCGTCTTCGCATCCAGAAATGGCGCACGCACGTCGGGTACAAACGTCAGTGTTCGTGTCTATGGCGTCAGGCCCACCCCAACGTGACGCTGTTGCTGCCATTCTGCGAACGAGCAGTAGCTTCCTGGCGCTTCGACCCGCTACATTTAATATTAAAAAAATTGAACTTTTTATGCTTCGAGCAGCATGTAAGAAAACCTCATTTTCGTGAAAATCTTCGCTAAAGGTTCCCTCTGCGCTGCCGATTGGATGAACGCAGCACTGGCATGGAGGAGCCGACCGGAGAAACTAAAACAGCGATTTCGAGAGGCTCACATGTTGAAAAGTGCTTTAACCAACTTAACGGTCAGATCGAAGTTAATACTTGGCTTCACACTGGTTATCATACTTACCGTATTGATTGCCTTGACGGGCTGGAGAGGCATCGCCTCCATGAGTGAGCGCAGCGAGCGCATCACGGACATTGCCAAGCTCAGCACACTGACGCGAGACATGCGCATAGCACGGCTGGTCTATGGCCAGACCTCTGACGACGCCAATGCCACGACTTGGCTGAAAGCCTACGAAAATCTCGATAACCATCTCGCCTACCTCAACAGCGTATTGAATTCCGAGCTTAATATTCCTCACGTGAAAGCGGCCATGGCGGCTATGAAGGAATACAAGGATCATTACAACAGCATCATTGCTGCCACCCACACGCGTGAATCCAGCCGAGATGTCTTCGGCACTGCAGCCGACACCGCAGACGCCAAGTTGCGACAGCTGAATGGGCGGGCCAATTCTATGGATGGCGACGCCGCGCAACGCGATGCAGTGCTCCGGGCAATCATGCTGTTTCAAAAGATGCGCTTCGATGTTCGTGGGTACACCTACACCCTTAAACCCGAGGCTCAACAGCTGGCCGTCGCCTCGATTGCCGCAGCCTCCGACTACATGAAAAGCCTGACAAGTTCCGGCCTGGATACCTCCGCTGTCGCCAGCCTGGTGGACTCGATGAACGCCTATGGATCCGCCATCAATGGATTCTCGTCTTCGCAAGCCACCATCAACCAGGGCCAGGCTGGGATCTCGAAGAACATCGAAGTCCTGCTCGGTTCGGCCAACCAACTGGCGCAGAACCAGGTCGACCTGCGTCTTGCAGACGTCAATCAGGCCAACCGGATGTTGGTTTTGTGGCTCACCGCAGCACTCGTCATGAGCGCCCTGGCGGCGTGGATCATCACTCGTCTCATAGTCGTTCCACTGCGCGAGACACTGCAGTTGGCTGACCGTGTGGCTCGCGGTGATCTGACCCACAATGAGCCGAGCACGCGCAAGGACGAAATCGGCATGCTGCAGACCAGCATGTACCAGATGACCCTGAACCTGCGCCAGTTAATAGGCGGCTTGCGTGACGGGGTCACTCAGATCGCAGGCGCGGCCGAACAGCTCTCAGCGGTCACCGAGCAAACCAGCGCCGGGGTCAATAGCCAGCGCAGTGAAACCGATCAGGTAGCGACGGCCATGAATCAAATGGCGGCGACCGTTCAGGAAGTAGCGAAAAATGCAGAGCAGGCTTCGGATGCGGCAGTCAGCGCTTCCAGGGAAGTGCGCGAAGGCGATGCCGTGGTGTCCAAGGCCGTGCTTCAAATCGAAACGCTTGCGGCTGAAGTCGGTCGATCCAAAGTGGCCATGGATGAGTTGAAACAAGAGAGCAACAAGATCGGTGGCGTGCTCGACGTGATCAAGGCAGTTGCCGAGCAGACCAACTTGCTGGCACTCAACGCCGCCATCGAAGCTGCCCGCGCTGGCGAGGCCGGACGCGGTTTTGCCGTGGTTGCCGATGAAGTCCGAAGTCTCGCCCAACGTACTCAGACTTCCACCGAAGAAATTGCCACCCTGATCGACGGCCTGCACAGCCGAACTGCCCAAGTGGCGACCACCCTGGAGAACAGCCGCCTGCTGACCGATGACAGCGTGGCGCTGACACGCGATGCAGGCACTTCGATAGGCAACATCAGCCGCTCCATTGCAACCATCGAATCAATGAACCAGCAGATAGCCGCCTCTGCCGAAGAGCAGAGCGCAGTGGCTGAAGAAATCAACCGCAGCGTGATCAATGTCCGGGACATCTCCGAGCAGACAGCGTCGGCGAGTGAAGAAACCGCATCGTCCAGTGTTGAACTGGCGCGACTGGGTGTGCATTTGCAGGGGCTGATGAGTAAGTTCGTGCTTTAACTAAGTCAGCAGCAAGGACCGCGGACTCAATATCAAAGCCTCAAGTGAAAGCTCGGGGCTTTTTTATGGGTGGCAAATAACGAGTCAGGTCGAGAACTGGTGGACCATTTTCTATTTTTTCGGCAACTTCATAGAGAACGTCGACTACTTTGACTACCTATAAGCCAATGCGAGCGGCTTGGCCGGCTCATTCGTTCCAATCACTGTCAATGGAAAGCCCCATGGACCTCACCACCCTCCTGCTTTTCATCCCCGCCTGCTTTGCCCTGAACATGGCCCCAGGGCCGAACAACCTGTTGTCCATCAACAACGCCGCCCACCACGGCTACAGGGCCGCGTGCCTGGCCGGGTTCGGGCGGCTGGTAGCATTCAGCGCGATGATCGCGCTGGCGGCCATGGGGCTGGCGGCGGTGTTGTTTGCATCCGAATGGTTGTTTCTGGCCATCAAGACGGTGGGCGCGCTCTACCTGCTGTGGCTGGCGTGGAGCCTGTGGACCAGCGAGCCCGTCGACATGGCAGCGGACTCCACGGCCGGCGGTACCAACCTGTGGCGGATGCTGCGCCGCGAGTTCCTGATCGCCGCGGGTAACCCCAAGGCGATCCTGATATTTACCGCGTTCCTGCCGCAGTTCGTCGATCCGCAACAACCCGTTGGTGCCCAGTTTGCGGTGCTCGGCGCGCTGTTTCTGGTTTTGGAATGGGTCGCGGTTGGGCTGTATGCGTACCTGGGCGTAAACCTCAAGCGCTGGCTGAATACGGTGCAGGCCAAACGTCGCTTCAATCGCTTCTGTGGTGGCTTGCTGGGGCTGGCAGGCATTGGCCTGCTGTTCGCCCGCCGCGGACATACCTAAAACGCCACCATGACCCTGTAGCAACTGGTAACGGCCATTCGTTAGCGTGCAACGAACCTTGTGGCAAAGCCGGCGTCCGACCTAGGCACGCTCATCGCCTAGGGTCCGCTTATGAAAGAAGCCATCGCCAAGAAATACCGTTTGATCATCAAGACCATGGGCTACGTCGGTTGGTCGCTGTTCTGGCTGCTGCTGTGGGATATCGCGGTGACCGTCGACTTCATGCTGTTTCTCAACACCAAGCTGAGCTTGCCAATCATGCCGCTGACGCTGCTGGGTTCAGCGCTGATCGTGCTGATCAGCTTTCGCAACAGCAGCGCGTACAACCGTTGGTGGGAAGCGCGAACGCTGTGGGGGTTGCTGGTCAATGCGTCGCGCAGTTATGCGCGCCAGGTGCTGACCTTGATCGACGACGTGGGCGATGACGTGAATCCGGTCAAGGCCACCTTGCTGCGGCGCCATGTGGCCTATGTGAACTGCCTGGCAGCGCACGTACGGCACATACCCTGCCCACCGGAAGTGGCAGCCTTCATCAGCGCCGAAGAATTCGAACGACGCGACAGCACCAATAACTTTTCCAACGACCTGCTGACCGGCTCGGCGACCTTGCTGGCCCGCGAGTACAAGGCCGGGCGCCTGGACAGCATCCGCCTGGCGCGCCTGGAGTCGACGCTGGTGGACATCTCCAACTGCCAGGGCGGCATGGAGCGTATCGCCAACACCCCGCTGCCCTACCCGTACGTCTATTTTCCGCGCCTGTTCATCACCGTGTTCTGCCTGATCGTACCGATCGGCCTGGTGGATTCGCTGGAATGGTTCACACCGCTGGCGTCTACCGTGGTCGGTTTCATGCTGCTGGCCATCGAGCGGATCGGCACCGACTTGCAGAGTCCGTTCAAGGTCAGCGAACATCAGATCCAGATGGATTCGCTGTGTGAGAACATCGAACGCAACCTGCAGTCGATGCAGCGAGATACTCAGGAAATGCGCTCCGCCTAGTCCTCTGCCCTTTTCGTGACCCGCGAGCGCCCTTTGCGAAGGGCGCGCCGACCCATAGCACCCACTTGGGAACCCCTTATGAAAGCCATTGCGTATACCCAGAACGGCACGGCGTCCGTGCTCACCGACCTGCAACTGCCCGCGCCCACCCCGGGCCCGCGTGATCTGCTGGTGCAGGTCCAGGCCATTTCGGTCAACCCCGTCGACACCAAGGTGCGCAGCGGCGCCGCCGTCACCGAGCCGCGCGTGCTGGGCTGGGATGCGGTTGGCGTGGTGCAGCAGGTCGGTGATCAGGTCAGCCTGTTCAAGGTCGGCGACAGCGTGTTCTACGCCGGCGCCATCGACCGCCCGGGCAGCAACAGCGAGCTGCATCTGGTGGACGAGCGCATCGTCGGGCACAAGCCGCAAAGCCTGGACAACGCCCATGCCGCCGCCCTGCCGCTGACTTCGATCACCGCGTGGGAGTTGCTGTTCGACCGCCTGGGCGTGCCCGAGGGCGGTGGCGAAGGCCAGAGCCTGCTGATCATCGGCGCGGCCGGTGGCGTCGGCTCGATCCTCACCCAGCTGGCGCGCAAGCTGACCAGGCTGACCGTGATCGGCACTGCCTCGCGGGACGAAACCCGCCAGTGGGTGACCGACCTGGGCGCCCATCATGTCATCGATCACAGCAAGCCACTGGTGGCGCAGCTGGAAGCCATCGGCGTCGGCCAGGTGGACCATGTCGCCAGCCTGACCCACACCGACACGCACTTCGCGCAATTGATCGAAGCCTTGCGCCCCCAGGGTCAACTGGCCCTGATCGACGATCCGAAGAGCCTCGACGTGATGCCGATGAAGCGCAAGGCGCTGTCGCTGCACTGGGAGCTGATGTTCACTCGCTCATTGTTCCAGACTCCGGACATGATCAAGCAGCACGAGCTGCTTGAGCGTGTGGCCGAACTGATCGACAGCGGCGTGCTGCGCACCACTCTGGGTGAGCACTACGGCGCGATCAATGCCGCCAACCTGATCCGCGCTCACGAGCTGATCGAAAGCGGCAAGGCCAAGGGCAAGATCGTTCTGGAAGGCTTCTAAGCCCCTCAACCGGCCCATTTAACCAGCCCGACCAACGTGGCCCGACTCAACGCGCGCCCGGCGCCTGCCGGGCGCTTTCCCAACCGCCGCCCAGGGCCAGGAACAGGTTGATCTGTTCCATGGCCACCTGGGTGTTGGCCGCCGCCAGTTGGCCACGCACATCGGTGTAGGTGCGCGTTGCCTGCAGATCCGCCAGGAACGACGCACGGCCGGCTGTGAAGAACTGATGCGTCTGATCCGCTGCCTGCTTCGCTGACTGCTCGGCGTCGGCCAGGGCATCGCGGCGCTGCAGCAACGCAGCGTATTGCGCCAGGCCCGTCTGGGTTTCGCGAATGGCATTGAGCACCACACCGTCGAAATTGGCCAATGCGGCCTGGGTCGAGGCTTCGGTCTCACGAATCCGCGCCCGCGCCCCGTTGGTGGGAACATTCCAGTTGATCAAAGGGCCGATGCCCCAGCGGTTGGTGGCCGGGTGCCCAAGATCGTCCAGAATACCGACTGTGCCAACCGTGGCGCCAATGCTGATGTCTGGATACAACTGCCCGGTCGCCACACCGATGTTGGCGGTGGCTGCCGCCAGCCGGCGTTCGGCCTGGCGGATATCGGGACGGCGCTTGAGCAATGCGGCACCGTCGCCGACCGGCATCAGCTGGTTGATGTGGGGCAGTTCCGCACACCCGACCACATCGGCCGGAAGCTGTGCCACCGGTGTCGCCAGCAGCATCGACAGTTTGTACAGGCCCGCCTGGCGTGATGCCTGATAGCGCGGCAGCTCTGCGCCCAGGGACTTGTACTGGGTTTCGGAACGGGTGACCTGGGTCTCGTCGCCACGGCCGGCATCGCGCAGGCGCTGGGTCAGCTGCACGCCTTCTTGCTGCAACTGCAGCGAGTGCCGGGCGATCTCGTATTCCTCGTTGGCCGCGCACACCTGGGTATAGGCACGCACCACATCCGCCACCACGGTGATGCGCGCCGTGTCGGCAGCCGCCTGGGTGGCATCGGCATTGGCGCGCGCCGCTTCGATGCCACGCTTGAGCGTGCCCCACAGGTCGAACTGATAGGACAGGTTGATGGATGCGCTGCCCAGGTTATCCACAGGCAACTTTTCCGTCATCAGGAACGCCTCGCCCGACTCCTGCAACCGCTGCGCCTCGGCCTTGGCGTTGAAGTCGAAACCGCCTTCGGCCTGGGCCTGCTCGATCTGCGCGCGCGAACGGGCAATGTTGGCGGCCGCCACGCGCAAGTCGGTGTTGGAGGCCATGGCCTGGCGCACCAGCGCATCCAGGCGCGGGTCGTGGTACAGCTTCCACCAGTCCTGCGGCACCGGTGCCGAGACCACGTTGCTGTCACCTTCGGCCAGCGCACCCTGCAGGTCACTGCGGTTGAGCGCGGCCTCCGACGGGGTGTGGTAGTCGGGCCCGACCATCTGGCAGGCCGACAGCAACAGCGCGGCAGCGAGGCTGGACAGACGCAGGGCCTTGCTCATGGTGTCGCTCCCGCCACCGCACCGTCTTCGATGATGGACACCGTGGCGGTGCGGCCGGCAATCAGGCGATAGCCATCGGGCAGGTTTTCGAAGGCGATGCGCACGGGGATTCGCTGCGCCAGGCGCACCCAGCTGAAGGCGGGGTTGACGTTGGGCAGCAGGTTGCTGCCACTGCTGCGATCGCGGTCCTCGATGCCCGCCGAGATGCTCTGCACCCGGCCCTGCAAACGGGTGTTGTCGCCCATCATGCGAATGTCCACCGCCTGGCCAACATGGATCACGCCCAGTTTGGTCTCTTCGAAATAGCCATCGATATGGAACGAGGTGCCATCCACCACCGCCATCACGGCGCGGCCTGCGGTGACGAATTCATGCGGCCGTGGTGCGCGGTCATTGATGAAGCCATCCACCGGGCTGCGGATCACCGAACGATCGAGGTTCAGTTGCGCAGCGTCCACCGCGACCTGGGCCTCGGACAAGGCGGCCTGGGCACGCAGCTGGCGCGACTGGCTCTCTTCGAGCTGCTCGCGGGCCACCAGGTTGCCGAGGCTGCGGTTGCGCCGCAGTTCGCGTTCGGCCTGGGCCAGGGTTTCCTTGCGCTCGGCCATGCTTGCCTGGGCCTGGCGCAGGGCCAGACGAAAGCGGTCCTGGTCGATGGTGAACAGCACGTCGCCGGCCTTGATCGATTGGTTGTCGTGCACGTTGACGTGTTCGATCAGGCCGGACACGTCCGGCGCGATCTGGATGATGTCGGCGCGCACGTGCCCGTCACGGGTCCAGGGCGCGTACATGTAGTACATCACCATGCGCCAGACGATGAACGCGGCCAGGCACACGAACAGCAGGGTCAGGACCAGGCGGCCAAAGGTGAGGATCGGTTTTTTCATAGCATCAGGCTTCGACAGATGGCGTCTACCGCGCCGAGCAGCACAGCGTAGAGAGCGACGTTGAAAAGAGCCCGGTGCCAGACCAGGCGGTAGAAATGCAGGCGGTTGAGCACGCCATGCAGCAACAGAAACAGGCCGTAGGTGAACACCATCATCACCAGCACGGTGGGCAGGAAGATCCCGCTGATATCCAGTTCACCAATCACAGCGGTGCTCCATCAATGCCATGCGGCAGGTGTTCGGCGGCATCGCCCGCCTCGGTGACCACTTCGGCACCTGGCAGCAGCGCCAGGCGCAGGCCGCTCAGCGCGTGCAGCAAATGCTCGCGGGCTTCTTCGGCCTCGCCCATGGCTTGCACGGTCAGGCCACGGCGCGCGCGGTCCATGGTCATGAGCAGACCCATGGGGGCAGGCAGGCGTTCACTGGCCTTGCGACAGGCCTGGAAATACCCGCCCACCTCTTCTATCACCTGATGCAGCAACGGCCGTACGGCAGCGGGCACCCGCGGGCTGTAGGCCTGCATGTCGAGCAGGTTCAGCGCCACGCGCACATCGCGCAGCGCGGCACTGGTGTCCTGGCCGGTCATGGTCAGGCGCGGCAGGTGCTGCATCAACCGGTCGAGCATCTGCACACCCATCGCCCGCTGTTCGGCCAGGCTTGCCGGACGGGTGATATGCACCACGTCGCGCCAACTGAAACGGGTCAGGCGCTTGGCCGCCAGTTCCACGCCGAAGGGGCGCACCACCAGGGTCCAGATGAACGCGAACAGCAGCCCGACAGGGCCTGCCAGGTTGCTGTTGGCAAAATTCATGAAGTCCGCGTCGTAGGCGCCCTGGATGCTGATGAACGACGACGTGTTGACGATGGTCAGCAAGGTGCCGAGGAAGAAACGTGGCTGCACGGTAAGCGTGCCGACGACGATGAAAGGCACCGAGAAGGCCAGCACCAGCATCGGGAAGTCATGCAGGTTGGGCAGCACCAGAAACAGATAGAGGCTGGCAAACACCACCGACATCACGGTCCAGAAGAAGAATCGGTAGATCTGTGGCGCCGGGTCGTCCATGGCCGCAAAGAAACTGCACGCCACCGCCGCCAGAATCACCGCGCTGGCACCGTCGGTCCAGCCCAGCAGAATCCACAGTACCGAAGCGACGATGATCGCCGTGACCGTGGAAAACACCGAATACAACATCAGGCCGCGATCCAGGAAGGGCTTGAGTCGGCCAAGGCGCCAGTGCCGGTAGACCGCCCGCCAAGGCACGCGGCTATCGGTCTTGATCGCCCGTTCGAGGCTGCGCAGGTCCTGCCACAGGTCGACCCATTCGCCCAGTCGGTATACCGCGTTGGAAAACAGCAGCTCGCGACGATCGTCCAGTTGCGCAGGGCTCGGGCGGATGGCCTGCAGCTCATCGCGCAGGGCTTGCCAGCGGGCCTGGCTGGGGTCGTCGACGCTGTCCTTGAGCCACTGCCGCGCCAGGGCCATGACCGGCGCCAGGCGTGCCACCAGGTCGGGGGTGCGGCGTTCGATGGCAAACAGCGCATCGTCCAGCGCATCGATGACCGGCAGCAGGTGAATCATGCGCCCGCGCAGCTCTCCGGCGTTGCGCACCAACTGCGGCCGCGCGCCTTCGTGGGGAAGCTGGCCGATCATCATCTCAAGCGAGTTGAACGTGCCGACCATGGCCGAACGCAGCGGGCCTACCTCGTCGGCTTTCACGTCGCGCGCCAGAAAGTGGTCGCTGTAGCCCGCGGCATCTTCGAACCATTTGCCGGCGGCGCCGATGAACACCGGCGTGAGCCGGCGCGGCCAGAACATTGCGCCCACCACAGCGGCGCAGACGATGCCCAGGCAGATCTCCTGGAAACGCGAGCTGGCGATGTCGAACACGGCGGTGGGGTTGTCCACCACCGGCAGGGCAATCAGCGGCAAGGTGTAGCCCGACAGCATGAAGGCGTAGCTGTTGGCCGTGCGCAGGTGCAATGACAGGTAGAGCAGCGTGCCGGTCCACAGGGCGATGACCGTGGCCAGCAGGAAGGGCGTCTGCACGAACAGCGGCACGAACAGCACCGCAGCGGCAGCGCCTGTGAAAGTGCCTACCGCACGGTACACCGCCTTGGAACTGGTGGGCCCGACGAAGGGGCTGGAGACGATGTAGACGGTGGCCATCGCCCAGTAGGGCCGTGGCATCTGCAGGAGCATGGCGATGTACAGCGCGATCATCGACGCGGCGAAGGTTCGCACGCCGTAGAACCAGTCACGGGCCGGTGGTACGTCGCTGAAGAAACCTTTCACGGATAGCCACCCGGCGTGCCCTGGCCCGCTTCCTCGAAGGCACGCACCACACGCAATGCCGCTTCCAGATCCGCCGGGGCGATGTCCTTGAGCACTTCGCGGCGCAGGCGCACCAACTCACCTTCGATGGACTCGGCAAGATCGCGACCGCTGGTGGTCAAGCTCAGTGCCTTGGCGCGGCGGTCGGTCGGGTCTTCGGTGCGGACCACGAAGCCGGCCGTGCAGAGCTGGTCGAGCAGCCGCACCAGCGAGGGGCTTTCCAGGCCGGCCGCCTGGGCAACCGTAACCTGCCTGACGCCGTCGCCCAGGCGCACGATGAGCAACAGCGGCACAGCGCAGGCTTCGGACACGCCGTAATTGGCCAGGGTGGCCTGACAGATACGGCGCCAGTGCCGCGAAGCGACCACCATGCCGCTGCTGATGTTCAGCTGGAGCTTGTCGATATTCATCGGGAGGGTGCGAATATTCATAGTTTGCTAACTATCTATATTCGCGGAACGGAAACATTTCGTCAAGAATTGGCGACCGAATGCAATCCCTCGCAGGAGCGGTCATCGGCCGCGAAGAACACACCGCACGGTGTCAGACATACCCCACAAGCCCTTCGCGGCCGCAGACCGCTCCTACAGCAGAGCGTAAGCGGCCGCGAACGGGTGAATCCTTACCGCTCGTGCAACGCTTCGGCGCGGGACTTGATGATGGGCTTGAGCAGATAGCTCAGCACGCTCTTCTTGCCGGTAATGATGTCAACCGACGCTACCATCCCCGGGATGATCAGCAACGGCTTCTCATCGGAGCCCAGGTGGCTCTTGTTGGTCCGCAGCTTGATCAGATAGAAGGTGTTCTTCTTCTCTTCATCCTGCACCGTGTCGGCACCGATCTGTTCGAGGGTGCCTTCCAGCCCGCCATAGATGGTGTAGTCATAGGCCGTGAACTTGATCATCGCTTTCTGCCCTGGGTGCAGGAACGCGATGTCCTGCGGACGAATGCGCGCCTCCACCAGCAAGCTGTCATCCAGCGGCACGATCTCGGCCATGTCGCTGCCGGGCTGGATGACCCCACCTACGGTGTTGACCAGCACCTGCTTGACGATGCCTCGCACCGGCGAGGTCACCATGGTACGGCTCACCCGATCTTCCAGGCCCTTGGCCGTGGCCTGGGTCTTGGCCAGGTCGGTACGCGCCTCGTTCAACTGGGTCAGCGCCTCGCTGCGGAACTTGCCGCGCGTTTCGTCGATCTTGCGCTGCACCTCGCCAATCGCCGCCTGGGCCCGCGGCACTGCCAGCGTGGTACCGTCGAGCATGCCGCGGGTCTCCACTTCCGAGCGCCGCAGACGCAGCACTTCGACCGGCGAAATCGCACCCCTGGCCACCAACGGCTCCGACATGCTGATCTCCTGGCGCAGCAGGTTCAGGCTGCTGCGGTACTGTTCGGCCTTGGAGCTGAACTCACGCAGTTCCTGCTGACGCTGGACTAGCTGTTGCTGCAAGCCACCGATTTCATCGGCCAACTGCTGCCGACGGCTCATGTACAGCGACTCTTCGTTGGCCGCCTGGTTGGGCACCGACTTGCGTGCCTGGGCGGTAATATTCAACGGTCGGTTCTCGACCTCGGCACTCAGGCGCTCCACGCGCAGCTCCATGGCCACACGATCGGCTTCGGTTTCACCGACGTTGGAAGCGAAACGTGTGTCGTCCAGACGAATCAGCGGTGCGCCCGCCTCCACGATCTGCCCTTCCCTGACGTAGATCTGGGCGACGATACCGCCCTCCAGGTTCTGGATCTTCTGGATCCGCGACGAAGGGATCGCCTTGCCGTCGCCCTTGGTCACCTCGTCGATCACCGCGAAGTGCGCCCAGGTGAGGAGGAACACGAAGAATGCAATCACCCCCCAGATAGTCAGGCGCACGATGCGCGGCGCATCGTCGATCAGCGCCTTCTCGACCTCGGGCAAGGGCTGGCCTTCCAAGGAATCGGAGCCCTTGAAATAACGTACGAGGGAATTCTTGAAGCCGCCGGAAGAGGATTTAAGCAACACTGATCTGCCCCTTCTTCAACGCTTCCATGACAGCAGCCTTAGGCCCGTCAGCCAGAATCTGCCCACGGTCGATCACCAACAGGCGGTCGACCAGGCTCAGCAGCGAAGCACGGTGGGTAACCAGAATCACGGTCTTGTTCTCGATGACGGCTTGCAGACGCGCCTTGAGGCGCTCCTCGCCGGTGTTGTCCATGGCGCTGGTCGGTTCGTCCAGCAAGAGAATCGGTGGGTTGAGCAACAATGCCCGCGCCAGCGCCACGTTCTGCCGCTGGCCGCCGGACAGGTTCTGTCCGCGCTCGCCGACCTGCAGTTCATAACCCTGCGGATGCAGGCGAGCAAATTCGTGCACACCGGCCAGTTCGGCGGCCTGCAGGACCATTTCATCATCGACGTAGCGGGCCCCGGACACCAGGTTGTCACGCAGCGTGCCGGACAGCAGCTGAATGTCCTGCGGCACATAGCCGATGTTGTGGCGCAGCTCGCTGACGTCGATCTGGCGAATGTCCACGCCATCGACCAGCAAAGAGCCGGCATCAGGCTGGTACAGCCCTACCAGCAACTTGGCCAGCGAACTCTTGCCTGAACCACTGCGGCCGATGATGCCGATCTTCTCGCCGGGGCGCACGGTCAGGTTGATCCCGTGCAAGGCCTGGTTCTGCTGGTTGGGGTAGGTGAAGTCGACGTTGCGAAATTCCATCGCACCCTGCAGTACCTGACGGCTCAGCGGACGCTCGTCGAAGTTGCGCTCCTGCGGCAGCTCCATCATCTGGTCGACCGAAACCATGGTGACCTTGGCCTGCTGGTAGCGAGTCAACAGACCGGACAACTGTGCCAATGGCGCCAGCGCGCGACCGCTCAACATGTAGCAGGCCACCAGGCCGCCCATGCTCAGGTTGCCTTCGATGATCTGGTACACACCGAAAATGATGATCGCCACACCGGCCAGTTGCTGGATCAGCAAGGTGATGTTCATGGCCAGGCTGGACAGGGTCTTGACCCGCAACTCCAGGCGGCTGAGCGTGCCGATGGTCTGTTCCCACTGGTACTGGCGCTCGCTTTCGGCGTTGTTGACCTTGACCGCATCGAGGCCGCCCAGGGTCTCGATCAGGCTCGACTGACGCTCGGCGGCCAGGGCCATGGTCCGCTCCAGAGTCTTGGTCAGCGGTTTCTGCAGGAAATGACCGATGCCCAGCGCTAGCGGGAAGGCGATGATCGGAATCCATACCAGGTGCCCACCCAGCAGGGCGATGACCAGCAAGATCAGAATGGTGAACGGCAGGTCGATCAGGCTGGTCAGGGTCAGCGACGTGAGGAAGTCGCGCATGCCCTGGAATTCGTGAATGTTCTGCGCGTAGCTGCCTACCCGAGCCGGGCGGCTTTTCAACGACATGCCGACGATGCGTTCGAACAGCGTGGCCGAGATGATCAGGTCGGTCTTCTTGCCGGCCAGATCCAGGCACAGGCTGCGCAGGCCCTTGAGCAACAGGTCGAACAGGTAGGCACCACAGATGCCCACCGCCAGCACCCACAAGGTCGCGGTGGCCTGGTTGGGCACGACTCGGTCGTACACGTTCATCACGAACAAGGGTGCAGCCAGGGCGATGATGTTGATCACCAGGCTGGCGGCAATGGCATCGGCATACAGCCAACGCGAGCGCTTGAGGGTGTCACGGAACCAGGAATGGGCGCGGGGGATCAGCGAGCCGTTGGTAACGTCGAACTTGTGCTGCGGCTGGGCGAAAAACACCCGGCCGGTGAAGTCTTGAGTCAGCACCTCGCGCGCCACGCGCACTTCACCGCCATCGCTTTCGCTGAGCAGCAAGCGCGCGGTATCGCCTTCCCAGCCCAGCAGCACGGCGCACCGTGCATCCTTGAGCATCAGCATGGCCGGCAGTGCGATGGACGGTATCTGCTCCAGCTTGCGCTGCAACACGCGGCCCTGCAGACCGGCACGCGCGGCGGCGCGCGGCAACAGATCGGCGGTCAGGCGCTGCGAAGGCAGCGGCAGGCCTGTGGTGAGCATGGCCCGGCTGGCGGGCTTGTGATGCAGCGAGCACAGGGTCAGCAGGCCATCGAGCAACGGGTCGTCGTGCTGGCTGCGTGGATCCTGGCTGAGTAGTACCGAACTTAATTCCGAATCCACGCTGACACTCTCTTATCGCTCATTGAACACCTTGGTCCCATCGGGATCGCTTAATCCCGCCTGGTCTTGTAGCGGTTTGGGTTGTATTTGCACAACGGATGCCAGCGTACACGGGGGTGGCTGGCTGCGCATGGGCTCGTTTGATGAATGGCCGTCCAGGGTGTTTCACCGCTGAGCCAAGTCACCCGCTTCTGCAGCCTCATTCGCCAAGCAACGGTCGGTCGCCATTCGCTGCCCCGAGTGTCACTCAGCGATTTTCTTCAATAAACACAAAGAGTTAACCGTTATTACTTGCACACTAAGTATTGCGAACTTTCCAATGCGATATATGTCCATCGGTCGGCACTATCAGTGCGGCATTCATCGATGACTTGCCAACATGCGTTTCACATCCATGACTTGCATCATTGGCGCAGGGCTGACCTCGCGCTCATGCACAGGCTGCGCGGCGCCCAACCTGTGCCTGGCAGGATTCGTGCTACGTGCAGCCTGTGGTCAGGCCAAGTAGCGCGGACATCTCTCGTGTCGTCCCTGCGATATTTCACAAGCGACTTTTTTTGTCACATCCATCTGCAAAAAACGTCAGTCGCAGCCGTCTTGACGTCAATGAACTCACCCTGTTGAGGCGTTTTGCATAGCCAAGAAATATCAATGTGACATTACACAATGGATTGTTTAGGATGGCGCCAAATAGGTCAATACATTGTCAGAAAGTTCATTTCTGCGACTTTTAGACAATTAGTTGGCGTCAATATTACAGCATAAAAATGTACCGAATGCCCGTCGCCGTCTCTGGTGATGTTCAGGCACCGTACCAACGAATGGTCACCCCCGGAGAGTCCCCTACATGAGCAGTGTTGTTGCCATCGTCAAAAGCATTGTTGGCCAAGTGTTCGCAGTATCCCCAGAGGGGATTCGCCGTGTGCTCATCGAAGGGGATCGTCTGTTCGCCGGGGAGCAGGTGGTTACCGGCGCGGCGGGTGCCGTTACGCTGGAGCTGGCTGACGGCCGCACCATCGATCTGGGGCGCGAGACGCAATGGAGCGCCAACACCCCGGACTCCAGCACTGATCTGAGCGCGGCCACTGCCCAGGCGGCCCCTTCGGTAGCGGAATTGCAGCAGGCCATCGCGGCCGGCGCTGACCCTACCCAAGACCTCGAAGCCACCGCTGCGGGCCCCGGCGCCAATGACACCGGCGGTGAAGGCGGCGGCAGTCACAGCTTCGTATTGCTCAGTGAAACCGCGGGTGAAGTCGATCCAACCGTGGGCTATCCCACCGAAGGCCCGAACGGTGCTGCGGGCCCCAACGCGCGGGAGATCGTGGGCGATACCAACCCGATCAACGCTGATACCGATGCCGACGGGCCAGTCCTGCGTACCGCTACGCTGACCGTGACCGCGACTACCGCCATCACCGAAGCCGGCGGCGTGATCACCTACACCGCCACCCTGACCCAGGCGCCGTCCAGCGACCTGACCGTCACCTTGTCCAACGGCCAGTCGGTGCTCATTCCCGCAGGCCAGACCACGGGCGCGGTCAACGTCACCGTACCGGACACCAACACGCCATATATCGACCCGTCGCAGATTTCCGTGGTGGTCACCGGCACCACTGGCGGTGGCGATCTGGTGGTCACTACCGACCCGACCCCTGCCGTTACCCGTGTCGACGACACCATCGACGTCACCACCGTGACCCTGACCGTGGGCAACAACCCGGTCACCGAAGGCACCACCATCACCTACACCGCCGTGCTCACCAACCCGGCGCAGACGCCGGTGACCGTGACCCTTTCCAACGGCTCCACCATCACCATCCCGGCAGGTCAGTCTTCGGGGTCGGTCGATGTCGCCGCGCCGGCCAATGACGTCTACAACAACCCGACGACCATCAACACCACGATCACCGGTGCTACCGGCGGCAACTTCGAAAGCCTGGTGCCGAGCACGACGCCTGCGGTGGTCAACATCGTCGACTCGATCGACACGACGACCGTCGTTCTGACCGCTGCGGTCCCTGCGGGCGGCGCCCTGGAAAACGGCACTATCGTCTACACCGCTACCATCGGTGCGCCAGTGACTGGCTCGCCTGTTGTCGTGACCCTGTCGAACAACCAGACCATCACCATTGGTGTGGGCGAAACCAGCGGTTCGGTTTCCTTTCCTCTGGGCAATGACGTCTATAACGGTGCTGACACTGTTTCTACTGCCATCACCGGTGTGACTGGCGGCAACTTCGAACAGCTGACCCCGATCACCACTCCGGTCGTGACCCCAGTGGGCGACAGCATCGACGTCACCAACGTCGTGCTCACCGCTACCGTTCCTGCTGGCGGTGCTCTGGAAAACGGCACCATCCTCTATACCGCCACCGTTGGCGCGACAGTGACTAACTCCCCTGTCGTCGTCACTCTGTCGAACGGCCAGACCATCACCATCGGTGTGGGCGAAACCAGCGGCACCGTTTCCTTCCCTCTGGGCAACGATGTCTACAACGGCGCTGACACCGTTAGCACTGCCATCACCGGCGTAACCGGTGGCAACTTCGAACAGCTGACCCCGATCACCACCCCAGTGGTGACGCCAGTCGGCGACAGCATCGACGTGACCAACGTCGTGCTGACCGCTACCGTCCCTGCGGGCGGCGCCTTGGAAAACGGCACCATCCTCTACACCGCTACCGTCGGCGCGCCAGTGACTGGCTCGCCTGTCGTCGTGACCTTGTCGAACAGCCAGATCATCACCATCGGTGTGGGTGAAACCAGCGGCACGGTTTCTTTCCCCCTGGGCAATGACGTCTATAACGGCGCTGATACTGTTTCTACAGCCATCACCGGTGTGACTGGCGGCAACTTCGAACAGCTCACCCCGATCACCACTCCGGTTGTTACTCCGGTTGGCGATAGCGTCGACGTCACCAACGTCGTGCTCACCGCCACCGTCCCTGCTGGCGGCGCTCTGGAAAACGGCACCATCCTCTACACCGCCACCGTCGGCGCGCCTGTTACCGGTTCGCCCGTTGTCGTGACCCTGTCGAACAGCCAGGTCATCACCATCGCCGTCGGTGAAACCAGCGGTTCGGTGTCCTTCCCGCTGGGCAACGACGTCTACAACGGTGCGGACACTGTTTCCACAGCCATTACCGGCGTAACCGGTGGCAACTTCGAACAGCTGACCCCGATCACCACCCCAGTGGTGACGCCAGTCGGCGACAGCATCGACGTCACCAACGTCGTGCTGACCGCTACCGTTCCTGCAGGCGGCGCCCTGGAAAACGGCACCATCCTCTATACCGCCACCGTCGGCGCGCCTGTTACCGGCTCGCCTGTCGTCGTGACCCTGTCGAACAGCCAGATCATTACCATCGCCGTCGGCGAAACCAGCGGTTCGGTGTCCTTCCCGCTGGGCAATGACGTCTACAACGGTGCCGACACCATCAGCACCGCGATCACCAGCGCCACCGGTGGCGACTACGAACAACTGACTCCAATCACCACCCCGGTCGTGACGCCAGTCGGCGACAGCATCGACGTGACCAACGTCGTACTGACCGCTACCGTCCCTACAGGCGGCGCTCTGGAAAACGGCACCATCCTCTACACCGCCACCGTCGGCGCGCCTGTCACCGGCGCGCCGGTTGTCGTTACCCTGTCGAATAACCAGACCATTACCATCGGTGTGGGTGAAACCAGCGGCACCGTTTCTTTCCCTCTGGGCAATGACGTTTACAACGGTGCGGACACCATCAGCACTGCCATCACTGGCGTGACTGGCGGCAACTTCGAACAACTGACGCCGATCACCACCCCGGTCGTGACGCCAGTGGGCGACAGCATTGATGTGACCAACGTCGTACTGACCGCAACCGTCCCTGCGGGCGGCGCCCTGGAAAACGGCACCATCCTCTACACCGCGACCGTCGGTGCGCCCGTCACCGGTGCGCCGGTTGTCGTTACCCTGTCGAATAACCAGACCATCACCATCGCCGTCGGCGAAACCAGCGGCACGGTTTCCTATGCGCTGGGCAATGACGTCTACATAGGCGCCGACACGGTCAGCACCGCGATCACCGGTGTAACCGGCGGCAACTACGAGCAGCTGACCCCGATCACCACGCCAGTCGTGACCCCGGTCGGCGATATCATCGATGTCACCACCATCGGCCTCACCGGCGATGCGTCGGTCACCGAAGGCCAGTCGGCCACCTATACCCTGACATTGAGCAACCCGACCAATGTCGACACGCAGATCACCCTGAACCTGAGCTACGGCGGCACTGCTTCGCGCAGCGACTTCCAAGGTCCGGATACGATCACCGTGACCATCCCGCGCGGCCAGACCAGCGTGCAATTCCAACTGCCGATCCTCGATGACAGCCTGGTGGAAGGCCGCGAGAACGTCGTGGTGACCATTGCCACGCCGACCGGCGACAACTTCGAAAGCCTGGTGGTCGATCCCCAGGCATCCAGCGTCGACACCACGATCATCGACAACGATGCTCCTGTGGTGGGTGACAACGACGGCGTTCCAGGCAACAAACTGACGGGCACCGAAGACACCGTACTGGCACTGGACTGGGCCTCGTTCAACATCCAGCCGACCGCCAACCCCGGCCTCGACCTGGGCATCAAGTTCACCAGCCTGCCGGCGAACGGCTCGCTGCAGTTCAACGACGGCACGGGCTGGAGAGACCTGACCCAAGCCGATCTGGGCACCACCTTCAGCAAGGCCCAGATCGACACCGGCGCACTGCGTTTTGTCCCGGTAGCCGACGAGTCGGGCAGCGACGCCTACAACAACGGTGGCACAGGCGACCAGCGCAGCGATTACGCCAACTTCACCTTCACCCCGACGGTCGATGCCCTGGTGGGCAAGCCGGGCACCATGGTCATCGACATCAAGCCGGTGGCTGACGTCCCTGTGCTGTCCGTGGCCCAGGGTATCTCGGGTCTGATCAAGTACACCTACACCGACTTGCAGGGCCTGGGCACCAACGGCGAAGGCGCTGATCCTGCGCTGATCAAGTCCACCATCGAAGCGGCCGGCAGCCGTCCGGGCGTGATCATTTCCGATGTGGGCGACGCCAACATCGTGCAGGGCACCGGGACCAAGGTCACCGGCCTGATTTTCCTCGAGGCGGGCAAGGTCTACACCTTCAGCGGCAAGGCCGACGACGGCCTGCTGATCAATGTCGGCGGCAAAGACCTGGACGGCGCTCACTGGGGCGCAGGTATCGACCCAACCTCGGGCGACTACAGCGGCAGCATCACGCCGACCGAAACCGGCTACTACAGCATCGACCTGTACCACTACAACCAGAACGGCCCAGGCTTCTACGGCCTGAACCTCTCGGTCGACCAAGGTCCTGCGACCTCGATCGGCCAGAGCGGCGTGCCGGTCTACAGCGATATCAGCGACATCATCAAGCAGGGTATCGATGTGGTTCCGCACGTCGACGCCAATGGCGATGGCTACTATGCCGGCTACGAACTGAACCACGGCGCCGAAGACACCGCGATCCAGCTGAGCTCCATCGTTGTTTCCTTCGGCGATGTGCGCGACGGCTCCGAGCAGCACGTTCTGCAGATCAGCGGCATTCCGGTCGGTGCAGAACTGCGTGACGCCGCTGGCCACAGCTACACGGCCCAAGCCGGCGGCAACGGCACGGCCAACATCACCGACTGGGATCTGACCACCCTGACGTTCACCCCACCGACCGATTTCAACGGCACCGTGGCCCTGACCGTCACCGCCATCGCCACCGAAAACGCCGACCCGGCGAACCCGGCGTCGGTCAGCCAGCAATTGAACGTCATTGTGGACCCGGTCACCGACGTGACCAACGTGGTCCTCACTGCCGAGGTTCCAGCGGGCGGCGCGGTCGAGAACGGCACCATCGTCTACACCGCCACCGTCGATTCGCCGGTGACCGGCGCACCTGTGGTGGTCACCCTGTCCAACAGCCAGGTGATCACCATTGCCGTCGGCGCCACCAGCGGTTCGGTGTCCTATGTCATCGGCAACGATGTCTACAAGGGCGCTGATACCGTCAGCACTGCAATCACCGGTGTAAGCGGCGGCACCTACGAGCAACTGACCCCGAACACCACCCCGGTCGTGACCCCGGTCGGCGACAGCATCGACGTGACCACCATCGGCCTGACCGGCGATGCGTCGGCCACCGAAGGCCAGTCGGCCGTCTACACCCTGACCCTGAGCAACCCGACCAACACCGACACCCAGGTGACCCTGAACCTGACCTACGGCGGCAGCGCGACACGTGCCGATTACCAAGGCCAGGACAGCATCACCGTGACCATTCCTAAGGGCCAGACCAGCGTCCAGTTCCAGCTGCCCATCGTCGATGACAGCCTGGTCGAGGGTCGCGAGAACGTCGTGGTGACCATCGCCACGCCAACCGGCGACAACTTCGAAAGCCTGGTGGTCAACCCGCAGGCTGCCAGCGTCAACACCGCCATCATCGACAACGATGCTCCGGTGGTCGGCGACAATGGCGACAACAACGGCGTGGCGGGCAACAAGCTCAGCGGCACCGAAGACACCGCCGTGGCACTGGACTGGGCCTCGTTCAACATCCAGCCAACCGCCAACCCCGGCCTCGACCTGGGCATCAAGTTCACCAGCCTGCCGGTCAACGGTTCGCTGCAACTCAAAAACGACAATGGCGAGTGGAGAGACCTGACCCAGGCCGACGTGGGCACCACCTTCAGCAAGGCCCAGATCGACACCGGCGCACTGCGCTTTGTCCCGGTGGCCGACGAATCGGGCAGCGATGCCTACAACAACGCCGGCACCGGTGATCAGCGCAGCGACTACGCCAGCTTCACCTTTACGCCAACGGTCGATGCCCTGGTGGGCAAGCCGGGCACCGTCACCATCGACATTGCGCCGGTGGCCGACGCACCGATCCTCAGCCTGACCCCGGGCTACGTCGTTCCAACCGGGCTGATCAAGTACACCTACACCGACCTGCAGGGCCTGGGCACGACCGGCGAAGGCGCCGATCCCGCGCAGATCAAGTCCACCATCGAAGCGGCAGGTAGCCGTCCGGGCGTGGTCATCGCCGATGTCGGTGACAGCAACATCGTGCAGGGCACCGGGACCAAGGTCACCGGCTTGATCTTCCTCGAAGCCGGCAAGACCTACACCTTCAGCGGCAAGGCCGACGACGGCCTGCTGATCAACGTTGGCGGCAAGGACCTGGGCACCGCCCATTGGGGTGCCGGTGTCGACCCAACCTCGGGCGATTTCAGCGGCAGCATCACGCCGGCTGAAACCGGCTACTACAGCCTCGACCTGTACCATCACAACCAGAACGGTCCAGGCTTCTACGACCTGAACCTGTCGGTCGACCAGGGTCCTGCGACCTCGATCGGTCAGAGCGGCGTGCCGCTGTACACCGACATTGCTGACCTGGTGAACCAGGGCATCAACGTCACCTCGCACGTCGACGGCAATGGTGATGGCTACTACGCCGGCTACGAACTGAACCACGGCGCCGAAGACACCGCCATCCAGCTGAGTACCATCAACGTCTCATTCGGCGATACACGTGACGGCTCTGAACAGCACGTGCTGCAGATCAGCGGCATCCCGGTGGGCGCAGTGCTGCGCGACGGCGCCAACCACAGCTACCTTTCCAACGACGGCGGCACCGGTACAGCCGACATCACTGGCTGGGACCTGAAAACCCTGAGCATCACGCCACCGGCCAACTACAACGGCACTCTGGCCTTGACCGTTACGGCCACTGCCACCGAAAGCGCCGATGTCGCCAATCCAGCGTCGGTCAGCCAGCCGTTGAACGTCATTGTCGACCCGGTTACCGACGTCACCAATGTCGTGCTCACGGCACAAACGCCTGCAGGCGGCGTGCTGGAAAACGGCACCATCGTCTACACCGCGACCGTAGGTGACACCGTGACCGGCACACCGGTCGTCGTGACGCTGTCGAACAACCAGACCATCACCATTCCCGTCGGTCAGACGTCGGGGTCGGTGTCCTACGTGGTTGGCAACGATGTGTACAAAGGCGCCGACTCGATCTCCACCACGATCACTGGCGCCACCGGCGGCACCTACGAGCAACTGACCCCGAACACCACCCCGGTCGTGACCCCGGTCGGCGACAGCATCGACGTGACCACCATCGGGCTGACTGGCGATGCGTCGGCTACCGAAGGCCAGTCGGCCGTCTACACCCTGACCCTGAGCAACCCGACCAACACCGACACCCAGGTGACCCTGAACCTGACCTACGGCGGCAGCGCGACACGTGCCGATTACCAAGGTCAGGACAGCATCACCGTGACCATTCCGAAGGGCCAGACCAGCGTCCAGTTCCAGCTGCCCATCGTCGATGACAGCCTGGTCGAAGGTCGCGAGAGCGTCGTGGTGACCATCGCCACGCCAACCGGCGACAACTTCGAAAGCCTGGTGGTCAACCCGCAGGCTGCCAGCGTCAACACCGCCATCATCGACAACGATGCTCCGGTGGTCGGCGACAATGGCGACAACAACGGCGTGGCGGGCAACAAGCTCAGCGGCACCGAAGACACCGCCGTGGCACTGGACTGGGCCTCGTTCAACATCCAGCCAACTGCCAACCCCGGCCTCGACTTGGGCATCAAGTTCACCAGCCTGCCGGTCAACGGTTCGCTGCAACTCAAAAACGACAATGGCGAGTGGAGAGACCTGACCCAGGCCGACGTGGGCACCACCTTCAGCAAGGCCCAGATCGACAACGGCGCACTGCGCTTTGTGCCGGTAGCCGACGAGTCGGGCAGCGATGCCTACAACAACGCCGGCACCGGTGATCAGCGCAGCGACTACGCCAGCTTCACCTTTACCCCGACGGTCGATGCCCTGGTGGGCCAGCCGGGCACCGTCACCATCGACATTGCGCCGGTGGCCGACGCGCCGATCCTCAGCCTGACCCCGGGCTACGTCGTTCCGACCGGTCTGATCAAGTACACCTACACCGACCTGCAGGGCCTGGGCACGACCGGCGAAGGCGCCGATCCTGCACAGATCAAATCGACTATCGAAGCAGCGGGCAGCCGTCCGGGCGTGGTCATCGCCGATGTCGGTGACAGCAACATCGTGCAGGGCACCGGGACCAAGGTCACCGGCCTGATCTTCCTCGAAGCCGGCAAGACCTACACCTTCAGCGGCAAGGCCGACGACGGCCTGCTGATCAACGTTGGCGGCAAGGACCTGGGCACCGCCCATTGGGGTGCCGGTGTCGACCCGACCTCGGGCGATTTCAGCGGCAGCATCACCCCCGCTGAAACCGGCTACTACAGCCTCGACCTGTACCATCACAACCAGAACGGTCCAGGCTTCTACGACCTGAACCTGTCGGTCGACCAGGGTCCTGCGACCTCGATCGGTCAGAGCGGCGTGCCGCTGTACACCGACATTGCTGACCTGGTGAACCAGGGCATCAACGTCACCTCGCACGTCGACGGCAATGGTGATGGCTACTACGCCGGCTACGAACTGAACCACGGCGCCGAAAACACTGCGATCCAGTTGAGCACCATCAACGTGACTTTCGGCGACACCGCCGATAAATCCGAGCAGCATGTGCTGCAGATCAGCGGTATCCCGGAGGGCGCGGTGCTGCGCGACGGTGCCAACCATAGCTATGTTTCCGAAGCCGGTGGCAACGGCACGGCCGATATCACCCAGTGGGATCTGAAGACCCTCACCATCACGCCGCCGACCGACTTCATCGGCACTCTGGCCCTGACAGTCAAGGCCATCGCCACCGAGAACGCTGACCTGGCCAACCCTGCGTCGGTCACCCAGCCGCTCAACGTCATCGTCGACGCCGTGAACACCGCGCCAGTGGTGGTCATGGACGAGCAGGTAGTCTTCAACGAAGGCTCGGCAGAATCGGTCAACCTGGTCTCGGGCCTGAGCATCAGCGACAAGGACAACAGCGCCGGCGATCAACTGCAGGGTGCGAAGATCATCATCCAGAACACCATGGCCGGTGACACCCTGAGCTCGGCGTTCGAAACCGGCAATGGCACCACTGCCCAAGGCATTGGCTACAAGGTCGGTGGCGTTGCCAGCGATGGCACCATGACCATCACCCTGGAAGGCATGGCCAGCCGTGCCGCGTATCAGGAGCTGATCAACTCGATCAAGTTCCAGGCGACCGGCGAGCATCCGGAAAGCACCGTGCGCCAGGTGTCGGTCGAAGTGACCGATACTGGCGTGCAGAGCAATGGCGTGAACGGCGCAACTTCGGTGGTCGCCAACAGCATGCTGGCAGTCAAGCCAGCGGTGGTCGTGACCCTGTCCGCCGAACCGCAGGCAGTCGAAGGCGGTGTGATCAAATACACCGCGACCCTGACCGATCTGCACGGCAATACCGTCAACGCCTTGGAAACCGTCCGGGTCGACATCGGCAATGGCGACAGCATCAGCATTGCCAAAGGTGCCTCGGCAAGCGCCATCACGGTCGCTGCGCCGCTGGATGACGTCTACAAGGATGCCGACTCGGTCAGCCGCACTATCCAAAATGTGACCGGTGGCGGCGACGTCACGCTGGTCCCAGGCACCACGCCGGTCAATGTGCTGGTAAACGACACCATCGACGCCACCAAGGTCACCTTGAACGCCACCTCGGCGGTCAACGACGGCGGCGTGATCACGTACACCGCCACGCTCGACCATGCCGCCGACAAGGCATTGAAACTGGTACTGTCGAACGGCCAGACCATCGATATCGCTGCCAATGCCAAGCAAGGCTTCGTCAACTACACGGTGGGCAACGATGCATCGCGCGCCGGTATCCTGACCGTTGCCATTGCCGGCATCGCCAGCGCTGCCGACGGCAAGCTGATCGACGGCAACTTCGAAAACCTGCAGTACCAGGCCGTCTCGGCCACCACTACCGTGACCGGTCCACAGACCACCATTGGTATCACGGGTGCCGAGCGGATCATCGAAGGTCAGTCGGCGATCTACACCCTGACCCTGAGCAACGAAACCAAGAGCCAGGTCACCGTCACCCTGAACTACTCGGGCAAGGCCGCCAACGGCGCCGACTTCCAGGGTCAGACCACCGTGGTCATCGACGCCGACAAGTCCTCCGCGACCTTCCCCATCAGCGCCCTGAGCGATCAACTGCGCGAAGGCACCGAACAGCTGGTGGTGACCATCGACTCGGTCACCGGTGGCAACTTCCAGAGCCTGACCACAGATCCGGCCCACGCCAGTGTCGCCATCAACATCATCGACAACAACCTGGTGGTCGATACCGCCACGGTCGATGAAGGCGCCACGCTGAACGGCAACGTGCTGACCAATGATCGCGACGGCGACAACAGCCTGACCGTGGCCAAGTTCAGCATCGGCGGCACCAACTACGCGATGGACGCCAGCGGCCATGCCTCGGCGCCGGTCACCGCAACCGTCGGCAACCAGTCGGTAACGGTCGGCAACCTGACCATCGCCAGCGATGGCAGCTACACCTACACCCCGATCAAGGCCTACGAAAACTGGAGCGGCAGCCTGCCGACGGTCACCTACACCACTGATACCGGTGCCGTGAGCACCTTGAACGTCACCGTGGCGCCCGTCAGCGACACCCCGCTGCTCAGCGTTGCCAGCCCGACCACCTGGTCGCTGGCAGCCGATGCCAACACCGTTACCAGCGCTCAGGTCAGCCAACTGGGCGAGGCATGGAAAACCGACAACGCCGGCAACTACATCGAGGTCAATCCCTACAGCGTCTACAACGGCACGGCCAGCACCACCAAGGTCATCGAACTGGAAGGCCGCGAAAGCGATGCCAGCGACCTCTACACCGTCGTGTCCAACGCCAAGGCCGGTTCCCTGTACACGCTGGACTTCGACTACTCGCCGCGTAAAGGCCATGAAGGCGATTCCGACATCAAGGTCATGTGGGGCGACAAGGTTGTGGCCGTGATCAACGGCACCACACCGGGCATGGTGCATTACAGCCTGCAATTGCCGGTGGACAGCACGGCGAGCAAGACCTTGACTTTCGCTTCGGTGGACAAGAACTCGTTCGGCGGCCTGCTGGACAACATTACGCTGGCCACCACCAGCAACACCGGCGTGGCCGGCAAGGCAATCGCGCTGTCAGCGATCTCTTCGGAACTGGTCGACCGTGACGGCTCCGAAACCCTGACCACGACGATCTCCAACATCCAGGCCGGTGCGACCCTCAGCGACGGTACGCACAGCTTCACGGCCAGCAGCACTGCCCAGACGGCGGATGTCAGCACCTGGAACCTGTCTGCCCTGACGCTTACCACCGCAGCCAACGCCCCGGTCGGCGACATCAACCTGAAGGTCAATGCCACTGCCAAGGACGGCAATGCCGAGGCCGCATCGGCGGCCGAGCAAACGCTGACCGTGCACGTCGTGGCGACCCAGCAGAGCTACAGTGTGATCACCGGCAACGCCGGCACCGAAACGCTGGACGGCACCACCGGCCGCGACATCATCGTCGGCGACGTGACCCCGACCCAGACCCAGAACGGCGCCAGCTACAACATCGCCTACATCCTGGATCGCTCGGGCAGCATGAAGGACACCCTGGCCAGTGCGAAGGACTCGGTCGCCACCGCAATCCAGCAGCTCTCGCAGAACCTGGGCGGCGGCACGGTCAAGGTGACCATCGTCGACTTTGGCACCGACTCCAAGCAAGGCGCCACGCTGACGCTGACGCCGAACATGTCGGTGGATGCCATCAAGGCAGGCCTGGGCCTCAATGCGATCACGGCAACCGGTGGCACCAACTACGAGTCGGCGTTCTTCAAGGCGGCGACCTGGTTCAACGGTACCGAGGCCACCAGCAACACTGGCGCGGTGAAGCTCAGCTACCTGATCACCGACGGCGAACCGAACTACTACCTCGACGCTGCCGGCAATCGCCAGGGCAACGGCTCTACCACCACCAGTGCCGTCATCGATGGCTCCGCCGAAGGCTTCGCAGCCTTGGCCAAGGTGTCGACCGTGGAAGCCATCGGTGTTGGCAACAACGCCAACAGCGCCACCGTGGCAACCTTGCAGAAATTCGACAGCGATGGCGAAGTACAAAGCAAGATCGACGTCACCAATATCGCTGCGGCACTGAAAAACAGCCTCATCACTGCCGGTGGCGACACCATCAACGGCGGCGAGGGTCACGACATCCTGTTCGGCGACACCATCTCCTTCACCAAGGCAGGCGTCACCACCGAGGGCACGACGGCGCTGAGCGAGTACGTGAAGTCGGTCACCAACACCAGCTCCGTCACCTCCGAGCAGGTGCATGACTACATCACCAAGCACGCCAGCGAGTTCAACGTCGGCGCTGCCAGCTCAGACGGCCAGGCCGGCCTGTTCACCGTCGCCAAGGGGGGCAACGACTTCCTCAACGGTGGTGATGGCAACGACATCATCTATGGCCAGCGCGGCGATGACACCATTCGCGGCGGCGCCGGCAACGACGTGCTCTTCGGCGGTGCCGGCAAAGATACGTTCGTGTGGAAGACCGGTGACGTAGGTACCGACACCATCAAGGACTTCAGCCATGCCGAGGGCGACAAGCTTGATCTGTCCGACCTGTTGCCATCGGACGCCGAGACCAACCTGGCGAACTACCTGAAGCTGAGCACCGACACGGCCGGCAACTCGACTCTGCAAATCAGCACCAAGGGCGGTATGACCTCGGCTTCGGCCACGGTCACGCCAGACGTCACCATCAAGGTCGACAATGCGCATTGGGGCAGCGGCACCGATGCCATCAAGTCGCTGATCTCCGGTGGCGACCTGCTGGTCAAGCACCACGACTGATGCAGTCGGCGGTCAGCCCATCGGGTTGGCCGCCAATGTCATCCACTGGTTCTGAATCCGTGTAATCTCTGCCGAGGCTGCCCTGCAGTCTCGGCAGGTTTTTTTCGATGGGAGCGCTTCGATGTTCTACGTGCAACGCGATCGACAAGGTGCATTGGTCCGCGTGGAAGCGGCAGCCTTTGCCGAGGCCACAGAAACCCTGCCTGCCGATCATCATGAGATACAGGCGTGGTACGCCAACGATGTGGTCGAAACCAGCCTGAAACAGCTCAAGCAGAGCGATCTGGACATGATTCGGGTACTCGATGACCTGATCCAGGTACTGACCAGCAAAGGCATCATCCGTGTGACCGATCTACCGGCAGCGGCCCAGGCCAAGCTCAAGGATCGTTCCAGCGCACGGGTAGCGCTTGGTGGCCTGAATCAGTTGATCAACGACGACGAAACCGGCTTGATCTGAAGCCTGCGCCCCCTTCACCACCGCGCCCGAAACGGCACGGTCCGAAGGCAGGCGAAGGCACGCGCAACAGCCCTAGCCAAGCTTCCAGGGCTGCGGCTCGCCCACGAGCTGCCCTTGCACGCCCGCAATGCCCATCTCGCGAATCACCTGCAACTCCCCTTCCGTCTCGACCCGCTCGGCAATCAGCGGCAAGTCGATACTGTGCGCTGCCCGCTGAATGGCTTCGATGAACAGACGCTTGTGGCTTTCCTCGTTGATCGCGCGAATGTAGCTGCCGTCGATCTTCAGGTAGCCAAGGCCCAGGTGGGCCAGGTTGCCGATCATGCTGAAACGCCCGCCAAAACGCTGCAGGCTCAGGCTGTAGCCCAGGCTGCGCAAACGCCGCGTGAGCTGCTCGAGCACGTTCTGCTCGGGAATCTGCTCCTCGCCTATCTCCAGGGTAAGGCGCGGGCCCAGGGCAGGATGCTGCGCCAGTCTGTCGAACAAACCCTCCAGCGCCTGGGGATCGTTCAACGTGGCCGCCGACAGGTTCAAGGCGAGTGTGGCATCGTGCTTGCGCAGATGCTCCAGGACCAGCTCCAGCATCAGCCGATCCAGTCGCGCCGACCAGCCGAAGCGTTCCAGCCAAGGCAGGAATCGCCCAGCAGCGACCGCCTGGCCCTGCTCGTCGATCAGCCGCGACAGCACCTTGTGATGCAGCACATGCGTGGTATCCACGCTGCTCACTACCGGCTGGAAGTACAGCTGGAAGCGGCCTTTGGCCAAGGCCTCGTCGAGCAGCATGTGCCAGGCGTGGTGGTCATTCTCCACGGTGGCCAGCGCCATGTGCTCCAGACACACCCAATTGCACTCGCCGGCACCCTCGGCTTGCGCCAGGGCCTCGTCCGCCAGCTTGAGCAATGCCTGCGGGTCGTCACCGGGGGTGTACGGCGCCAGTCCCAGGTGAGCCACCGGCAGCAGATCGGTAGCGCCGGTCTGCGCCAGACTGCGCAGGTTCGTGTCGAGCTCCTGAGCGAGCTGCTGCGCCTCTTCGCGCACCATGCCCGGTGCCAGTATGGAAAACTCCCCACCCCGGCTGCGGGTGATCAGGTTGTGCGTCTCAGGGTGGCGCGCACAGGTGCGCAGCAACTGCTGCCCCACCGCCTGCAGCAACTGATCGGTTCTCTGTCCGCCCAGGCGCTGGTTGAGGCCCGCAAGGTCGTTGATGCGCAACAGCACCAGATAGCCTGCACTGGCTTCCTCAAGATTGCTGACACGGGTGTGCAGCTGCATCTCGAAATAGCGTCGGTTGGCCAGGCCCGTCAGACTGTCCTGGTACGACTCGATACGCAGCCGTTCGCTGCGCACGGTCTGCTCGTGGAACAGTGCCTTGAGTTTTTCCACCATCTGGTTCATCGCCTGCACCACCCGGCGCAGCTCGGGAGTGCGCGGCAGATCCGGCAGGCTGAGAAATTCCCTGCGCGCAATGGCGTGCGACTGCTCGACCATGTAGTCCAGCGGCTTCAGCTGGCGCCGCAACAGCAGCGCACCCAGCGCGGCACTGACCGCGCCGCACAGCAACAACCAGCCCAGGCTGCCCAACGCGCCCTGCCACAGCTTGGCCACGGCAAACATCGGGTGGCTGACCACCTCGACCCGGGCTGCCTGCTCCCAACCGCGGCTGACGATCGCGTCACCGCCGGCCGGCGCCAGGTTGATCATCTTGACGAACCAGGCCGGCACGCCGCTGCCGTCCGGCTCGGCCGCACGTTCGACGATGACACTGTCGTCCGCCAGGTTGACCACGCGAATACTGGCGTAATAGCCGCTGTCGAAGATCGAGCTGACCATCAGTTCGACCATTGCCGGGTCGTCGATATTGGGCGTGAGCGACAACGCCAGCGCCGTGGCCGCATCCTGGGCATGGGAGCGCAGCTGGTTGACGTACTGAGTGCGCGAACTTTCCAGGCTGACCATGAAGCTGCCAGTGAAAGCCACCACCAGAAACAGGCATATCGCGATCAACAGTTGTTTGAACAGAGACATCGTTGCTCCACTTAATTATCCAGACTCGCCGGAAAGCCTTCTGCGGTCATTTTCTTCAGTACGTCCTGCCAACGCGACAGGCGCTTGGTATCCCCTACCTTCTTGTTGCCACCAGCGCCGGTGAGCCACAAGCCCTCACCGTTGAAGGCGTAGACCGGCAGCAGGTCCTGGCGCTGGCTGGCAGGCAGAATTGGGTCCATCAGACTGTCCAGCACCAGGGGCATGGCCGTCGGTGTGGCGTAATAGGTAAGTACCATGTGCGCACGGTTCTGTCGCAACGCCTTGACGTAAGTGATGCGCAACTTGTCCGCCGCGACGCCCAAATGGCGCAGGCTGAAGTACTTGGCGATCGCGTAGTCCTCGCAGTCGCCGGCACCCTTGAGCAGCGACTGCACCGGCGTGGCCCAATAGTCGACTTCGCGCCACAGATCGAGATCTTCTCGATACCGCAGTTGATGATTGAAGAACTGATTCACCACTTCCAGCTGCTCGCCCTCGCTGAGCGGCTTCTGGGTTGCCAACAACCGTTGCCACGCATCAATGCGCTGCGCACCTTCACCTAGAGGCCCATACAGCGCCTCGGCACGGCGACTGATCTGATTGAAGTCCCAGTCGGCGCGAAGCCCGCCCAGCAACGTGCCTGCCAAGGCAAAGGCGATCGCGAGACAGCGCACCGTCTGTAGGTACTTCAGCCGTGTAACCAACGTGTTCGATCCGCCAGGGAGGCAATTCAGCCCACCATGGTGCGGGGGCGCATGACAAAAAACAATGGCACGATGAAATCACTTTCTCATGACCCTGTGCAGCCTGTTCGTCGCTTCGGCACTGCACTTCGTCTGGCTATCGGCTTGGCTGGGACGTTATTCAAACCTGCCATCTTTCAATGTGTAACTGCTTACGTCAGGATGGCGCAAATTGACTGAGGCTGTTTGGCGTGACTGAAAAATCCACTGTGCTGGCCAGTATCCTGGGCAGTGAACAGGTGCCCGCGCACTTGGCACGCTCGGTGATCGAAGAAAGGATTCGCGCAGCGATCTACGACGGGCGCCTGCCCTGTGGCATGGCCATCCGGCAGCAAGAACTCGCTACATTGTTCGGCGTCAGTCGAATGCCCGTGCGCGAAGCCCTGCGTCAACTCGAAGCACAAGGCCTGCTGAAAGTCGTGCATCACAAGGGCGCAGTGGTAGCCCCACTGATCAATCACGATTCCGTGGAAACCTACGCCCTGCGTATGCTTCTGGAGTGCGAGGCCTTGCGCTTGTCGGTGCCCCTGCTGGAAGAGCCTGATTTCGCCTTCGCCCAGGACTGCATCGAGCGCCTGGAACGGACCTCGGACTACGTCGAGATCAGTCGTCTCAACCGGGCCTTCCACTGGACGCTATACGCACAGGCCGGTAACCGCCGGTTGTTGAACCTGATAGATGAAGGGCTGATCGAGGAAGAGCGGTTCCTGCGCTTCAATCTGGAAGCCATGGGGTTGCGCAACATGGCTCAGGACGATCACCGCAACCTGTTGCAGGCTGCAAGACAGCGCGATGCAGTACGGGCTGTCGAGTTGCTGCGAGAGCATCTACAGCGCGGCGTGGACGCCATCCAGCGCTACCTGAACCAACGCGCGACAACTTGAGATACAGGCTGCACTAAGGTTGTGAAGCNTGGGATCAGGTGGTTCCAATGCTCTATGGTCGTCAAGAAATTCCGTGTGCCGGGTTGGCTTAGCCAACCTCAGCGAAATATTAGGACTTCTACTTATAGACAAAACCCCTACCTGCTCACGCAGATAGGGGTTTCGGAATTGAATCTTGACGATGACCTACTCTCACATGGGGAAACCCCACACTACCATCGGCGATGCA